>JAUYTX010000089.1 GCA_030695025.1 Bacteroidales bacterium | reverse complement strand
AAGTTGCTGGAAGATAGAATGAATGCCGACCACGATATTCTGGATGTGGGAGTTCAATCAATTTTGCTGGTTGAAGATTCCGTAAGGTATTACTCTACATACCTCCCCGCTATATACAAGATAGTTCTCCAACAGGGTTCTGAATTTCTTAAAGAGACCCTGAACGAGCAGCAGCAAAAACTAAGAAAAAGAGCCCGACCAAAAATTCTGATGGCTACTAACTATTCAGAGGCAGTTTATCTGTACGAAAGATACAAAGAGAACCTGCTTGGAGTGATTTCGGATGTAGCCTTTGTAATTAATAAAAACGACCCTGCAAGCAGTGAAAAAATGGATGCAGGGATTGATCTATGCAAACTAATCAAAAGCGACGACCCCCATATGCCTTTCCTTTTGCAGTCATCCCAGGAGAGTATGAGGGATGTTGCTAAGAAACTGGGTGTAGGATTCCTCGAGAAATATTCCAAAACACTTCTCATTCAATTGTCTGAATATATAAGTGAGGAGTTTGCCTTTGGTGATTTTGTATTTAAAGATCTGGATAACGGTGATATAATAGGTCGGGCTAAAGATCTTAGAGACCTTCAGGATCTTATCATGGAGATTCCCGAAGATGTTCTGATTTATCATGGTTCCAGGAACAGGCTCTCAAAGTGGATGTATTCAAGGGGTCTTTTCTCCCTGGCGTCAAAGGTAAAATCTACTCATCAAAGCCACTTTGACTCTATAGATGAACTTAGGGAATTTATTGTACAGGCAATAAAAGATTACAGAATTGTACTGGGTCATGGCGTTGTTGCCAGGTTTGACAAGAACTCATACAGCAATTACATCTGGTTTGCACGTCTGGGTGAGGGATCTCTGGGGGGCAAAGCAAGGGGAATTGCATTCGTCAACAATATGCTCCAGAAATACAATTTACTGGAAAAGTATGAGGGGGTTAAAATTATGATCCCAAGGACGGTTGTTATTGCTACCGACTATTTTGACGAATTCATAAAAATTAACGGCCTTCAGTATGTAATAAATTCAGATATTTCGGATGAAGAGATACTCTCTGAGTTTGTAAGTTCAAGATTACCGGAATCTCTTGTTACAGACCTGAGAGTATATATTGCCAATTCATACGGCCCACTTGCAGTAAGATCAAGTTCAAAACTTGAAGACTCTCACTATCAGCCTTTTGCTGGAATTTATTCAACTTACATGATTCCTCATACAAGGAATTCAGACCAGATGTTAAGACTTCTGGGTAAAGCTATTAAGAGTGTATATGCGTCAATTTACTTCTCTTCAAGCAGAGCATACATTCAGGCCACATCTAACCTCATAAGTGAAGAGAAGATGGCCGTAGTTCTGCAGGATGTGGTTGGGACCGAGGATTCGGGGTTCTTTTTTCCAACAATATCCGGTGTTGCAAGAAGTGTAAACTACTACCCTATCGGATCGGAGTTACCCGAAGAGGGAATTGTAAATATGGCATTCGGACTTGGAAAAATCGTTGTTGAGGGGGGCAAGACATTAAGGTTTTCACCAAAACACCCTAAGCACGTTCTGCAACTATCGACACCACAGTTGGCGCTGAGAGACACTCAGAACGAAATGTATGCACTAGACCTCAAGCCTGAGGAGTTTAAAACTTCAGTTGACGACTCAGTAAACCTCAAAAAATTTGATGTAAACCAGATAAAGCACTTCAGAAATATGAACTTTGTTGCCTCTACCTGGGATATGCAGAGTTCCAGATTGGTAGACAGCAATCTTGAAGAGGGAAGAAAAGTAATTACATTTTCTCATATTCTCAAATATGACACCATGCCGTTGGCTGAAATGCTATGTGACCTGCTTCAGATTTGCCATAAAGAGATGCACTCCGCCGTTGAGATTGAATTTGCAGTAAACATGGATGTTCCAAAGGGAGAGGATAAAATTTTCAGTCTTCTTCAGATCAGGCCCATTACAAACAACAATGACAACAAATCACTTGAATGGGATAGTATTGACATCAATGATTCATTGATATATGCCGAGAGTGCTTTGGGAATGGGTTCAATCGATGGTATAGAAGACATCATATATGTTAAGGAAGAGAGCTTTGACAGTGCTCACACACTTGAAATTGCCGAAGAGATTAACAGGCTTAATCAGCAGTTAAGAGACCAAAAGAGGCACTTTGTTCTTATTGGTCCCGGCAGATGGGGCTCAAGCGATCCATGGCTTGGTATTCCAATTAAATGGCCAAACATTTCAGAAGCTAAAGTTATTGTGGAGTGTGGCCTCAAAAATTTTAGAGTTGAGCCGAGTCAGGGGACCCACTTTTTCCAAAATCTCACATCATTTGGAGTCGGTTACCTTACAATAAACCCCTACATGAAAGATGGGCTGTTTAATTCAGAAAAACTTGATTCGATGGATGCCTTGCACGAAAGCAAATATCTGAGGCACGTAAGGTTTCAAAATCCTCTTTTTATATACATTGACGGGAGAAAAAACAGAGGAATCATTAGATAGACAAGCTATTGGCACTATCTAAAAAAGGTCTTCAAAGTATTTTTGAAACACATGTGAGACCTCTGAAACTGATGGCCTTAAGCCGGTCTCATTTTCGATCGATGTAACCCCTTTGTCAATGAAGCCACATGGGTTTATATGCCTATAATACTCAAGATCTGTTGTCACATTGAGTGCAAAACCGTGCATGGTAATAAATCTGGAGACCTTAACTCCTATGGCACAAATTTTTCTTGCATCGGGGGTCTCTGAATCTACCCATACACCAACTGCATTTTCAGATATTTCACCCTTTATGCCATAATATGCAACTGTCTTAATAACAGCCTCTTCAAGACGACGAATATACTCCTTGATGCCTATTCTGAAGAATTCGAGGTCCAGTATCGGATACCCTACAAGTTGTCCCGGACCATGGTAGGTAACATCTCCTCCTCTCTCTATGTTGTAAAAAGAGGCCTCAATTCGTTTTAGCATATCAGGGCTGAATAGGATATTATTTTGGTTTCCGTGAATACCCATCGTATATACATGGGGGTGTTCAAGCAGAATCAGTGCCATTGGTAAAGATGCTCCCCCATTTTTTGAAGAGAGAAGAGTGTTAAAAAAAAGCTTCTGCATATCCCAGGCCTCTTTATAATCAACCAATCCGGGTTCAATTATTTTATAGGGTTTCATTATGCCGAACTGTTTAATTTATCCAATGCCTTTTCAGCCATATAGGACGATCTTACAAGCGGGCCGCAAAATGCATGATCAAATCCGATTTTTAATGCGTAATCTCTGTAATAATCAAATTGTTGAGGAGTAATATATTCAACAACCGGGATATGGCTTGGTCCGGGTCTGAGATATTGACCAACAGTCACAATTCTGCAGCCATAATTGTAAAGATCTCTAAGTGCCTCCTCTACCTCCTCAGGTGTCTCCCCCAGCCCTGCCATGAGGCCGCTTTTTGTATAAACCCCCGATTGAGATAAGTGTTTTAAAATTTTAAGGGAGGTTTGATAATTGGCCCCGGACCGGACCGCAGGGGTAAGTCTTTGGATAGTTTCGATATTGTGCCCTATGATATTGGGTTTAGCACTTATGATTATATCAATCAGCTTCACATCAGCATTAAAATCGGGAATCAATATCTCAATAGTTGTTTCAGGATTGACTCGTTTACATTCGTTAATGACTTTAAACCAGTGATTTGCTCCCTGATCATCAAGGTCGTCTCTTGTTACCGAAGTTATTACGCAATGTTTAAGTCCCAATAATTTAACGGATTGTGCCACCTCAAAGGCCTCTTCATCATTAATAACTGATGGTTTGCCTGTCTTGGTGGCACAAAAGCCGCATGAGCGGGTGCATATATCGCCCAATATCATGAAAGTTGCAGTTCCTCGACTCCAGCATTCGTTTTGGTTTGGGCACCTTCCACTGCTGCAAATTGTATTAAGAGAGTGCTCTCGGATAATCCTGCCTGTCTCTCCGTATCCCTTATCTGTACCAAGTTTTATCTTTAACCAGTCTGGCTTTGAGACATCTCGTTTTTGCATCTTAAAATCTTTTATGCAAAGATATCAAAAATGGAAAGAGATCAGAGATAGTTGTTACCTGATGAAGGGTGTGCCAACCGGAATTACAGTTTTACCGGCAAGATCGTTAATAATTATTGCTCCCATCATATACCATGCACCAAGTGCACAAAAGATTAATTCATATCCTGCAATTACATTAAATACAGGATAACCAAAGTGTCCTATTACTAGAAGGATGAAGCCTATAAGCAGCAGTCCGAAGGTTATAGCCATAGCTTTATGTACTCTAAGTGAAGCAATAAAAAGAATGACAGTGTACAAAGTCCAGGCAAGCATGAAAAATCCCACGTCGGTATGGCTTGATTTATAAATATCAAAATGGTTTAGCATCCAGATTATACCCAGCCCTATCCAGAAGCTTCCGTATGAAACGAATGCACTATAGCCAAAATTATTGCCATTTTTATGCTCCTGAAAACCTGCAATCATTTGCGCCAATCCTCCAAAAATAAATCCCATTGCCACAACAGGGCCCAACCCAAGCAGTCCGATATTATGAAATTGCAGTAGTAAAGTTGTTAATCCAAATCCAGCCAGGCCAACAGCCGCCGGGTTACCCATTTTTTTCTCCATTGATTGATAATTTATAATAAAAGGGTGCAAAGCTAAATCAAAATTTGGAATGTGAAACATTTTGGTTTTAAATTGATAGCTATAATGTTCAAAAGAGATGGTTAACATAGGTGCTTTGTGATGGTCAATTCTTATTTATTCAATTGATTATCTAATGTTTAACTCAACTTTTCAATATATGTAAAAATTATTACAAAAATTCTCAAGTATTTTGTTTTTTGTTACATTTGCAGGCATAACATATTTTGCGATGAGTGACCAGATAAAACATGAATGCGGGATAGCACTTATCCGTCTCAAAAAACCACTTAGCTTTTACAAGGAAAAATACGGGACTTACCTGTATGGACTCAACCGGCTCTATATTTTAATGGAAAAGCAGCGAAACAGAGGTCAGGAGGGGGCTGGTGTAGTTGGTGTTAAGCTTGATATGCCGGCTGGATACAAATACCTTGACAGAGTCAGATCCTGTGATTCGGAGCCCATTCAGGATGTCTTCAGAACAATTAAAAATAATTTTTCACCTGAAATTATTGCCGATAAAGATGCAGAATGGGCAAAACAAAACCTACCATTTGTATCGGAAATTTATCTTGGCCATCTAAGGTATGCCACATTTGGAAAGAATAATATTGATCTTGTTCACCCTCTGAAAAGAGCCAGCAATTGGAGGTCCCGGAACCTTGCACTTGCCGCAAACTTTAATCTGACCAATGTAGATGAACTGTTTAAAAGTCTTACAGACAAGGGGCAACATCCGCGAGATTATTCCGACACAGTAACTCTGCTCGAAAAAGTAGGCTACTATCTGGACGACGAAATCCAAAACCTCTACCGTAAGTATAGAGATTTGGGATACTCTAAGGAGGAGATAACTCCTCTGATTGAACAAAACCTCGATTTACAAAATGTCCTTTCACTTAGCAGCAAAAACTGGGATGGCGGATATGCCGTTGCCGGAGTAACAGGTCATGGTGACTCTTTTGTTATGAGAGATCCATGGGGGATACGACCTGCCTATTATTACAATGACCAGGAAGCTGTTGTAGTTGCTTCTGAGGCATCTGTAATCAGAACAGCATTTGGAGCAGACGATTCTCTAATTAAAGAGATAGAGCCTGGATATGCTCTTATAATTAAAAAAGATGGAACAGTAGCACATGTTCAGGTTAGAAAGCCTGAAAAAAGGAGCAGCTGCTCATTCGAAAGAATTTACTTTTCAAGGGGTAACGATAAATCAATTTATAAAGAGAGAAAAAAACTGGGCATGTTGCTTGTAGATCAGATAATTAACTCAATTGAAAACGATCTTGACAACACCGTATTCTCATTTATCCCCAATACTGCTGAAGTCTCATTTTATGGAATGGTCGAAGGGATTAGGGGTTATATGCTCAAGGATAAAAAGAGGTTAATAAAAGAAGGAGAAGGTAAGCTCAGTGATAACGAATTGGTTGAAATAATATCAAGAGAGCCTAGGGTTGAAAAAATCGTCATTAAGGATGCCAAATTACGTACCTTCATTACATCAGACAATGATAGAGACGAGATGGTTCGCCACGTTTATGATGTAACGTACGGGGCCATAAACAAGAATGATAATCTGGTTGTTATTGATGACTCTATTGTCAGAGGCACAACCCTTAAAAGAAGCATCTTAAGGATTCTGGATACGCTTAATCCTAAAAGAATAGTTATTGTCTCTTCCGCTCCACAAATCAGATACCCGGACTGTTACGGGATAGATATGACACGAATGGGCGAATTCATAGCATTTAACGCTGCTATTGCACTGCTTATTGAGAGGGGGATGGAGAGCGTAATAGACGATGTTTACAACAAATGTAAAAAACAGGAGGGGTTTCCCAGAGAGTCTTTTGTAAATTATGTAAAAGAGATCTATGCTCCATTTACGGACGACCAGATATCAGATAAAATTGCTTCAATGGTTAAAAACAAATCTGTAAAAGCCGATGTTAAGGTGGTTTTTCAGACTGTTGAAAACCTGCATGAGGCTTGCAGAGAGAATAGTGGTGACTGGTATTTTACGGGAGAGTACCCCACTCCCGGTGGTAATAAAGTGGTCAATACCGCTTTTATTAACTGGGTTGAGGGGAAAAACCAAAGGTCCTACTGATAATCACCAATTAAATACACTTTTATGAGAAAAGAGATCAGAGTTTTTGCTCCGGCTACCGTCTCTAATGTCGGTTGCGGTTTTGACGTAATGGGTTTTGCACTTGATAACCCTGGTGACGAGATTATTCTTAGAACTACTCAACGATCCGGGATTACAATTACGAAAATAACAGGAGACGATGGAAAACTCACTCTTTATCCTGAGAAAAATACTGCGGGAGTGCCCATTATTGAGATGTGCCGGGAGTTTGACATCAAGTGCGGTATTGAGATGGAGATTCATAAAAAGATGCCATTCGGCAGCGGACTGGGGTCGAGTGCTGCAAGTGCAGTAGGCGCTGCCTTTGCGTTAAACCACCTTCTTGAACTTAACCTATCGGATAAAGAGTTGCTTAGGTTTGCTCAGGCAGGTGAAATGATAGCCAGTGGATCGGAACATGCTGATAATGTAGCTCCATGCCTGTACGGAGGTTTTATTCTTATCAGAGGATACAAGCCTGTTGACATAATTTCACTATCATCACCGGATAATCTTTTTTGCACAGTTATACATCCACATATTGAAATCTCTACAAAAGAGTCAAGAAAGCTTTTGCCGGAATCTATTCCTGTAAATGATGCAATAGCCCAATGGGGTAATTGTGCAGCTCTTGTTGCAGGTCTGTTGACAGACGATTATGAACTGATAGGCAGGAGCATCGAAGATCGTTTTGCAGAACCTGTCAGGGGGAAATTTATCCCTCAATACAGAGAAATGAAAGAGGCAGCTCTTAAAAGCGGGGCACTGGGCAGCAACATTTCCGGTTCCGGCCCTTCTGTTTTTGCACTTTCATCTGATGAAGAGACAGCAAAAAGAGTAGGAATAGCAATGAAATGCGAGCTTGACAAAATTCAACTTGCTTCTGATATATACATATCAAAAATTAACCGTAAGGGTCCCAAAATTATTGAACTCACATAAGACTCAAATGAAACTCTACAGCACTTTAAATAAAGATATTACGGCAAATTTTAAAGAGGCCGTTATTAAGGGAGTTCCTCCCGGTGGCGGCCTCTATATGCCGTCATATTTTCCAAAACTAAGAGATGATTTTTACAAATCACATAGAGATTCATCTCTGCCCGAACTGGCATTTGAGATATGTAAAACCCTTGTAGGTGATGAAATTCCGGACGCCCATCTAAAGTCAATAATTTTTGATAACCTTACTTTTGACGCTCCGCTTAAAAAGTTGGAAAACAATAAATATATTCTTGAACTGTTTCATGGTCCTACTCTTGCTTTCAAAGATTTTGGAGCAAAATTCATGGCCGGAGCTCTTTCATATTTTACCAAAAACAGTAACAGGGAGACAATTATACTTGTTGCCACCTCCGGCGATACAGGAAGCGCGGTGGCAAATGGATTCCTTGGAAAAGAGGGAATAAAGGTGGTTCTGCTTTACCCTTCAGGAAAGGTTAGCAAAATACAGGAGCAGCAGCTTACAACAATAGGTGGCAATGTGATTGCTCTCGAAATCGATGGCACATTTGACGATTGCCAGAGGCTTGTTAAGGAGGCATTTAGTGATGTTGAGCTGAATAGTTTACTGACACTCTCTTCTGCAAATTCAATAAACATAGCAAGATTGATTCCTCAATCTTTCTATTACCACTATGCATACAGTAAACTTGCAGATAGAGGCTTGCCGGTTGTATTCTCAGTTCCAAGCGGAAACCTCGGAAACATTACCGCTGGTCTTTTTGCGAAAGAGATGGGGCTCCCGGTCACCAAATTTATTGCGGCTGTTAATGCAAATAATATAGTTCCGGAATACCTCCGCACCTCCGTTTTTACACCTAAACCTTCTGTAGCTACTCTTTCCAATGCAATGGATGTGGGTAATCCAAGTAATTTTCAAAGGATTTCAGAGTTGTTCAATAAAGATTATTCATCTATTAAAAAATTGATTTACAGCAAGTCTTACTCTGACACCGAGACACTGAAAGGTATAAAAGAGGTACTGGATCTATACGACTATACCATAGATCCCCATGGTGCTGTGGGTTATCTGGCTTTGAAAGACTTTTTAAATGAGCAGAATGAATCTTTTGTCTCTGTTATTCTTGAGACAGCTCATCCTGCAAAGTTTTATGATACAGTTACTTCAGCTATAGGCAAGGATATTAAAATTCCAGCCGGTTTAGCAACCGCTCTTAACAAGACTAAGCATTCTATAAAAATGGTTGCAGATTATAGCCATTTCAGGGATTTTTTGAAAAAATCTGAATAGATATTTGTATATTTAGCAGATAATTTATACTTGCCTTAACCAGCTAAGCTGTCTGGTATGTGTAGTACTGCTATTTTTTTATGTCACATAATCTCCGATATATATACATAATGCTATTGTTGTTGCTGTTTTCATGCAACAATTCCAAATCGCCCGAAATTAATATAACGCCTTCAAAGTCAGTCCCGGCTAAAGGCAATGTATTACTTCCCGGCAGCATAAATCCCCCTGTTGTAGTTCAGGCCAAATCTCCAATTGTTACCATTCCCTCAAAATCGGTTGAAGTGCCTGCGCCTTTGAATATTTATCAATCGGCTGAGCCCAAAACAATCGTAATTAGCTCTCCTGTTGTGAGGGTAATGGGAAGAGATGGTACAACTCAACCTGTAAATACTCCTGCAAACGCTAATCCAATATTTTGCAAAGCCCCTCAGGTTGTCGAAGTTAAAGACCCATACATTAAAGATATTAATCCTCATAATTTCAGCAGTTTCAGCAAACTTCAGGGACTCAGGCATGATCAGGTGAGGTCAATGATTCAGGATAAAATGGGTAATATTTGGCTTGGCACCGATGACGGGTTAACTAAATATGATGGAAAATTTTTCTACCACTATACTACTTTACAGGGTCTGAGTAACAATCTTATTCTTTCTGTAATTCAGGATAGTGAAGAGAACATATGGTTTGGTACATTTCGCGGAGGTGTTACCAGATATGATGGAAAGTATCTGACCACCTTTACTGAAAAGGAGGGTATGCCTGATAATATTGTAAACACTATTTTTGAAGATTCATACGGAAACCTGTGGTTTGGAACAGGTAAAGGTCTGGTAAAATATAACTCGGACATCTTTACTGTTTATAACACTGACAATGGGTTGGCAAATAATGATATCAGAGCCATTAATCAGGACAATTCCGGGAACATTTGGGTTGGGACGTATACCGGAGGGATCTCTGTTTTAAAAGAGAATGAATTTTGGAATTACTCAATGGCTGAAGGTCTGCCGTCTAATTCCATCAGTAAAATATTCAAGGCTGATAATGGGGATTTGTGGATAGGGACAACTGATAACGGAGTGCTAAATTTTGACGGAAAGAGATTTGTTCTTTATACAACAAAAGAAGGATTAAGCAACAATTCCATAAGAGATATAAACGAAGACAGCGGAGGAAACAAGTGGATAGCCACTGCTGATGGAGGAGTTCTAAAATTTGACGGCAAGTTCTTCACCAAATTTGGCACTGAAGAGGGCATGAGTTCAAATTACATCAGGGTTGTTATTGAAGACAGAACAGGTACCCTTTGGTTTGCAACACGTGGTGCAGGCCTTGTGAGATATGACGGCAATCTCTTTACCCATCTTACCACTAATGAAGGCCTGGCAAACAGCAGAGTACTAAGTATACTCCAGGATAAAGCAGGAACGATATGGATAGGCACATTTGGTGGCTATGTTACCAAATGTACTTTCAGAGAAAAAGATGGCATAAAGAGAGCATATTTTTCGCAATTTGGCAGTAAACAGGGCCTGTCGGGAAGTCGGATATACAAGATTATAGAGGATTCCAAAAATAGAATATGGTTTGGAACAGATGGCGGTGGAGTATCTGTTTTTGACGGAAAAAAGACACTCACCTACAACACATCTCATGGTTTGGCCGATAATCTTATAAGAACGCTGTCTGAAGATTCTGAGGGCAATATATGGATTGCAACTTATGGTTCAGGGGTATCAAAATTTGACGGTAAGAATTTTACTAACTACTCTATAAACGAAGGACTAAGCAGCAATAAT
>JAUYTX010000087.1 GCA_030695025.1 Bacteroidales bacterium | reverse complement strand
TAATTGAAACAAGCAAGGGTTATTTACTTTTAAATCAAGTAATTAACCCTTTATTTTTGCGAATAAATCTCTTTCTTTCCGAATTTGGCGCAGCTATATATGAAAAAGAGGGTGACTTTACTTTTTAGTCACCCTCTTTTTGTCTGATTTAAGCGTAACCTTATTCAACAACCATCTCAACAGGTTTTACTGCTGTACTGTCTGGGCAGCATGCTGTGCTGTCAGCAGCCTCAACAGCTGTAGTATCAGTTTGAACTTCAGTTACTTCTTCTTGTTGTGCATTACTGCCGCACGAAGTTAGAGCCAGTCCGGCTACAACGAACAATACGAAAAGTTTTTTCATTTTAAAAATGTGTTATGGGTTAAATGATTTCAGCCGCAAATATAGGCATATTTAATAATAAATAACTAAAAAATTATATCAAATCCGCATAAAATTGTAATTCCCGGCATCGGGAAGCCCTCATTTATAGAGTAAGAGGTATCTGTAAGATTGTCACCCGATATAAAAAACCTAGTTTTAATAAATTTAAAATCCATTTTGTAAGATGCTCTTGCATTGAAGATTGTATAACTTTCCTGCGCTTTGGTTGCAGTGTTGAGATATAGGCCTCCAATGTGTTGAGCATTAAAATTAAAAGCAAAATCACCCGGAGTGTAACCTACAGATGCAAAAATTTTATGTTTTGGTGCTGCAACAATAGGTTTAGATGTTCTTAAATAACTATAATTAAAATCTGTACGAAGATCCGGCCTGATTCTGTAGCTCGCCTGTATTTCAACTCCTCTGTTTTCAAAAAGTCCGGTATTAAGATTTTTAGGTACTCCGTTAATTATCACTGTTTGAATCATGTTCCAACCATCAATGTAAAAGAGCGAAAGCTCTGCTGAAAGATTAGAATTTAACATTGTATGGCCGGCTGATAATTCAAAATTAATCATGTTTTCGGGTAATAAATCGGGATTTCTGGGTTGAAACATATATAATTCCCTGATATTAGGACTTCTGTACCCTTTTGAAATCGATGCTTTAATTACATTTACCGGTGTTGCTCTCAGACTTACTCCAATCTGAGGTATAAAGGCAACATCAAAGACTGAATTGTATTCTACTCTAAGGCCTCCATTAAGTGTCAGGTTTGAAAAGAAATCCTGCTGGAGAACAATGTAGCCTGCAGTTTCGTTTACCTCTTTATCTACAAGTGTTGTTTGATTATAAGAAGAGGATTCGTTAATTGGAGTGTTCCATGCCTTTCCTCCCCATTTTTTATAGTCAAATCCAACAGTAAAGGAGCTCCCTTTAAAAAGTCTGATGTTTTCGTACACCATAACACCGGTATTATGATCTTTTGAATTGAAAAGGTAGTTTCTCGGGCTCCCTCCGATTTTATAACCATCATTTATGTTATGTTCGCCCATATTGGTGAAGAGATGCAGTGCTCCGGAGCCATACCTGTGGCGGTTTTCAACAATAAGGGCTCCCGACCCTCTTAAAATATCCATCACATTATCAATCATCGGATCATCGGCGCGGCCGGGGTTCTGATTAACGATCTTTGTAAGGGCAACGTCAGCACTTACTGTAAAGTTTTTTCCAAGATCATAACCGGCTTTGATAAATCCGTTGGTAATTTCGAATCCCGATCTTATTCTGTGGCCATCGGTTGACTCCCGGTTGAATGAAACAAAAGATGAAAAACCCTTTTTGCTATACCCGTTATTTACAGAGTATTTTTGAGTATTGTACGAGCCGTAAGAGACTCCTGCTTTTGTGACTCTCCCCTCTTTGTCATGGTTTCGGGTGATTATGTTTACAACTCCTCCCATTGCGTTTGAACCATAGAGCAGCGAACCTGGACCTCTGATTACCTCCACTCTCTCTGCATCAGATGAGAGATAAAGATCAGGAAGTGAGTGTCCAAAGACTCCTGCCCACTGAGGTTGACCATCAAGGAGCATCAAAACTTTATTTCCCTGCCCTACCCCTCTGATATTTATGGCTCCTGCGGCCCCTTCTGACACTCCGAAGCCGGTAACTCCTCTTTGAGTTACAAACAGTCCGGGAACATTAAGTGAAAGAACGGGCAGTATTGAGCTGTGTCCCGATGCTTCTATCTCATGCCTCTCAATTACAGATACGGTAAGCGGGACATTACTCCTGTTCACTCTTGTTTTATTGGCAGTAACAACTACGGTATTGAGATTAACCGGTTTTATTGTATCCTTTTCATTCTCAGACCCTGGTTTAGCAACCTCCTTATCAAACACGTTAACAGTGGCTGAAAAACCCCAAGAGACTGTTAAAAGCACGATTAAAACAGTTGTGGTAATTTGTAGAAAATATTTTTTTGACATATAATCTCCTTTTAAAATTCAGATTGCAAATATAACATCTTAGAGCGATTTCGCTCTAGGGTGACAACGAAGTATTCCTTCGCGCCATTTTTCACTGTTCACATGAGTATATATCTCTGTGGTTAATATACTCTCATGTCCAAGCATTTGCTGAACCACTCTCAAATCTGCTCCGTTTTCAACCATATGAGTCGCAAAAGAGTGCCTGAAGGTATGAGGTGAGATCTCTTTGACTATACCTGCTTTTTTTGCCTCCCCTTTTATAATCAGAAACACCATCTCTCTGCTTAACTTCCCCCCCCTTCTGTTAAGAAAGAGTGTATCTTCATTTTTGGAAGAAAATTTTATTGTTCTCCTTTGCTCAAGATAGAGCTTTACTGCCGAGACTGCGGGAGCGCCCACAGGAACAAGTCTCTGCTTACTACCTTTACCTGTAACCCTTATAAAACCCTCATCAAAAAAGAGGTCAGATATTCTAAGGTTTACAAGTTCACTCACCCTTAATCCGCAAGAGTAAAGCATCTCAACAATTGCCCGATTTCTGTGTCCCTGATCCTTGGAAAGGTCAATTCCATCAATAATTATTTCCACCTCTCCGACCGACAAAACAATTGGAAGATATGGTTTAACTTTTGGAAAATCAAGCATTTCTGCAGCACTCTCCTTGACTCTGCCCTCAATTTCAAGAAACCGATAAAATGCCTTAAGCGAACTTATTAGTCTTGCCTGAGATCTTTTGGAGAGATTTTTGCTGTGCAGCGTGGCAATAAATGTAGACAAAACCAACGGTGTTGCCTTTTCAGGATTGACTATGCCCCCGTTGTCAGGTGAAGTCTCCAGAAATATTACAAGTTTTGAAATGTCTGAACAATAAGCATTGATACTGTTTAATGACAGAGACCTCTCCAGTCTCAGATAAGAGGCGAAGTCAGCTATTAAATTATTATTAAACGACCTTTTCAAATAAAATGAATTACTTTTGCATACAAATTTAGAAGAAATATGACGGAAAAGAAAACCAAGATAATATGTACGGTGTCGGACCGTAATTGCAGTGTAGAATTTATAAACGAGTTATTTAGCGAAGGGATGAATGTGGTGAGAATAAACTCTGCTCATACTACCCTTGACTCATCTCTTCCAATAGTAGAAAATACACGCAAAGTATCAGATAAAATTGCAATTCTGGTAGACACCAAAGGGCCTGAAATTAGAATTACAAACATGTCAACCGACAAGGGTTTTCCTGTTAAAACCGGAGATGAGGTTATTTTTGAAGATAATCCTTTGGGTGTATCAGGAAACGGCCTTCTATACACAAACTACAACCACCTTGTACCCGAAATACCTGTGGGTTCAAACATTCTGATTGACGATGGTGAGATATCGCTCACAGTTATAAGAAAAAGCACCTCAAGACTGTATTGTAAAGCAAATAACGACGGAACTATAAAAGGGAGAAAAAGCATCAATATTCCCAATGTGCAGGTTAATCTCCCTTCTATTTCGGACAGAGACAAAGAGTACATTTTGTGGGCTATAAAAAATGATCTGGACTTTATAGCGCACTCCTTTGTCAGAAACAAAAAAGATCTTATTGAGGTTCAAAAGATACTTGACTCCCATAACAGCCATATGAAAATTATTGCCAAAATTGAAAACCAGGAGGGGGTTGACAATATTGACGAGATTTTATCGCATTGCTACGGTGTGATGGTGGCAAGGGGAGACCTGGGCGTAGAGATTGAATATCAAAAGATTCCGACAATTCAGAGGCAGATTATTAAAAAATGTCAGGAGAGAAAAAAACCTGTAATTATTGCAACTCAGATGCTTCACTCTATGATAGAAAACCCAAGGCCTACAAGGGCTGAGGTGAGTGACGTGGCAAATGCAATATACCAGAAGACAGATGCAATAATGCTAAGTGGTGAAACTGCAAATGGAAAATATGCTACCGAGGCTGTTCGCACAATGACAAAGATTGCAAACGAAATAGAGAGTCAGGTAAGACCATCATACTCTCTTGAGTTAATTGACATAACTCACCCGGTTGCAGCGGTTCTCAGCTGCCAGCTTGTAAACGCAACCAGAAAACTGCCTATAAAAGCAATGGTATTTGACACCCGAACCGGCAGAACCGGCAGGTATCTCTCCGCATTCAGACCTAAAACTCCAATATATGCAATGTGTTATGCTCCTCATGTAATGAGAGAACTGGCACTTTCGTACGGAGTTTACGCCTATTCGATGGACCCAACCGCAAGCAAAGACAAGTTCATAAAGAACTCTATCAACAGGCTGCTTGATGATAATTGTTTCAAAAAAGATGATATGATAGGAGTTGTGGGAGGAAGTTTTGGACCATCAAACGGTGCTACCTTCATGGAAATCTGTGCCGCCGGTCTTATGATAATGGAGACAGAAGGGCGATAAACCGCAGTTGCTGCATTTGGGTTTTCTGGCAACACACACATATCTGCCATGCAATATGAGCCAGTGGTGTGCTGTTGCCCTTAAATATTCCGGTATATTATCAGTTAAATCAAGTTCAACACCAAGTGGAGTTTTTGCAGTTGAGAGGCCCAATCTTCTCGATATTCTATAAACATGTGTATCAACTGCTATAACCGGTATGTTGTAAATCACGGAGGCTATAACATTGGCGGTTTTTCTGCCTACACCCGGCAATTTTTGGAGTAATATGGGATCTGAAGGAACAACAGAAGAGAACTCTTTAACCAGCATCTTAGCCATACCTGACAAGCTTTTACTTTTATTGTTAGGGTATGTTACAGACTTTATAAGATTAAAAATCTCCTGTTCGCTTGCATCTGATAGGGCTGATGCATCGGGAAATCTCTCAAAAAACATTGGAGTTACAAGATTA
>JAUYTX010000080.1 GCA_030695025.1 Bacteroidales bacterium | reverse complement strand
TAATTGGGGCATCATACTGAGGTAGCTCCGGGATGTATTTTCTTACATCGTCATTTAACGAAAGCTTTCCCTCCTGAGCCAACAGCAGAATTGCGGCAGCAGTAAACTGTTTTGAAACAGAGCCACATTCAAAAATCGTTTCTGTAGTATTTGGTAAGGGAAACTCAAGATTTGAAAGGCCAAAAGCCTTGTTGTAAAAAACCTTTCCGTTAAGCGTAACTGCAACGGCAACTCCCGGCATTGCATTATGATACTGTGCAAATATTTTATCAATCTTATCTATCGTATCATTTGATTGAGCCGAAAGTGGAGAGGGTGCTGTGAAAGAGATCACCAGAAGAACGGCAAGATAAATCAGTGTTTTTTTCATATGCGTAATATTTGGTATTTCAGATCAAATTGTAACCATATTGTCAATTATACAATATGGAAATAAGTAATAAAATATGGTAGTAAAAAATCAGCTATTTTTATGTGGGGATATAGAATAATGGGGTTTTCAAGTGTAAATATACATTAAACTCATATAATATGGATTCACAAAAAGTGGATATGTTTATTCTGACCAATGGCAGATTTTTCGAAAGTTATCACCTTGGACAAATAAGAGACAGGCTTTTGAGCATGGACGATTCAAAATGGTTCATTCTCCAGACTGTGCAATTTAAAGATCCAACAATAAGTCTTATAGTATCTCTTGTTGGAGGAACATTTGGAATTGACCGATTCCTGATTGGCGATACCGGACTTGGTATCGGGAAACTACTTACTTGTGGAGGCCTTGGCATCTGGACATTTATTGACTGGTTTCTGATAATGAGGGCAACCCGAGAAAAAAATATGATAACACTTCAGCAACTACTATACTGATGCCATTAAAGGAAAACAGGCTTTATCCCTTTGCTGTTTTGGCAGTAGTTACCGGATATGCCTGGGTTATTATAAATCTTACAATTAATAAAAACTCTGACTTATCTGCTCCGGGATTGTGTCTTTTTAAAACAGTTACCGGTATTCCCTGCCCCTCGTGTGGTTCTACCCGATCAGTTCTTTCGATTGTTGACGGTGATTTTGGACAGGCTTTAATTCACAATCCTATCGGCTTTATACTTGCATTAATGTTGGTCATATTACCTCCCTGGCTCATTTTTGATTTAATTACCGGCAAAAGAAGCATGCATAATTTTTATAACAGGGCAGAATTTTATTTAAAGAAGAAAGCTATAATAGTTCCATTGATAATGATAATTCTCATTATCTGGATCCGGAACATATTAATAAGTATTTGAATTTAAACGTAACCTAAACTTCAAATCATGAAAAAGAGTCAGTTAACCCGACTGCTGCTCCTTATTGGAGCAGTATCTGCATTTTTATACAGCTGTAAAAAAATCATACTTTTACTCGCCTCAATATCAACTGCTACCGTTACGAATATCTCATCAACCGGAGCCACATCAGGTGGGAATATTACAAGCGACGGTGGGGCAGCTATCACATCAAGAGGCGTTTGCTGGAGTACAGACCAGAATCCTACTGTGGCAAACTCAAAGACAAATGACGGTGCAGGTGTAGGCACTTTTACCAGCACTTTGAGTGGTCTAAGCCCGGGAATAACATATTATGTTAAGGCTTACGCAGTAAATAGCGTAGGAACAGCATACGGAACTCAGGTCTCATTTGCAACCTCTGCAATTCTTTCTTCCCTTACTACAGCAGCTGCAACATCAATAACCTCTTCAACAGCAACCACTGGTGGAGTTATTACAAATGACGGAGGTGCTGCAATTACCGCCAGAGGTGTAGTCTGGAGTCACAATCCGGGCCCTACCCTTTCTGATTCAAAAACAACCAACGGATCCGGGACCGGGACCTTTACAAGCTCACTCACCGGACTTACTCCGGGGTACACATACTATGTTAAGGCATACGCTACGAACAGTGTTGGGACAGCATATGGGAATCAGATACAGTTTACTACAATTACAAGCGCTCCTATTTTAACAACATCCGAGGCAACTGCAATTACGTCAACTTCTGCAACATGTGGTGGCAACATCACGAGCGACGGTGGAGAGGTTGTTTATACAAGGGGAGTTTGCTGGAGTACATCCCAAAATCCTACAACTGCCGATTCAAAGATAGCCATGGGAGGAGGAACGGGAACATTTACCGTATCACTTACAGGGTTATCTCCGGGAGGGGTATATTATGCCCGAGCCTATGCATCAAACAGCATCGGAACAGCTTACGGAAATCAGGTATCATTCTCCACTCCTGCAGTTTTACCGGTTGTATTAACTTCAGCTTTATCCAATGTTACTGCTACATCTTTTGTCTCCGGAGGGCATGTAACTTATGACGGTGGTTCTGAAGTCCGTGCTAGAGGTGTTTGCTGGAGCACATTACCAAACCCTACTGTTAGCGATTCAAAAACTACAAACGGAATAGGCACCGGGCTCTTCACTAGCTATGTTACAGGCCTTACTGCCGGAACAACCTACTATATAAGGGCATATGCGACAAACGGAGTTGGGACTGCATACGGCAGTGAACGGAGGTCTAACGGGCTTACAGAGGCTATAAATAACATGGTTCCTGAAACCATAATAACCGAACTCAAAAGACTGGGTATGCCAATATATGCAGAGAGCACACCTCCAACAGTAAATGGGACTTACAACATATCACCTCTCAGACTTAAGGGTACAAATCTTTCAGGTGATTATGCCCTTGAAACCAGATTTAACGATGTTAGGATAAGATTTCATACTCAGAATAACATAAATCTGACAATTGGCTACGAAGATCTTTCCGTTAATTACACCACAGGTGTTGAAACAGGAAGCAGCACCGCCTCTGAAGGATACATCGTTGGTAACGGAACCCTTTTTACAGCATTTCTAAAGGTTGTTTCATCAAAACTAACCGGAGAGTATGCCGATTTGGTTTACATCATTTCAGGAACCTATGCAGTAAATGGGATTAACAACCTGAACTATTCTATTTTCATGCTAGATAATCACGGATTTGCCGGATACATGCAAAACGATAAAGGCAGGGTATTTTATGATTCTGATTATTTTTCTGAGACACGCACGTCACTAAGGGCCTTTGAAGTACCTACAAAGGGAAGCACTGCAATAAGCCCACCTGATGTAAGTGAAAGAAAAAAGTAATCCGGAAAATAAAACGGAAACAGATACATAATTCAAACAATATCATATCTATCAATATTGTATCTACTGATCTAAACTATAAATTTATTTACTGACTTAAAATAAATTATGAAAAAACTTCTCTCTCTAACTCTGATATTGTTGTTCTCTCTCTCTGTGACACAAATTTTATCTCAGAATATTAACGGATCTTCTGAATTTAAGTACAGACGGAGCTCACTCCATACAATACTTATGGAGCTGGACAATTTCCCCAAAAAGGATACGGTAATAAAGGCATATTATAATGCTCCTTTCCCGGATAAATATAATGATCACACAATTGATGTAAAATCATTTAATCCAAAACTCTACCCGATATCAGACGAAGAGAGAGCCTCCTCAGGCGTTAAAAAAACATTCGGAGGAGCCTTAAAGCAGGGTATGTTTGCCAAACCGGGAGAGGCAAACGACGATCCTGCCAGCTATGACGACACACTTGTTATTCGCAAATTCTTTAAAGATAAGAAAGTTGCAAACAAGATGGTTGCAAAATGGTTCAATAGACAGCCTGACGGGAGTTTTGACATAGAACTTATTGCCGACAGAGGGATGTTTGATGCCTCATTTCTTGATACAAAAACAGCTATGGCATCATCAGACGGTATAAGCCTTCTGAAAACTGCCGGTCTCGATCTCATATACAACACATTTGTGGTTGTCTCAAAAATGAATTTTCTGAGCAATGAGATTCCTGCAGCTGTAATTAGGGAGGGTGCAATTCTCGCCGCGAAAGAGATTAAAAACGGGCTTTTGCAGGCAGCCGCTATCACTGCAGCTGAAGTTGCTTACAAAAAGGCAAAAGAGGGGTATTCTGTGTGGACAACCTCTTATCTGTACCAGCTTGACTGGAATGACTCTATTCAGCACGTCTTTTATAATGATCTCTATATTGACGCAACTAAAATTGATGCCGCAAAGAAAAAGGTATTTGATACGACAAGCCTGTTTCAGTTGAAATTTATTGGAGCGGAAAAATCAAGAAGTCTTGTCACTTTTTCTCTCAAAACAAAAAGGACAGAAGAGCAAATTGTTGAATTGGCAACAATAAGAAACATTGATGCTGTTTTTGCAAAACTTCAGAAAAGTTATGACATTTTCATGCCTAAAACTCCTCTTTATACAGGGAATCCAATAACTGCAAAAATTGGTATGAAGGAGGGGCTTGAAGGGGGTGAAAAGTTTGAAGTTTTTGAACAGGTAATGGATCAGAAGACAGGAGTTATATCATATAAAAGCATGGGAAAGATAGAGGTTGATAAGAATCTCATTTGGGATAACAGATTTAATCTCGGTTCAGAAGATCCCGATAACGGTGATGAAAACAGCAAAAAACCGGTATTGGATCGCACCACATTTAAAGGTGGTAAAAATTACTATCCCGGATTACTGATTAAACAGATAAAATAGATATTAATAAATAAAAACCTGCACTATGAAGAAAGTATTAAAAAAAACGACCCTTACATTAATTATTACTCTCCTCTTTTTATTAATTGCCTCAGAGGCAATGTATGGGCAGTCAAGGAGAAATAAGAAAGAGAACACTGACATCTGGAAGTACGAAATAGAAGGCGTTCAAACCGGTGTTCAGGGGACATACTTGATAAAGGTTTGGTCATACTCTCCGAATGCAAACCTGGCAGTTGAACAAGCTAAAAAGAATGCTGTTCACGGAATTATATTTCGTGGTTTTGCTGGAACAGGGAGGGTCCCCGGACAAAAGGCACTCGCTACAAATCCCAATTTGGAGGAGGAGAAGCAAGATTTCTTCCGACTATTTTTTGCAGAAGGGGGTAAGTATTTAAAGTTTGTGTCGCTCACTAACGATGGTGCCGTTGCTGCAGAGGACAGACTAAGAGTTGGTAAAGATTATAAAATTGGAGTAATAATGTCTGTTAATGTAGATGCTCTCAGGAAAGACCTTGAAGAGGCAGGAGTTATTAAGAGTCTGGGACGTGGATTTTAATTTAAAATAAACAAATATGAAAAATAAACAGATAAACTCACTGATAATTGCATCTATTATTTTACTGGCATCAGGATGCGCAGCTCCGGTAACTGTAGCAGGAAACTATACATACAAGACCGAGTGTCTTGGAAACGACCAGGATGGTACTCAAATTGTAAAAGCCTGGGGGAGCGGAAAAAGGAGGGCAGAGGCTGTTGATCAGGCAATGAAAAATGCAGTAAATGATGTGTTATTCAAAGGTATAACCGAGGGTGTAAACGGCTGTGAAATGAGACCGATTGTATCCGAAGTTAATGCAAGACAAAAATATGCATCATATTTTAATTCATTCTTTACAGACAAAGGTGCCTATCTCAATTTTGTAGAACCAAGGTACAGGAATATCCAGGATGGAGATCTAAAATCTACCCGAAGCGGATTAACTGCCGGAATTATTGTAAGAATTTACCATGCCCAACTTAAACAAAAGATGGCAGAAGACGGTATCATCAGATATTACTAATAACTATTTAACTATGAAGAAACTGATAATTACAACTATACTGATTATTTGTTCAGTTTTGCCTGCACTATCCCAGGCAAAAAAGCCCACGATCATGGTTGTTCCAAGTGATTTGTGGTGCAACACAAACGGCTATATGATGGAGTTTGACAATCAGGGGACCCGGGTTAAACTACCAGATTATAAAAGAGCTCTGCAGGAGAATGCCGATCTTATGGTGGTAATAAGCAAAATAAATGAGCTTATGACCCAGAGAGGTTTCCCGCTTAAAAACCTCGAATCATCACTAAAGTCTCTTGAAACAGAAGCTGCTGAGACAGCTATGAGTTCGAGCAGAAGCGGTGCTGAATTAAGCGAAAGCCCTATTGACAAACTTAAAAATATTGCACGGGCAGATATATGGATACAGATGACATGGACAATAAATACTATGGGTCCAAGAAGGTCTGTGACATTTGTCTTGCAAGGGCTTGATGCCTATACCGACAAGCAGGTTGCAGGGGCTTCCGGAACCGGGAATCAGCTAATTGCAACGGAGCTCCCAATAATGCTTGAAACGGCGGTACTTTCTCATCTTGATAATTTCAACGGGCAGCTTCAGCAACATTTTGATGACATGTTTGAAAACGGCAGAGAGATTACACTCAGAATCAGAAAATGGGACTCTTTCGATGGTGATCTTATGACTGAATACGGAGGAGATGAACTAGGCTTTCAGATAGAGAGCTGGGTTTCGGATAATACTGTTCAGGGAAGATTCAGTACAGCTGATGCATCTGAAAACAGAATGATATTCGAGCAGGTGAGAATCCCTCTTTACGATGCAAACAACAGAGCCGTTGATGCCCGTACCTGGGTAAGGGGATTACAGCGCTATTTAAAGGACCGGTTTATGATCGATTCCAGAATAACCATGAGAGGTCTTGGACAGGCAACTCTTACAGTCGGAGAAAAATAACTATAACTTGAATACTTTAGATATGAAAAAGATATTACTGATAATTTGTATCCTTTTAACCGGCAGTTTTGTATTTTCTCAAAATACATACGGAAGTGCCGACGATGAGGCCAGAATTGTACTAAATACGTATGTTCCGGATCAGATTGAGGGAATTTCTTCAGTAGCACGAAATGCGCTTGAAAACAAACTTAGTCAGATAGCTACACAGAATGGTATGGGCGGAGCCTCATTCAATCCAAGGTTTATTATGACAGCAAATATTGTAGCTTCTACAAAGAATATTACTCCAACCGTTCCGCCAATGCACGCCTACAACCTGGAAGTAAATCTGTATATTGGTGATGGAATTGATGGAATATTGTATGCCTCTCACTCTGTTAGTGTCAGAGGTGTAGGCGATAATGAAACCAAAGCCTATTTGGACGCTATCAAAAACATAAAGACTCGCGATCCTCAGTATCAAAATTTTATTGAAAACGCCAAAAGAAAAATTATTGAGTACTACAACGCAAACTGTGACCTGATTATTTCTGAAGCAAGGGCATTGGAAAGCATGCATGAATACAACGCCGCCCTAGCCACTCTTTTCCGTGTTCCAAGTGTATGCAAAGAGTGTTATGAAAAGTGTATGGTTCTTCTGGGTCCCATTTTTGACAAAAAAATTGACCATGATTGCCAGGTTCTTCTAGCTCAGGCAACAAATGCATGGAATTCCGGGCAAGACTTCAATGCCGGCCAGCGTGCTATCAGGTTTCTCGCAGGAATTGACCCACAGGCATCCTGCTTTCCAAGTGCAATAGCCTTATCAGAGAGAATTGCCAAAAGAATAAAAGAGGTGGATCAGAGAGAATGGAACTTTTTACTGAAAGTTCAGCAAGATAACGTAGATATCAGCAAGCTTAGAATAAGGGCAATGAGAGACATTGGAGTCGCCTACGGCAGTAACCAGCCAAGGGTAATTTACAACATTCGGGGCTGGTGGTAAAAATATAGCAAACATTATCAGTTTGAGAGAAATTACAATTGTGAATCGAATGGTTTCAATTTGGAGTTTCTCTCTTTTTTTTCTTATATTTACCCTATCATTTTTTGTCTAACTAGAATACTCTACCCCGATAGACAAACCGGTCAATGTACCCAATGTCTATGGCGTTGAAAAGGCCTTAAATTAAGAGGCATTGCAAAAAAAGTTTCCTGCATAAAAAAGCAGCGAAGCTCACTCTAGTCAACCCACTTTTACATACAAAACAAACTTGGATGAAACCAATTATTGAGCTCATCAAAGACCTTGCCGATAAACATGGTCGTGAAAGGCATAATTTATTGCCTATTCTGCAGGGCGTAGTAGAACAAGAGAAGTATCTTTCTGAATACTCCATGATCGAAATTGCAAGAGAGTTAGATATGCCGGCCACCGAAGTGTTCGGAACGGCAACATTCTACTCATTTCTTGAACACAAGAAAATGGGCACATACATTATTCGTATATGCAAAACCATAACATGTGCCATGAAGGGAGAGAAACAGATACTGCTGACCATTGAAGATATGCTGAAAATAAGAGTCGGCGAAACATCTTCAGACGGAAAGTTCTCACTTCTGCAGACCAACTGTCTGGGATTTTGCCATAAGGCCCCGGCTATGTTAATCAACAACGAGGTATACACCGATCTCACCCCCGAGAAAATTCGGGAAATTCTTACCATGTACATGAATAAAAAAGAGGGAGGGGAAAATGTCAACTAATTATCTACTAAAAAGAGTTGATTTCATTTTTAAAAATGAGAACGACTGGGAAGATGTTCTTAAGAAAAGCATTACCCGTCCTCCCCAGGAGCTGATAAACGAGCTGATAAGCTCTGAACTAAAAGGAAGAGGTGGAGCCGGTTTCCCAACCGGATTAAAATGGAAAGTTGCCTCCGAAGAGAAAAGCGATGTAAAATATGTTATTTGCAACGCTGACGAAGGTGAACCGGGGACTTTCAAGGACAGGGAGATTCTCTCAAGAGTTCCCTTTAAGGTTCTAACAGCTATTGCCATATGCGGATATGTTATTGGAGCAAAAAAGGGATACATATATCTAAGAGGAGAGTATTACTTCCTTCAGCCTGAACTTAACAAGGCAATAAGTGAATTTGAATATTTTTGCAAAGAGATCAATTTTGATTTTTCCATAAAGATCTTTATGGGCAGCGGTGCGTATATCTGTGGTGAAGAGACAGCTCTGTTCGAGTCAATGGAGGGAAAAAGAGGAGAACCAAGAAACAAACCTCCATATCCTTCATCATTCGGTTACATGGGTAAGCCAACCGTTATAAACAATGTTGAAACTCTTGCACATACCTATACAATTTTCAGATACGGATCAAAAAGATTTTACGATCTTGGGGTTCAATACTCAAGAGGATCAAAACTATTTTCAGTTTCGGGAGATACTCCAAAACCGGGCATTTATGAGCTTGAGCTTGGTATGAGTCTGTCAGACTTCGTAGAGGAGTTTGGCGACGATGATACAAAAGCCGTTCAGGTAGGTGGAGCGTCAGGTTTTCTTGTTCCAAGAAAGAAGTTTGCAGAGACAAACATAGGCTTTCAAGGCAAACTCGTTGGAATATCACTCCCGACAGGAGGGTCTATGATGCTGTTTAACAGCTCCAGATCTATGTTTAACGTACTTGATAACTATCTTAACTTTTTTGCCGAAGAGTCTTGTGGTCAATGTACCCCATGCAGGGTAGGATGCCAACAGCTTTTGATGGGTATTAAAGCGGTTAAAAGGGGGGATAAAAATGCTCAATATCTTGACAAGCTTTTAAAACTTGCCGAGACAATGCAGATAACCTCCAAATGTGGACTGGGACAATCCGTTGCCAATTCATTCTCTTCAATTGTTGAGAACTTCAGAGAAGAGATGATTTATTAATGCTGAAAAAATTACATTTATGGGAAATAAAATAAGTATTACAATCAACGGCCAAAAAGTTGATGTGAAGCACGGAACATCTATTCTGGATGCTGCAACTCAGGCTGGGGTAATCATCCCTACCCTGTGTTACCACAAAGACTTGTGCATAGCAGGTAACTGCAGGGTTTGCGTGGTTGAACTCGCAGGCCAGAAGAGGCTTGCAACAGCTTGTGCCACCCCTTGCGAAAGCGGCATGGAGGTCCTTACAAACACTTTAAAAGTAAGAAACTCTAGGAAGCACATTATTGAACTACTTCTTACCGAGCACAATGCCGACTGTACGAGTTGTTACAAGAACGGAAACTGTGAGCTTCAAACTTTAGCGTCGGACTACAAGATTATGAATCAGGATTTTATCCATCTTGTTCCATTTAAAAACTACACTGTTGACAAATTTTCGCCGTCAATCATTAAGGATGACAGTAAATGTATAAGGTGTCAGCGTTGCGTCAGGACATGCGCCGAACTTCAAAGCGTAAATGCGCTTACTATGGCATTCAAAGGAGAACATGCCAAGGTTACCACCTTCTTTGAAAAGACTATGAGTGAAGTTGTGTGTACCAATTGCGGTCAATGTATAAACCACTGCCCAACCGGAGCTCTTGTTGAAAAGAACTACATTGAGGAGGTTTGGAGCGCAATTTCGGACAAAAGCAAATATGTTGTAGTTCAGACAGCTCCGGCTGTTCGTGTTGGTCTGGGCGAAGAACTTGGATTTGACCCGGGAATGAGGGTTACAGGAAAGATGGTTTCTGCACTTAAAAAACTTGGTTTTGATGCCGTTATGGATACCGACTTTACTGCAGACCTTACAATTATTGAGGAGGGTACAGAACTCCTTACCAGGTTGAAAAAGGTTCTTGTAGATAAAGACAGCACTGTTAAGTTGCCAATGGCAACCTCATGCTCACCCGGATGGATAAAGTTTATTGAACATATGTATCCTGAGTATCTTGACAACCTGTCTACATGTAAGTCTCCTCAACAGATGTTTGGTGCGCTTGTCAAGACATATTATGCTAAGGCACGCAATCTTGACCCTGAGAGCATTGTCTCTGTTTCAATAATGCCATGTACAGCTAAAAAGTTTGAGGCAAGCCGTCCGGAAATGCACGACAGCGGCTACCGCGATGTTGACTATGTTCTCACAACACGGGAACTTGCCATAATGATAAAACAGGCAGGTATTGACTTCCTTAAGCTGGAAGATATGAATTACGACCGTATCATGGGAGAGTCAACCGGAGCAGGTGTTATCTTTGGAGCTACCGGAGGCGTAATGGAGGCTGCACTTAGAACAGCCTACGAACTGGTTACCGGAAGAGAGGTTCCATTCGAAAACCTTAATATTACCCCTGTCAGGGGAGTTGAAGGCGTTAAAGAGGCCACCATAAAAATTGAAAAACCTCTTAAAGAGTGGGCATTTCTTGACGGCGTTGAGTTAAAATGTGCTGTTGCTCACGGATTGGCCAATGCAAAAATTGTAATGGACGCGATAAAAGCGGGCAAAGCAAATTACCACTTTATAGAATTTATGGCGTGTCCTGGCGGATGCCTGGGCGGGGGAGGTCAGCCGATACCAACAAGTCCTGAAATAAGGGCTAAAAGGGCTACCGCAATTTATGCCGAAGACGCAGGTATGCCGTTACGTAAGTCTCATCAGAACCCTGAGGTTATTAAGATTTACGCAGATTTTCTGGGCAAGCCTTTAGGAGAAAAATCACACCATCTGCTGCACACAAAATATACTCCAAGAAAGAGATTTTAAAAATTTAAGGAGTGTATAAAAAAATGAGGATGACCAGTTTTGGTCATCCTCATTTCATTATAAGCTTCCATTAAGTTAATAGATTCCACGCTCTTCATAATGAGTGTGGAGCAGTTCATGTGACAGATGTCCTAAAGGTTCATTCAGAAACTCTTCATAAATGGCCTTAATTGCAGGATTGTCATGAGATTTTCTTAATGGCATAAGTCGATCCTCCTTGTAGATAGAATCAGCTCTCTTCTGACGAATCTCCCAGGTAGTAGGAATAGCTTGCCCTCCGCCGCCGAGGCATCCTCCGGGACAAGTCATCACCTCAATAAATGCATAAGGAGATTTACCCTCCTCTATCTGGTCAAGGAGAGCTCTTGCATTCTTAAGAGTGTGTGCAACTGCAACCTTAACTTTAGTGCCTTTAATGTCAAGTTCGGCCTCCTTAATTCCCTCAAAACCTCTTACGGCTGTAAGATCAATCTTATTAAGCGGTTTCCCTGCTAATACCTCATAAGCAGTTCTAACAGCAGCCTCCATAACTCCACCTGTTGCACCGAAAATTACTCCGGCTCCGGTAGAGATTCCCAAAGGTTTGTCAAACTCCTCCTCCTGAAGTGTGCAAAAATCTATTCCTGTCTTTTTAAACATCTTTGCAAGCTCTCTGGTGGTAAGCACATAGTCAACATCATAAAAATTATCTCTCTCTGTGAGGTTGAGTATATCTTTCCAGTAAGAGAAGGCAGAGTTCATCTCAGGCCTTTTGCACTCAAATTTCTTAGCAGTACAAGGCATTATCGAAACAACAATAATCTTACGAGGGTCAACATTCAGTTTTTCGGCATAATAGGTCTTTGCTACTGCGCCAAACATCTGCTGTGGCGATTTACAAGTTGAAAGGTGATTAAGGGATTTGGGATAGAAGTGCTCAATGAACTTAATCCATCCTGGTGAGCATGAAGTTATCATAGGAAGTGTTCCTCCGTTTTTAATACGGCTGATAAGTTCATGTCCCTCCTCCATAATGGTAAGGTCGGCTGTAAACTGCGTGTCAAATACCTTGTCAAATCCAAGTTTTCTCAATGCAGCAACCATCTTGCCTGTTACAAGGGCTCCCTGCTCCATGCCCATTGCTTCGCCTATTCCTACTCTGATAGCAGGAGCAGTCTGGACAACAACAATTTTATCTTTATTGTATATGTCCTCAAAAACCTCTTTCGTTTCATCCTTCTCAACAATTGCTGCAGTAGGACAAACTAAAGCACACTGACCGCAGTTGGTACAGGCTACATTCCCAAGACCCTTGTCCTGATATGTAGAGACTATGCTTCTTAGCCCTCTTCCTGTGAAATCAATTGCATGAACAGTCTGAACCTCAGCACATACAGCAATACACCTACCGCACAAAATACACTTTTCCGGGTTCCTCACCAAAGATAGAGATGTGTCATCAATTTTTTCAACAGGTTTTGTTTTGGCATACGGAGTATCTTTAATACCAAGTGTTACGGTAAGTTCCTGAAGTTCGCAATTTCCGTTTCTTTCGCAAATCAGACAATCTTTCGGGTGGTTGGCCAGTAATAATTCAAGGTTAGTAGTTCTGGCCTGATTTATAGCCGGTGAGTGGGTTGTTATCTCCATCCCTTCGTTAACCTGAGTAATACAAGACCTTACCAGAGTCTTTGCCCCTTTGACATCAACTACGCATATCCCGCATGAGGCATTACTCGAAACATCTTTTAAATAGCACAGAGAGGGAATCTTTATACCAATCTCCTTGCATGTTTCAAGTATGGTTGAACCCTTCAATACCTGATAGGGTCTATTGTCTACAATAATGTTCATAAATTTATTTTCCATAATTATTCCTCCTCGGTGTTAGTAGTGATACGTACATCGCAACGCAAGCATCTGGCAGCTTCGGCATAGGCCTGATCTTTTGAGTAGCCCAGATTAATCTCCTTGAAATTGCCGGTTCGCTCTTCGAGCGGGCGTTTGATAGCGTAGTGTCTGTTTCCGCCTTCAGGCTTCAATGGCACATCATCACTATAATCAAATCCTCTGTTTAATTTATGGAAGCGTCGTTTATTCATTAATTTATAGTCAATAACCTCTGCTGCTTTTTTGGCAATACCCATTGCCTCTGCTGCTGTAGCAGGTCCGGTTACTGCATCACCAATAGCGTAAATCTTAGGATGGTTGGTCTTAAATGTAAAGTGGTCTGCACTTATAACACCATCAGTAGATATTTTAAGTCCGAAATCCTTTACAAATGGAGCATCAACCTCTTCACCTACAGCCATAATAACCGAGTCACAACCAATAATAAATGATTCTCCGGTTGGAACTGGTTTTCTTCTGTTAGACAGGTCAATATCTCCGCACTCCATCTTCATAAGTTCAATACCTCTTACTTTGTCGTTGGCATCTGCAAGAATCTCTTTAGGGTTGCACAGGAAGAGGAAGTTTACTCCTTCAATTTCTGCCTCCTTAATCTCATCTTTATTTGCAGGCATATCTCCTTTGAGTCTGCGGTATACGACAGTTACATCGGTTCCAAATCTTTGGGCAGTTCTGGCTGCATCTATTGCAACGTTTCCTGCACCAATTACTACCACATTCTTACCAATATCAGGTTTTATCCCCTTAGCTACATCTTTAAGGAAATCCATTCCGGATACTACACCTTCGAGCTCATTACCCTCCACGCTTAGTAATATATCCTTATGAGCTCCTACTGCAATAATAATTTTATGATAGTCTCTTTCAAGCTCCTCCATCGAGATATCTTTACCAACTGTTGTATTGAAAACGAAGTGAACACCAAGTTCCTTGATAAAGTTTATTTCTGTATCGAGTGTTTCAAGAGGCAAGCGATACTTTGGAATTCCCCATCTAAGGATACCTCCTGCCTCCGATTCACTGTCGAAAACAGTAACATCGTGGCCCAATCTTACAAGGTAGAATGCTGCCGTTAAACCGGCCGGACCAGCGCCAATAATGGCAATTTTCTTGTATGTAGGTGGAAGTTTTTCTTTTATCAACCTTGCATAAATCTTTTGAGCCTTGCCCTCTTTGTAGATGGTATCCGCAATATATCGGTGGATATCCCCCTGAGATACAGGAGCATCTATTGTCTCTCTCAGACATTTCATCTGACAGTGGAAGTGACATATTCTGCCCAGAGTTCCTGGAAGAGGATTATCTCTTAGTGAGGTTTCAAACGCATCTTCAATTTTGTCTTCCTTAAGCAACTGAAGATATCTTGGAATATTCATATGAAGCGGACAGCTGTTTTCGCAAAGAGCAGTAAAGAGGCTATGGCAAATGCCCGGTTCACACTTCTTCTCAATCATATGATGGTCGTATTCGTCCCTGAAATACCTTAAAGTTGTAAGTACAGGATTGGGAGCAGTCTGACCAAGGCCGCAAAGAGCAGTACTTTTAATAACCTGACCAAGCTTAACAAGTGCATCTAAATCTTCGCTTGTGGCCACGCCCTCAGTTACTTTATTAAGAATATGCAAAGTCTGTGACAGACCCTCTCTGCATGGTGTGCATTTACCACATGATTCGCCATTTGAAAACTCGGTAAAATATCTTGCAACATCCACCATACAGTTATCCTGATCCATCACAACCATTCCTCCGGAACCCATAATAGCTCCCAAAGAGTTTAGCGATTCGTAGTCAACAGGAGTGTTAAGATACTCGACAGGTATACATCCTCCGGAAGGTCCTCCAGACTGAACTGCCTTAACAGTCTTTTGTGTACCCGTGCCCTCTCCAATTTTAAATACAATTGTTTCAAGTGTCGATCCAAGAGGTAACTCAACAAGCCCGGTGTTTTTAACCTTTCCTACAAGAGAGAATACCTTTGTGCCTGAACTCTTATCGGTTCCCG
>JAUYTX010000076.1 GCA_030695025.1 Bacteroidales bacterium | reverse complement strand
GTATGTTACAGACTTTATAAAATTATAAATATCCTGTTCACTTGCCTCTGAAAGAGATGATGCATCGGGAAACCTCTCAAAAAACATTGGGGTAACAAGATTAACGCGCTTATCGGTGCATTGGGCCGAAAGTACAACGGCTACAACAAGTTGATAAGGGTTTTTGTAAATGAGTTCGCTTTCAGCAACCGGCATATGCTGCACGAACCACTCGATTACAGCCCTGTATCTCTCCTTTTTTGTCATAAAATTACCAAAGATCAAGAAGTTGAGAAAAATCTATCTCCTGAGATAACTCAATCTCCCGGCAGTTCATATTCTCACATAGTAATACTCTTCCTGGGTAACGTTTCATCAGAGATCTGTTATGAGTCACCAAAAGTATTGCAGGCTCGTAAAGTTTATGGATATTAATCAGAAGATCCATAATCTCTCCTGCTGTTTCAGAGTCAAGATTTCCGGTAGGCTCATCTGCAAGTATAATTTCAGGATTGTTAAGAAGTGCTCTGGCTATTGCCACCCTTTGCTGTTCACCCCCTGAGAGTTGGTGTGGCATTTTATGACTCTTTCTCAGCATGTCAACACTTTCAAGCCTCTCCTTGATTACATTGTCAATTTCATTGTTTTTTGTCCACCCTGTAGCCTGAAGCACAAACCTGAGATTATCATAAACAGACCTGTCGGTAAGTAACTGAAAATCCTGAAAGACAACACCTATTCTCCTTCTTAAAAAGGGAATATCTCTCTCCTTAATCTTCTCCAGATTAAACCCTGCAACTTTTGCTCTGCCCGATTTTAAAGGCGTTTCAGCAATAATACTTTTAATGATAGATGTTTTTCCGCTTCCTACCCTTCCAAGGAGATAAATGAAGTCTCCTCTGAAAATTGAGAGGTTGAGTCCTGATATTATAAGGTTCTCCTCTTTTGAAATGTCAGCATCAAAAAATTCAATAATCGGGAGAGATCTGTCTGATGTCATATTTTTGTGTGTTAATAAGGGCAAATTTACTAAATTTGGAGTTTAAACTGCCATTTAATTAAAACAATCTGCAATGGAAATTACATACAGGAGAGGTATGATTTTGCTGCTCGTATTGCTACTCATGCCATCAATTGGCAATAACATACAAGCACAAATACCGGGAAAGCAATCTGAGCAATATAAAAATGCGGTAAATCTGTATTCAAAGGGAATGTATCAGGCTGCTGAAAAGGAGTTTGAACAACTTCTCGAAAATTCAGAATTGTCAAAAAGTGCCGAATTGTCAATGATTGAGAGCTACCTAACCCTCATATCCATAGAACTTTCCAGCCCCGATATTGATTTTAGAGTACAGCAGATTAAAAGCAAATACCCGGAGTCACCCAAAATGAACGAGATTGATCTTAAATATGGATCTCATTATTTTAACCTGAGTAATTTCAGCGAAGCATACAAAATTTTCTCAACAATTAATCCAAGGACTCTTCCTGCTTCACAAAAAGCCGAATTCCACTTTAAACTCGGATATGCCAATCTGCGTATAGGTAATAACCCGGAGGCTCTTTCAAATTTTGCAATCATCACTAGGCTTCCTTTCGGAAGCTACTCGAATCCCGCAACATACTACTCGGCTCACATTGAGTATATGAAGAGGGATTTTAAAAAGGCAATCGAACTCTTTTCCAAAATTGAAAAAGACCCTCGCTTTACCCTTCTTGCAAAGTATTATATTCTGGAAAGCAAATTCATGCTTAAAGATTATGCATTTGTTGTTCAAAATGGAGAGATCTTATACCAACAGCTAACCGGTGAGCTCCGCACAAAGAGCGCCCGAGTAGTTTCAGAGTCGTTTTTTGCACTCGGTAACACAGAAAAAGCCCAGTTTTACTTTGATAGGTATTCAGCTGAAAGTGGAACACTTACAAGAAAAGATATCTATTATGCCGGAATAATAGCCTACACTCAAAAAAGGTATGATCAGGCAATTGAGATTCTTAAACAGGTTATCGGAGAAGATGATTCGCTCTCTCAAAATGCATCTTATCACCTAGGCAGATGTTACATCGAAATAAAAAATAAGGTTGAGGCACTTAATAGTTTCAGACTTGCATCTGAAGGTATGCACGATCTCACTATAAAAGAGGACGCCATGTTCAATTTTGCAAAACTCTCATTTGACCTTAACTCAGATATTGGTGTGTTCAGGCGCTATCTTGATACATACTCTCCTACTGAACAGAAATTTAATGAGATACAAAATTATATTGCCACATCCTATCTGCTTAAACAGGATTACAGATCTGCAATTGACATATTAAGAACAATTCGAAACCCCTCATCAAAAGACATCATTAACCTCCAAAAAGCAACATTTTTAAGGGGTATGCAACTTGTTAACCTGGGTGCCTACAGAGAGGCAATTCCTGTTTTTGAGCTTTCAACTGCAAACGGGAACTACAATAATAATTTATTGAATGTGACTCAATTTTGGCTTGCTGAGGCCTATTACAGAGATAACCGTTTTCAACGTTCAGTAGATATCAATCTGGCACTTGCTACAAGAAACAGCACATTTAAAGGCAACAGGGAATATTCAACATCGTTGTACAACCTGGCATACTCATACTTCAAACTAGCAAATTTTGAACAGGCAGAGACATGGTTTAAAAGGTATCTGAACTTGCCTACAGGTGAAATTTTGTATGCTGATGAAGCGGTAACTCGCCTTGGAGACTGTCTCTTTATGCAAAGAAAATACACTGAATCAATAACTGCCTTTTCGGGAGTCAGCAACAGCAAACCGGCGTTAAAGCAATATGCATCATACCAGATGGCAATAGCGCATGGACTTTTGGGAGATGACACCAGAAAGACGAGCCTGCTAAAAGAGCTTGTCTCTTTAAATCTCAGCCCGCATCTTTACCCTGAAGTTCTGTATGAACTGGGCAGGACCCTGGTTCAGAAAGGTCTTTATTCAGATGCAACAGGCTATTTTAATGAGCTGAAAGATAAGTTTGGCACAACTCCATTCTATCCAAAAGCACTGCTGGAGTTGGGACTGATTGCTTTGAACAGAGGCGAAAGCAACAATGCAGCAGATTTTTATAAAAAAATTCTTCAAGAGACTCCTCAATCACCGGAAGCATCTGCCGCAATTGCAGGACTTGAAAACATTTATCAGGACCAGGGCAGAGCCGAAGAGTTTCTGGCATTCCTTGATGGACTTGGCCTTTCAAAAGTGAGGACAACAGATGAAAGAGAACTTATTATTTTCAGTTCTGCCGAAAAACACTTTTTATCAGGAAACTATGCTCAGGCAGTTAGTTCACTTAACTCATTCATTAAGAGTTATCCGACAGGGACTAAAGCTGCACAGGCATATTTTTACCTGGGTGAGTCTTATCAGAAAACAGGAAAGCCCGAACTGGCGCTTGATGCTTTCCTTAAAGTGATGGAGATTGGAGAGGGCTCCTTTACCGAGTTGGCAACTCTGAATTATGCAAGAATCTCCTATCAGATAGAGAACTACAGACAGGCAAACAAAGCCTACTCTACTCTGAGCAGGATAGCGCAACTTGAAAATAATAAAGTCGAAGCCCAGATTGGTAAAACCAACTCATTCTATATGGATAAACAGTACGAAAATGCTATTGCAGAGGGCATTAGAAGTGAGAGTTTAAATATTACCGATCAGGAAAGAACAAGAGTTAAATTTGTAATTGCAAAATCATACTGGATGCTTGGTGAAAGGTCAAAAGCCATACCTTATCTGAATGATCTTGCAAAAAACAAAATCAACCCCGAAGGTGCAGAGAGTACCTATCTGCTCATTTCTGACGCTTTTGACAAAGGCGAATTCCAAAAAGTGGAGAGAGATGTATACTCCTTTTCAGAAAGCAGAACACCTCAAAGTTACTGGCTTGCAAAAAGCTTCATTCTACTTGGAGATTCTTTTGCAGAGCGTGAAAACTGGGATCAGGCCGAGGCTACTTATAAGAGCATTCTTGAATCTTACAAACCTCAGGGTAAAGACGACATAGAAGAGCAACTGAAGATGAGGCTAAACAAACTTTCAGAAAAAAAATAAATACAGCCATGACAGTAAAAACTTACAGAAAAACAATATATTCAGCAGTATTATTGCTTACTGCTGCTACACTATACGGTCAGCAAAGAATTGATCCTACACTTGAGGTAAAAAGAGACTATGACGCCTAATTGCTTGAAATAACAAAAGGAAAATTATATAGTTAATTTGCTGACTCTTTTGGTTTTTTTGACATTAGTTTCAGGTACTCAATTTTTGATAGGCCTTTAAAGGATTTGTACGA
>JAUYTX010000004.1 GCA_030695025.1 Bacteroidales bacterium | reverse complement strand
CGTCTATTATTCTGATGATGTATCCAAATCCGAGAAATTCAGCGGAAAGATTCCCCTGAATGACAACCTTAAAATTGTTCTTGATCAAATGTCGAAGGTTTCTAATGTAGATTTCAAGTTTGAGAAAAATCTTGTTGTTGTAAAATATCGGGATATAAAGTAAACAACAGTAATCAATAGCTTAAAATAAATAGAATATTTATATAAAAAATGTATGAAAAAACTTAGCAGCAAGATCTTCTTAATCTTAGTGGTTTTTCTGATGCCGGGTTTTACTTTGATGGGTTTCTCCCAACAGGTAAAAACCTTTAATGTCCAGAAAGCTACACTTGAACAGTGTTTAAAGCAAATAGAAAATCAAACAGGCTTAGGATATCTCTCAAAAGGTGAAGATATAAGAGAGATTAAAAATATAACCTATTCTGCAGATAATAAAGATGTGAGGGTGATATTGAAAGATATTCTGTCAAACACAGGTTTCACATTTGAGATTGATAACGGAGTGATTCTAATACTTAAAGCACCTCCTTCGCAACCGATTAAACAGAATCCTCCAAAAGGAGGAATTCTTACATTGAAAATTAATGACTATGAGACTGGAGATCCGCTAGTTGGAGCATCGGCATTAATTAGGCAATATGGAGCTTATGGAATTGCCAACGAGGTTGGATTGGCATCAATAAAAAATCTGCCCGGCGGAAATGTAACTCTTGAGGTTATGATAATTGGTTATGAAACCTACAATACCCAGATTCTTATAGATGGAGATATGGAGGTTTCAATAAGGATAAAACAGACCTCTCTTGAACTTAATGAGGTTGTTGTTACAGCTACAAAAAGTGTAGCCGGTACATCAACAAGTTCGAAAATTGGAAGACAGGCAATGGATCACCTTCAGGCAACTAGCTTAAAGGACATCATGCAACTTATTCCCGGACAGTTGCTTTCAGGAGTAAGCAATATGACCTCCTCTGAAAAAATTACTATCAGAACATTAAATACCTCCAGCCCAAATAATGCATTTGGCACATCAATACTTGTAGATGGAGTACCTGTCTCGGATAATGCCTCACTTTCCGATAAAACTGCAATCAGTTCGACTGGAGGAACAGGAGTAGATCTAAGGCAGATTGGAGCTGACAACATAGAGTCTGTTGAAGTTATCAGAGGTATCCCATCAGCAGAATATGGAGATTTGGCATCTGGTGCTGTAATTGTGAACACAAAAGCCGGATATACACCTTATGAAATAAGAACTAAAATAAACCCCGTTACATTCAATACATCTCTGGGAAAAGGTTGGAATTTCGGGAAAAATAAGGGTAGTATGAACGCAAATATTGATTATGCTCAGGCATGGGGTGATCCTAGGCAGAAAAGCACCTCTTTCGATAGAATTTCAGGGGGGATAACTTACACCAGATCAATTGGTAAAATATGGTATACAAATTCAAAAATATCGTTTAGCAATCTACTGGACTTCAGAGGAACCGATCCTGACGTCATTATTGAAGGGTCTGAAAACACACAAAAATCAATGTCATTCAGAGTGAGTCATAATGGGCGAATAAGTGTTAATGCACCATTAATGAGAACTCTTTCATATGCCTTGGGCTATTCTGAATCATTAAATGAGTCAAAAAATACTACGATTGTATCTGCAGGAGGTGGATTGCCAATTATAACATCCCTGACTCCCGGGTACTATGAGGTTCCATATATTACAAATTCTTATAGAACTTCGGGGGGTACAATTGGCAGACCAAGAAGTTTTTTTGCTAAAGTTTCCAATGCCTTTTTCTATAACATAGGTGATTTTCATCAGAGATTTAATATGGGTATGGAGTACAGATTGGAAGAGAACAGAGCTAAAGGTTTTTATAACGATAATGATGCATTGCCATTAAGACCAAATAGCAATGGAAGACCAAGGCCCTATTACGATATTCCAAGAATAAACCAGGTTTCCGCTTATTTTGAAGATAATATTAATTGGAAACTTGGCGAGAATATGGGATTCAAACTACAGGCAGGTGTGAGGTTTGATATGCTGCAACCCGGTCAGCCGGAACAGGTTTCATCTCTATCTCCTAGGATAAATGCATCCCTGAAGTTGGCAGACTGGATTGACTTAAGAGGAGGTTGGGGCAGAAATTCAAAGACTCCTGGCCTCTCTCACTTATACCCTGAACCAAGATATTCAGACAGAGAAGCTGCTAAATATCTTCCGGCGAATATTCAAAATCAGCTTGTTCTGTATCAAACATATATTACTTATGTAGAAAGAAACAACATGCTCAAAAATGCCACCAATACCAAGTCTGAAATTGGAGCAGATATAAAATTACCAAATGACATGTCATTTTCGGTTGTAGCATATCGCGATTACATGGCAAATGGATTCGGGAATTTCACTGATTACCAAATCTATTATTCAAGCTTCTATACAGCAAATCAGGGTATGATTATCACTCCTGGAGAGAAACCGATTATTGATTGGAAAAATCCTGCAAGAGTCGATACCGTATTTACAACAACCGGAAGAGTAGGGAATACACAGGCAAGTCTTGACAGAGGAATTGAGTTTGATTTCAGTTTTGGTCAGATCAAATCAATAAGAACAACTTTTGATTTATCAGGAGCATATATGGAGACTTCAAGTTGGGAGAATGGACCAAACTATTCAAACCCGGTTGGAATCCCTTCAAATTCTGTGTATGGGCAAGGTGGTGCAAATACTCCTCCATTTAAACTTGAATATCCAACTGGGCTCTCTAAAAGCATTCAGCGCAGATTTAGTACTGTGTTAAGGGCTGTCTGTCATATTCCTCAACTGAGAATGGTAGGGTCGGTAAGCGGTCAGGTTATATGGTATACTTACTCAGTTACAACAAATCAAAGCTCTTCGCCTATAGGATGGATAGATACAGATCTTTCTTACCATGGTATTACACAGAGTATGCTGGATGATCCGGAATACAAAATCAAAGGAATTCTATTAAAGGATCAGATAAAAGCTCCCCGAGATACAGACCCAATTACAATGCCTCCTCTTTGGATAATAAATGCACGTCTTACAAAAGATATATCAAAGTCTCTGGGATTCTCATTCTTTGTTAATAATATCTTTTTTTATACTCCATACCAATCAAGCAGTGCTTCAGGGACTCTTATTGAAAGAAATACAGGAACATTCTCATTTGGTATGGAACTGTTTGTAAAAATTTAATTTATCGAAAATGAAAAGAATACTTATAATTCTCGCATCAATAACCTTGCTGTTCTTCGGTTGCACAAGAGAAGAGCCTTTGCAGGTAAAAAATATGAAGATAGAATTTGAACTTCCTTCAAATTTCAAGCCCGGGATCAAATATGCAAATAAAGAGGTTGTATTTTCCAGCCCTTACAAAACTTATAAATTTACTACAGACGTTAATGGTGTTTTAACCATACCTGAAATAATACCAGATGAATACACAATTAATACCAGTTGGGAGATAAGCGGTTCAGAATATAAAAGCATTATCACTACAAATGAACTGATTGAAGATAAGGCCACTGTGCTTTTAAGGGCAACATTAAGCAACTATCAGGTCTTTACTCAGAAAGACATTAAGATGGCACTTGATATGATTGTTATGAGAAGTCTTTTGATCTCAAAAGTGTATTTTTCAGGAACAAAAGATGATGCTAACCGAAATTATATTGTAGACTCTTTTGTTGAGATTTTCAATAATTCAGATGAGACTGTGTATGCAGACGGAAAATATCTTGCTCTAGCAGAATCTATGTCGCCAGCTGCATATCTGGCAAAGGATAACCCTGAATATATATATACCCGACAAATATGCCGTTTCCCCGGTAATGGAACCACATATCCGATACTTCCCGGAAAGAGCATTGTTATTGCAGCCAGAGGTGCAAGAGATCATAGAACAAGTGCTTCTACATCAGTTAATCTTGCAGATGCCGATTTTGAAGTCAAGGACCTGGATGGTACAGGTAATCCTGACGTTAAGGCCCTTCCTGTGATATCAAGTTCAACTTCAATCAAATTTTTCAATTTGATTACAGGAGCCCCTAATGCTGTATTCATTTTTGAAACTGATGAAGACATTATGCAATGGCCAGAATACTTCGCTCCCGGCAGAACTTCGGGAGAGAGATTCAGAAGAGTACCGATTACTACTGTGCTGGATGGGGTTGAGTGTCTTAAAAACAACGCAGGAACAGGACCTGATGTAAATCTTAAACGCTTTCAAGATATTGTAGATGCAGGGTTTACATTTATAAATGCCTCTGCAGGATATGTAAATGAATCACTTGAGAGAAAAATTAGTGGAGTGGTAGATGGTAGGATTGTTTTAAAAGACAGTAATAACAGCACTCAGGATTTTATTATAGTATCCGGACCTGTACCTCGAAATTATGATAATCCATTATTGCTAAAATAGAAGATTTATATGAAAAAAATTATATCAACAATAGTCGCTTCTATATTTGTTACTTGCTTATTATCAGGGCAAAACAAGGATTCATTGCAATTATATCCTGATTTTCAAAAAAGAGAGGTTCAGGTAATTAAGCAAATATGGAATACAACAGACAATGCTGCCGGGATGGGTTATTCGAATGTTAATTCAGGAAGTTTAACATCTCTTAACAAGTATTACAGTAATGGTGACCACCACAGGGTTCAGGAGGGATCTGCCAATAACGGCTTAACCTTTTCAACCGAAAGATATGACAGGTTTAGCAAAAAGGTATATGTAAGAGGTTCGTTTGCATTTAATATGAACACCGAGAAAGATCGTGCCTGGTCTGATGTTGTAAATACATACAACTCCAATCCCTACATTTTTGGCAGCAGCGTAAGAGGAGATTATGGATCTCAAAATTTTGACCTTAATCTGAAAGTGTTCTCTGTTAAACAAAATGGGTTAAATTATGGTTTTACAATCAATTACCATGTTGCTGATATTTCCCGACAAAGAGACCCCAGATCAAGAACTTATGTACTGGACTACTCTGTAATTCCATCAGTGACATATTCATTTAACAGCAACAATTCAATTGGTGTTAATTTGAATTACCGATTTGACAAAGAGAAAATGCCGGGGTTGTCTACTGTACAGACCGATCCAAACCTTAAATATTACACTTTTAGTGGCTTAGAAAATGCAATCGGTAGAATTGGGGGTTATCGTGCATTTTCAAGGCAATTTATTGGAGATAATGTAGGGGGAGCTTTTCAGTATAACTTTAAAAATAAGAATGTTAACTGGCTTATCTCTATTGGAATGGATGCTGCCTGGCAGGAGACTCTTGGAGATAAAAAACAGTCTCCCGGATCTTTCAATTCATTCAATTATAATATATTATCAAATTTATTAATACAGAAAAACCACTATCTGCATAATTTTATTTTTAACATTAAGATAAAAGATTCAGGCGCAGACGAACACAGACAGAATCTGGTAAGTTCAAGAGACACCTTAACCGGAATCACTACCGAAAATTGGGTGACAATCTATACATACAAAAATAGATTTGTGTCACAGACATCTGATATGAATCTTAAATGGGATCTATATTCGCTTAAAAAGAGTAACGATTCATACAATTGGAGAGTGGGTATTAATGCAGGATATTCCTCTTTTTCGAATGTTTATTACCTACCAAAATCAGACTATTCAGCAGGTAGGCTTGTAGCCGGTTTGAGCAGCACATATGTTTTAACTGTGAAAAAACAACAAAAATTATTTTTTGAAGGAAGATTTAACAGTGGAATTAATACAGGTGCTGAACTGAACCTGGCCTCTCAGACAGAAATTTCAGAGAACATATTGATACCAGACCTGGAATTTCATAAACGAAATACAGCAGAGGTTTATGGAAGTGTAAAATACACATTCCCACTCCAATTTGTTAAGAATTCCCGACTCTCGGGTTACGCTAAATTATATGGAGGAAACCTCTTTGCAGGCAAAGCCAATTGGAGCAATTTTGGATTTGCCATCGGAATTTTAACCTTATAAAACACAAATAATGAAAAAATTAAACAAAATTAATTACACAAAAATCTTCCTCTTGTTACCATTAATGGTGCTATTCATGTCTTGTGAGAAGATAGATGAAAAGAAAGTTAAAATTCCATTAGTAACTTTTGAGACTTCTCAGATAAGTGTAAATACCGAAAACGGATCGTATGACCTTGTGCTCAAACTTTCAGAAGTAGCTTCAAAAGAGTTGGCAATTAAAGTGGGAATGTCGGGTTCTGCAATAGAAAATGAGCATTATACCGTTGCTTCAAAGGAGATTAAAGTCCTTGCAGGCGCAAGTGAAGGCAAGTTGCCGATTACAATTTTGCACAATAATATATGGGATGAAAACCTTGAGATTATTGTAATTCTTGCTCCTGGAACAGATTATGTAATTGATCCCAAACAGGTTTCAGAGATTAAGGTTAAGCTAACCAAGCAGATAGTTTTACCAGTTATATCATTCGACATGGAAGGGACAACCTTGCATACTAACCCATTTAATGCTGAAAATATCACACTGAAATTAAAACTTGATCAGCCATTAAGAGCTGAAAGTCAGGTTAATCTTGCTTTTGAAGGTGATATGACAATTGGAGCTGATTTTGCAGTGAACGGTGGTAATTCCAATAAACTCACTATACCAAAAGATATGACAACACATACTTTTACAGTGAAGATTAATAAAAAAGATAATGCAGGATTTAATAAAAACTTAAAGATAACCGTTTCTCCCGTCGATCAGAAAACCTTTATAGTAAGCCAGGAGAAATCATCATTTACGTTAAAAGTTCATGATCCATTGGTTGATATGACTCCAATTTTAAAAACAGCTGCTTTACTTGGCGGAAGTGGTTTTCAGATTTATCAGAACATAAAAACAACTACAGGATGGTCATCAAACATTACTGTAAATGCCATTGCTAATACAGTTAAAAAGAATTATTTAAAAACATTAAGAAATACTTCATTTAACATTGCGTTTGATTGCGAGTCAAATTCTCCCGGTGGAGACGTCCTAAGACTTGGAGATATTCTGAATTTTGCAAATACCGATACAGTAATTGCAGATTATGGAGTGGGTAAAACAACAAGACATTTTAACCCTTCTGACTCACTTCTAAGATTTATTGCAGATGGTGAGAATCCGCTAAAAGGAACAGTAACAACCGTAGCACAAAAATTCAGCGCAAAAATTATTCTTAAAGTTGACTGGGAAACAGGGGCAAATGCCTTTAAACAGTGGCATCTTGACTCCAAGGCAACAGGTGGAAAGATAAATCTTAGCACCTATCCTGTAATTTCAACAATGGTGATAGACCTGGTAAAGATTGAAGGCACCTACGATTTTACACTTTCTACACCCGAGATATTATTTACAGCCTGGTTCAAAAGTAGTTCACCTTATTTTATGAAAAACCTTAATAGTACATATGATATTGTAAAAGATGGTGAAAACTATAAAGTTTCATATAGATATATTCCAAGATAGTTATGATAAAAAAGATAGCTCTAATTTCATTTTTCGTTTTAATTTTTACACATCTTAAATCTGAGGAGACCTTTGTTAAGGTAATAAAGGAGGGAAGAAATTATAAGTTTGAAATCCCGGATTCAATTCTTGGGAGAGACATTCTGTTTGGCTCAAGAATAGTAGATATCAGCTCTCCCAATGCAAAGGTTTATGCTGCAGGACAGATGAGGAGACCTCCTGTTTTAGTAAGATTTTCGAGAAAGAACCGCACATTGCTTATTGAGGAGGTTAGCAATTTTGTCGACACTAAGGCCGGTGATCCAATTAACGATGTGCTTGAGAGAAATATGAAAATTGGTGGTGTTAATCTTTTTGACATTGAATCCAGAAATTCAAATAATGATGCATCTGTAGTTGATGTAACCAAATACTTTTCGGAGGAGGTTCAGCTTGCCTGGCCTCTTCCGGATAATGTTAAAAAAGGTAGACTAGAACCCAAACTTAGTGGTATACAATTTATTAAAGAGTTTGAAAACAGAGTAAATATCAGAAGTTATTATGAGTTTTTAGGGGGTAAAGAGACATTTACAATAACAGTACAGTACTTTTTGCTTCTTCTGCCAAAAGAGCCATTAATGACCAGGTATAATGACGATAGAGTGGGGTATCAACCATTCAATAAAAAAAGTTTTAGTTCCGGAAATCCTATTGCCACAAATAGATATATATCAAGGTGGAGAATTGAACCATCTCCTCAGGATATTGAAAAACACCAAAAAGGTGAGATTGTTAATCCATCAAAGCCCATTGTGATTTATATTGAACCCTACTTCCCAAAAAGTTGGATTCCTTATATAAAGCAGGGAATTGAAGACTGGAATTTGGCATTTGAAAAGATTGGATTCAAAGATGTACTTGTGGCAAAAGAATTTCCGGATGATCCTTCATTTGATCCGTACGATATAACAATAAATGCTGTCAGGTACATTCCTCTTGATGAGGCAAATGCAGCAGGACAAATCTGGACCGATCCACGAAGCGGTGAAATAATCAACGGTGAGGTTTTATGGTGGAATAATGTAGTCAATCTCATAAACATGTGGAGATTTACTCAGACATCTGCTGTTGATCCCTCAGCAAGGGCACTTAGTTATTCTGATAAGATAATGGGAGAGATGGTAAGATATGCAATTGCTCACGAAGTAGGTCATGTGCTAGGCCTACAACACAATATGAGGAGTTCATATGCTTACCCGACAGATTCACTCAGATCGCCTACTTTTACGGCTGTATATGGCACAACTGCCTCAATAATGGACTATGCCAGAAATAATCACATTGCCAGACCGGGAGACCTTGAAAAAGGGGTTAAACTTACACCCCCGATATTAGGACCATATGACTATTTATCAATAGAATATGGATATAAACATTTGCATGGAATTACCAAACCCGATGATGAATTGCCGGATTTAAACTTAATCTTTACATCAAAGGGAGATGATCCAATGTATCAATTTGCTCCATTTATAGCATCTCCAATTTCACCAGATCCTGCCGCTCAGGCAGAATCTCTTGGCAACGATATAATTGTCTCATCAGCTAACGGAATTTTAAACACCCGGATAATACTTGACAGCCTTATTATCTGGACAACAAAAGCAGGGGGAGGAGCAAGGGAGATTGAATCCAGATATGACGCTCTTTCTAAGCAATATTTCAGATATATAACACTAACGATGTCCTATATTGGTGGAACATATGTTACACAAGGGCCACTCTCCGTTAACCCCGTAAAATTCAAAAATGTCTCAAAATCTAAACAAAAAGAGGCTGTTCAATTTGTATTAAAACATCTCAGGGAGGCACCCCACCATTTAGACAGAAAAGATCTTACTCCTATAATGGGTTCTCAAACAGATGCTGTCATGAAAAGACAAGGAGAAGTATTGACATCATTGTTAAATAACTTTATTTTACCAAGGGTTGTAACAAGCAGTTACCCTTTAAACGAGGAGTACAACATAAACGAATACCTCTCTGACATTGACTCACATATGTGGAAGATTGATGGCAAGTTAAGTATATATGACAGAAATCTGCATATAGTTTATATTCAGACTCTACGTTCAATTTCAGTTATTCAGAAAAGAGGCGATGAGGCAGTTACCGGAATTCCGGTAATAGTTAGTGAGGCTGCATTCAGACAGTTACAAAAGACCAGAAAGATTCTGGAAAAGAAGAGGAAAGCTATCAGTGAGCGCGGTCATTATGATTTTCTGCTCTCTTTGATTACCAACGGTTAAAAGCACAATACACAAAAGGAAAACTAATTAACAGAATGAAAAGATTACTTATTATTATATTATCAATAACCTTTTTATCAAATTTTGAAGCAAAAGCTGACGAGGGAATGTGGCTTCCTCTGCTTTTAAAAGAGCAGAAGTTTGCAGAAATGAGAAAAATGGGATTAAAATTATCTGCTGAAGAGATTTACAGCATTAATAAAGCTTGTGTTAAAGATGCAGTAATAGGGTTGATGGGAGAGGGTGCCAATCTGAGAAGTTTTGGAACAGCGAGTTTTATTTCCGGGAGTGGTCTGATTATTACTAACTATCATGTTGTACTCTCTTATATTGAGAGGTTTTCAACCGAAAAGAATGATTTTTTAAAATATGGCTATTGG
>JAUYTX010000059.1 GCA_030695025.1 Bacteroidales bacterium | reverse complement strand
TTAAAACATGTGCACAAACTGGCACAGAGAATTTTTTCTTAAATTGCAACAAAAAATGTGCTTCTACTTTAGACAGTCGAAAGATGCGCTTGCTGTTGCAAACAGATTCAAGGCAAAGTTCAGGGAAGATATTCCTGATAGCGCTTTAAGGATCTCTAGCGGTCAAAATATAAGCCCAAACAATTCAATTGCAAATACAAACAGCTTATTCGAATTTCAAAACAATGAATATTCAAATGCAAACAAAAGCAGTCTAAATGTTAATGGGAGCAGCACTTTTGAAATGGTGAATGGGTTTTCTCATCCGAAGTGCCCGGTAATTATTGACTCAGAACCCGGGTTTATTGACAGCTATACGTGGGGCTTAATTCCTTCTTTTGCAATTGATTCCGAAATTCAAAAATTCACCCTCAACGCCAGAATCGAAACTATTGACACTAAACCATCTTTTAAAAACAGCATTGGAAACAGATGTCTTGTAATTGCCGATGGGTTTTATGAATGGAAGGAGGTTTCTCGAAATGGCAAAAAATTCAAACATAAGTACCTGATAGTAATGCCTGATGAACAACTCTTTGCGTTTGCCGGCCTTTACTCGTTTTGGAATGATAGAACCAGCGGAAATATCTGTAAAACATTTACAATTTTAACAACTGAAGCTAATAGCGTTGTTGCCGCCATTCATTCAAAAAACAGAATGCCGGTAATTCTCAAACAAAACGAAGAGAGCCTCTGGCTTGAAGGAGCACCTTACAGTCTTTTTGCCAATCGAACAACACTCGAATTGGTAGCCTATTAATATTGATGTGAACCCCAAAAGTTAGACAAATAACTTTTGGGGTTCACATCTAATCCATACCACAAAATGGCGCCGAGATTTTTTGTTATTCAATATCAATAAACCTCACGGGCTTTGGTTTTGCCTCTTCTCTTTTTGGAATTGATACGAAGAGGATTCCATTTTCATATTTTGCTCCGATTTTATCGCTGTCAACAGATGTTGGGAGCGAGAATGAGCGGCAGAAAGATTGATAGCTGAACTCCTGACGAGTGTATTTTCCGCTATCTTCTTTGTTCTCAGTACTCTTTTCAGAAGTAATTGTCAGTACTCCCTGGTTCACTTCAACTTTAAAATCTCCCTTCTCCATGCCCGGTGCTGCCACCTCAACTACAAAGTCTGAATCGCTCTCTTTGATGTTTACAGATGGTAATGTGGTATTTGTTAAGGAAAAATTCCTGTGAGACCAGTCGTTCCAATCGTGGTTAAAGAAATCATTAAAGAGATTTGACCACACTGGTAAATTTTCGCTTCTTCTGATTAGTGTCATAATAACCTCCGTTTTTAATAAGTTAAAAATTTGCTTTTAATAAAAGTTTATAAATTAGTTTGAGGAACCTCACTTGTCGCGTTCCAACTCATTCAAAAGCAAAATGAATACCACTCGCAAAAACGCGGCTAAAAACTGAAAATTTGGCAGGATATAACTAATAATGAGATGTATAAAGGCTGTTTTTCAAGCCCTGTTTTGTGAGATTTATAGGGATTTTATGCTATTAATGAAAATTATGCACAGTATAACCTATTGTTTTTCATTAATTTTTAGAACCCTCTTTTGAGAAAATAATGTGCGATTCCAGTACTGTCATCAGGCATCCCTTGCCTGACATTTCGACATATGGCGTTATGGCTTTGACAAAGTCTGAGATTTTTTCTTTGCTGTCAACGACCTCAACTACAATTGGAATTTTTTCGTTTATCTCCCACAGTTTTTGACTGTGGACCTTGCTGCTCATACCAAATCCCATTATGCCTCTTAAAACTGTTGCTCCGCAAAGGTTTTGTCTTTTGGCTTCATAGACAATCTCTTCATAAAGAGACCTGTTTTCGAATTTATCTGTAGAACTCAGGTAAATTCTTAATGTTTGTGAGCTCTCTCCATTTTTCATATTATTAATTATTAGGCATTTAAGTTGACTCGATCAATTCAGCATATGAATAATTTCAACTTTTGATAAAAAACAGATGAATCAGAATAATCTGGTTGTTACACCTCCGGCTATTAACGCAGCAATACCTATTATAACGCTTATTCCGGTGTAAAGGGCAACTTGTGTGAAATTGCCATCTCTTAACATATTTGCGTTTTCAAAAGCAAATGTAGAAAAAGTTGTAAAGCCGCCGCAAAAACCCACTGTAAGAAAGAGTCTCATATCAGAAGAAAAGAGCTCTCCCCTCTCCATAAGTCCGTAGATAATGCCCAGAATAAAACACCCCGATAGGTTTACAATAAGCGTTCCCAGGGGAAATGTTGTTTGAAACATTTGCTGGCTAAACTTCGAAATAAGAAATCTTGTGACCGTTCCAAGGAATCCCCCGGTGCCAATAAATAAGATAGTCCTTAACATTTGCTGATATTTGAAGTAAAGGTAGAAAATAAATTTTTTACCTTTGTTTGCCTTATTTTTAGATTTATATGAAAACATTGATAATCAATCTTTTAGTGAAGAAACAAAAGTTAACGGCAACCCTAATTGCTGTTCTAATATACCTCCCGGCCTTTGTATATCTTTCATCCTGCAGTAAAGAGCCAATTCCAGACGGCCCCGATAAACCCACTCCTCCTCCTGTTCAGGAGATGCCGGCTGAGTTCAATGCTGCAACCGACATCATTTTAAAAAAAGATGAGTTTAGAGCTGCGTGGCTTACTACCGCCTGGTCGCTTGACTGGCCTCAGACTGCAACCGGAGCTACAGCTCAAAAGGCTCTGTTAATAAGTCAGCTGGACAAATTAAAGGCCCTGAATATTAATGTTGTATTGTTCCAGGTTAGAACCTCTTCAGATGCCTTTTATACTTCAACTCTGGTACCATGGTCACATTATCTTACAGGTACGCAAGGTGTAAATCCCGGGTACGACCCTCTTTTAGAAGCTATTAATGCAGCACATGAAAGAGGAATGGAGCTCCATGCCTGGTTGAATCCCTACAGAGTTGGCTCTGATAATCAATTTTTTGCAGCAAATCATCCTGTTCATGCCCATCCTAACTGGTATGTTGTGTTCAACGGCGTCAGATACTGGAACCCGGGACTGCCTCAGGTGAGAACCCATATTTGTGACATTGTGAAAGAGATCGTTGAAAACTATAATGTTGATGGAATTCATTTTGACGACTATTTCTACCCTTCCGGCGCAAAATCAACTTCAAATCCCTATGTTTTTGATGACAGGCTTGCGTACGAGCAGTATGGTAATGGGGTTAATATACATACATGGCGTGAAGAGAATGTGAATCAGATGGTTCTGGCGGTTAAAAATACGATTAAAAATATTAAGCCTTATGTTACATACGGTATCTCACCTATGGGAACCCATGCCAATGCCATGACTGTTTATGCAAATGGTGTTACATGGATGAAGAGCCGTTATGTTGATTACCTTGCCCCTCAGATTTACTGGGAGATAGGTCATTCAACTGCAGATTTTGACACCAATATAAGATTTTGGAATAATGAGTCTGCAGGGACTCCTGTTGTTCCCGGCATAGCAGCATATAAATATGGCGATAACACCTACCCTGCCTTTTCAAATCCTGTTCAGTTTCTGAATCAAGTCACCCTTAGCAGATCATTGACAAATGTTTACGGCAACTGTTGGTTCAGAACAAACCATGTTGTGGGCAATCTTGGCAGTTACATTCAGGGAAATATCTACAAACATCTCTCTCTTGTTCCAAAATTCGGAGACTATACAGGTACCTCACCTAGTGTGCCTCAGGTTACTGTGACTGGTTCTGCGATTAGTTGGAGTGCCGTTTCAGGAGCAAAAAAATATGCCGTTTACGAGTTGGAGAGAATAAATAAGACCAATAGTTGGGATGCTAATCTAAAGGTTGTTTCAACTTCATCTGCATATTCGGGACAAAAGGGTAAGAACTACATCGTAGTTGCCGTGAACGACCGGGACAAATCAAACTGGCAAAAGGTTGTATTTATACCATAAAACTACCTCTGCAGCCCATTAATCCAGTTGGAAATCGCAATCAAGACCTCAGGATTGATAGTCTCTTCAATTTTTGCGTATTCCATTGGCAATCCGGTTTCACAATTTTGAAATAGATGGTTTAATCCTTCTATTTCAATTACTGTAACATTATTGTTATATCGTGTAACAGAATTGTTATTGTTTCTTTTCTCTCCTGTCAAGGCAAAATATATAGCATCAAGGTTGGTTTTTGAGGCAACTTGAAGATCTTTAGTACCATTAATTGCAAGCACCGGACATTTCACTTTTGTCAGAACTTCTCCCGGATCATGATTAAGAAAATACCTCATCCATGGTGTTGTTACCTGAGCAATCTGACGTTTTATCTCCTGGTCATTTACAGAGTTTCCGGTAAGGTTTTTCATCAAATCGTAAAGCTCCTTTTCAATAATCTCAACATCTTTGTCGGGTTTAACAAGTTCCAACATTGCTCTGTTCACCTCCATTATTTTGCCTATCTGCTCGGGAGCCATCCCGGATGCGGCATAAATATGTTCCGATTGTGTGATTATAATCTCCCTTCCTGTAACACCCGGGGCAGCCATCAAAACGATAAACGATACATCGCTACATTCAGAGGCAACCATTGGAGCGATTATTCCCCCCTCACTATGCCCTATAAGGCCAATTTCAGCTACATCATCTCTTCCCTTAAGGTATTCAACTGCAGATTTAACATCGCGGGCAAAATCAAGAGATGTTGAATTGGCAAAAGTTCCACCAGACTTTCCTACTCCTCTGTCATCAACCCTAAGAACGGCTATTCCGTTTCTTGTAAGATAATCTGCAATCACATGAAATATTTTATGACCCATTATCTCTGAATCGCGATTTTGGGGGCCGCTGCCCGAAATTAGTACAACTGCTTTGTGTTTGCCACCATCTTGGGGGTATGTGAATGTTCCCGAAAGTACAATACTGTCAACCTTATTTATGATTAAGACCTCCTCTTGGTTATAAGGAAACGGAGCTTTTGGCTCCTGGGGTCTTTTCGGACCCTCTTCCGGTGCAGATGTGAGTTCTAGCGGAACAGTCATTCCTGCCTGATTAAAGGTACCTATGATTTTATCTCCCATGTAAACACCGTTATATTCCATCATAAGTGGTGGATGGACAATCTTGAGGGACATATTATTTGTAAACATTACCGATTCAACCGGAATTCCTTTAACTCCCTGATCGGGGCTGTCCATTGTAACGATATAAATTGAATCTTTCAATGAAATATTGAAAACAATTCTCAGCTCAACACTCTGAATTTTAAGATTTCCTCTCCACGAGCCAACGATATTCTGTGCGTGGGCAAAATTTAGAGAGATAAGTGCTATTAATGAGATTAAATGGGCCTTTTTCATTTTACAAGGTGATTTTGAAATTTGATTTCAGAATTTATACTATGAATAAATGAACGTACATACATGTAAAACAATTAATTACTTTATGTATGAACATTTAATTTGAAAGCATGTTTATTACACAAAATTATGCAATAAGATTAAATGTCAATTGCTACTCCGAAACTTATTGTTGCAAAATTTCTTGGAGTAGGGGCAGTTACTCCGCTACTGTTCTCTTTCCACCATGTTCTTGCCGCTCCTATTGTGCCGAAAAGTCTGTAATAATCCAGATATGGGCTTTTTCTTATGCGGTAATCAAATCGTATTTCAGAACTTAATGTAAAATCATAAATACCATCTTTTGTAAAATCGAGCAGCGGATACTGGTGAATATCCTCTCCGGGGTTTGTGTACTGATGCCTGTAAAGGTCTCCATATATGAGTTTTACCTCTTCTGATGCAAGGTCATTGGTTCCATGCATGATAAACCGGTTTTCCATCGTTAAGGTGAGGTTGTTGACTGCAAAACTCGTTAGGGTCCAGTTAAACTCTCCTGAATTCGGAGGGAGATAAAAGCCTAGGTTGAAACCGTCGTTGGAGTAGGTCATGTCGTAAGGGCGGTTATTAAAGTTACTTAGGCGCGTCTCAGGATAGTGTGTGTATGCAAACGGAGTTACTCTGGAATATTTGAATGAAGAGAGCGTCTGCGGTAAAAATGACATTCTGTTTACAAACCCCAATTGCCAGGCATATCTGTTGCGGGGCATCTTTAACAGATTTCCCTTCTCAATGAAACTGAATTCGTCATTAAAGAAGCTGAACCATATCTTTCCAAAGTTGGGTACTTTAAAAGTAAAATCAAGACTCATTGTGAGGTTGTCATAATCCCCCGACTCAAGTTCCGAAAGGTGCGAAAAGACAAAAGGGATCATATAATTGATTTCAAATCTTTTAACCCACACATTCCCGGCTGTTGCAGTTATAAGGAACCAGTCCCAAGGCTCCACCTCAAGCATGTGTAAAGTAAAGTTGTTCTGTAAAGCACCAACATCGTAGCCGTATATCTCAGATTTGTATGCCCCGAAAAGACTTTTGCCTGAGTGGAGGCTACCAAGCAAATATGAGTATCTGAGCCACTTTAGAGGTGCCAGCTTGAATTCAAAGGCGGGAAACTTTCTTGCTGAGGCCGAAAGGGTGAGGTTATCATAGTCATTGCCCCAGGCTCTTCTTTGATTATTGATTCCCATCTGTAGAGCGCCGTCAAACCAGCTAGTGTTTAATTCTGTAGAATAAAGAAATCCTACAGCAATCTTTTCAGTAATTTCACTGTACCCCGGAATTTTGCTTTCAACAGTAGTTCTTATATTCATGCTTTCGAAGCTGAATTTATATGGCAGATAGGAAAAACCTACTTCCTCATGAGGAAAACGAACCTGCTTATCCTTTGTATATGAACCATAAAAGAGGTCCGGCGCCAGTTTTTCGATTGATGGCCCCAGTGAGGCATGGAAGGTGAGGTTTTTACCGATATCACCCGCAAGATAAGGCTCTGCAGAGAAAACCAGAGTTCTAGCCGAATTCTCTCCCACTCCGCTCCTTACCTCTGCACCTGTTCCCAAGCCAATCAGACCGTATGTGTTCTTTGCAGAACCGGATGCCAGCTGGATACCGTTTGACTCTCTTGAAAGGTCGCTTATGTACCTGTTTACAAGATCACGCTCCCTTTCGGTGACCCGATCATTATCTGCAATGCTTTTTAAAGTTTTTAATATGAATATTTTACTGTAAGGTTTAGCAAGTGGCAAAATTCGAGTGTGTCCAGCAACTTCGTGATATTCAAGCAATTTATATACACTACTGGTTAGCGGAACAATCTTGTTTTTAAGACGAACCTCTTCAAATGAGCTCTCCTGAGCATATATATTTGTGCATAGCAAAACTGAAATTGCCAGTGCAGAGGCTATTGTTTTAAGTGCTGACATATGATTCGGGTTTAGAATAAAAATATTGGAAATTATTTATCATGTAAATATAGAACAAATGGTTTATCAAAAGAGTATATTTGCATCAGGATTTTTCAGGAAAATGGAAAAAAAAATAAAAATATACTCTTCGGATACAGGTGAATCTCTTTATGTTGCGATTGCACAGAGCCCGGTGGTGGCTGGTTTCCCTTCTCCTGCCGAAGATCATACAGACATCAAGCTTGACCTTAACAAAGAGCTCATAAAGAACCCCTCATCAACGTTCTTCGCCAGAGTAAGCGGCGAGAGTATGGTGGAGGATGGTGTAGATGATGGAGATCTGCTTGTTGTGGATAAATCTGCAGAGCCAACCGATGGTGCTCTTGCAGTATGTTATCTTGAGGGGGAGTTTACTCTCAAAAGAGTAAAAAAAGAGAGCGACCACCTGCTGCTTGTTCCTGCCAACTCAAAGTTCAAACCTATTAGGGTTAACAATGGAGATGATTTTATGATTTGGGGTATTGTTCGGTATCTGATTAAAAAAATGTAAAAGCTGATATTTGATGAAATTTTCTCAATATATATTCATAGTACTGTTTTTCATATACATACTGCTGGTACTGTTCTTTTCTCTTTGGACATTTGAATCTACACCAATAGACCTTTCCAAATATATACTTTTTATAAGGGCCGATCATGCTGCCCATTTTGTAATGTTCTTCCCCTACCCGATTTCTGCCTGGTTTGCTTTTGAGCCATATCTCAGGAAAAGAGGGAAAAAACACCCTCTTTTAATAATTTTCATTTCGGGAATACTTTTGGCCTCTATTGCTGAACTTCTGCAAAATTTGAACCCTGCAAGGGATTTCGATCTTATGGATATGGCAGCAAATTTCTCTTCAATAATTTTAAGTTCTATTCTGGTTAAATCAATAGAGAGAGTCTTGAACAATGTTTGGCCTGGCAGACTGCAATAACTTTTATGTCAGTTGCGAAAGGGTTTTTAATCCATCACTGAACGGAATACCGGTTGTTGTTTTAAGCAACAACGACGGTTGTGTGATTTCCCGTTCCAATGAGGCCAAAGCACTCGGGATCAAGATGGGAGAACCAATTTTCAAGATTAAGGAGCTTGTCAAACAGGAGAATGTTAAGGTTTTTTCCTCAAATTTTGCACTTTACGGCGATATGTCATGGCGGGTAATGGAGAGGCTTCGTTCACTTTTTCCGGGAATTGAGGTATATTCAATTGACGAGGCGTTTTTAAATCTTTGCGGATTGGAGAATGGAGAGTTAAAACAGATGGTTCAGCATGCAACATCTGTTATCAAAAAAGAGACCGGAATCCCCGTAAGCATTGGAGTATCAAAGACAAAAACACTTGCAAAAATTGCAGCAAAATTATGCAAGAAATACCCTGCTCTTAATAACAGTTGCGTCATGATTGAGAAAAGAGACATAAATAAGGTTCTTCAGAAATTTCCGGTTGAGGATGTATGGGGTATTGGCAGGCAGTACTCAAAGATGCTGCAGAGCAACAATATTGACACTGCCTGGCAGTTTTTGCAGTGTAACCCCGATTGGGTAAAATCTAAAATGAGTATTGTTGGACTTAAGACCTACAAAGAACTTAATGGAGAGCCCGGTTTTGATTTTGAAGATAACACCCGGGATAAGAAGCAGATATGTACCAGTAGAAGTTTTGCAAATGATGTATATGAGCACGAGGAGGTTATGATGGCAGTGGCAAAATTCGCTGCTTCGTGTGCTCAAAAACTTCGTAAACAGAGCGGTGTTACCTCAAGAGCTTTGGTATTTGTTCTCACCAACCCATTCAAAAATAACGCCCCAAGAGACTACAGAAGCATTTTGATAAACTTTGAGAGTGCAACTGACAGCACATTTGAAATTGTTAGTCACTGCACAAAGGCAGTAGCATCTGTGCTTAAAAGTGGATACGGATATAAAAAAGCGGGGGTGATTTTGTCAGAAATCAGCGTTAAAGGAGAGACACCGGGGAATCTTTTCTGTGATAAAGATCTGATTGCTGAGGGACGGCTTATGAAGGCTCTTGATGAGATTAATGAAAGGTATGGAAGAGAGACTCTCTACTCGGCATCACAGGGTGTTTATAAAATGAGGTATAATATGAACATGCTATCTCCCAGATTTACTACTATATGGGATGATATAATTAAAGTAAAAATTTAATTACCCTTACACCGTAAGAATCTAGTTGTATCTCTATTGATTGGTCTGGAATAATCGAGAATTGGTCAGAATATTCTCCTAAAATATCTCTTCCCTTCGCCAAAATTTGACGCTTAAGACCAAAATAATCAAGTGCTCCTTCGGGAATTTTAACAATCGCTTTTTTTTCTGTAGATGAGAAATTAACAATTATCAGAAGAAGAGAATCATCTGACTTTCTCATAAATGAGTAGATTTTCTTATTGTCAGAGCCTAAAGGCTCGCTGTTGGCATATTGCAGATCATACTTTAGTCCGTAGCTAACAGCTCTCTCAGAAACAGCAATATTTATCAGTTCTTTATAAATCCGTCCTATTTCAGGCAAACTGTTCGACTGCATCCACTCTCTAACCGAACTGACTGACCAATAATCATATATAGTTGTTCTTCCATCCAATCCACTGTAACCTTCGCTATCCATACCTCTCTCACCAAGCTCCTGTCCGAAATAGATTAAAAAGGGAGCTCTGTTAAGCAGGAGAGCAACTGTGAGGGCAGGTATTGCTCTGAATGGGTCTGATGCAAAATAGTCTGATGAAACTCTCTGTTCGTCATGATTTTCCAAAAAATTAAGCATCTTATCCTCAATTCCATTCAGTGAACTCCAACATTTTGTTATTTCACCTGTATCACCACTTCCCTCTGTCAGGGCTCTAAGGGTATCATAAAGCCCAACTTTATCGTACAAATAATCAAAGCCTCCATTGATAAACTCCTCGTAACGATTCTTTTCGTAAATTTCAGCAATGAATGTCAACTGATGGAATTGGTTTTTTATCTGCGGTATAACCCATTCCCAGAATTTCAAAGGGACCATTGCTGCCATATCACATCTAAAACCATCTACACCCTTTTGAGCCCAGTAGATCAGTATATCTCTCATTTTATACCATGTATCCGGAATGGGATTAAAATATTCAGTTCCACCCTTCAGGATATCAACTCCGTAATTGAGTTTAACCGTTTCATACCAATCATCTTTTTTGGGTCTGGGTGTGAAACAGTTATTCCCCGTTGCCTTAGAGGGAATTTCTGAAAATTCGTTGAACTTGCTTTCAATTCCATCATCTTCATTTTGTATAGGAGAAATGAATTGACTGTCTGGAATGTAGTAAAAATTGTTTAATGGGTGAAAAGGGTAATCTGTTTTGTCCCCTACTCCAAAATCGTCTCTTCCTGATGGCTTAACAAGTGATTTGTAGGCTCTTGAAACATGATTCGGCACAAAGTCTATAATCACCTTTAAGCCTGCTTTATGGCACCTGTCAACCAGTTGTTCAAACTCTGACATTCTCTCCGCAACATTGTTACTCAAATCTGGAGATACATCATAATAGTCAACTATAGCGTATGGTGATCCCGCTTTTCCCTTGACAATCATAGGGCTTTGAGCCTTAATTCCGAATTTTGAAAATGCTGTTTGTGAGGCGTGTCTTATAATTCCGGTAAACCAGATGTGGGTGTAGCCAAAGTCTTTTAGCCCGGACAAAATCTCTTGGTTAAAGTGGTCAAGTTTGCCGCATCCGTTGGTTTCATAAGAAGAATTGGGAATACAATTTTTGTTTGTATTCCCAAATAATCTAGGTAAAACCTGGTATATGGCAATTTTACCTGCCATTGTTACCAGTTTAAAATCTTCCTGAAATCGTACTCCTGAGGGTTAGAAATTAACTTTGATGCAGCTGAATAATCACTTTCGGTTATATAGTGCATAATGTTATTAATCACGGCCTGTACGCGGTCTGATTCCAAACTTACACCGCGCGGATTGATCTTTCCTGTAACAGGGTCCTGAATGTCTGCCAGATACAATGGTTTAACCTTTCCAAGGTGGTCTATATAAACCATGCAGCCGGTTTTGCCTTCGCTAAAGAGCTGATGAACTCCTATACCTAATTCTGTACAGTAAACTAAATCATAAGCACTTGGTGACTGACATCTTAATTCGTATCCCAACTCTACCGGCCTGATTTTGGTCTTCAAACCCAGCTCTGCTATCCTTCTGTCAACCATCTCACTAAAGATGTGTGCTTTTGAAACCTTACCGAGTTCAGGGTGTCCGTGATCGTCGTATGAAAACGTTACTCCGGACTTTTTAAGTTCATCGTCGCTTAATTCGTGAAATACCCCTTCTGAAATCATTACTGCACCATAGTTAATTCCGAGAATTTCTCTTTTAATAATCGATGATACAGCAAGTTTAACGATCTTATCTATAGTAATGGTTGTCTTGTTGAACATCTCAGGAATTACTATCATAGGATAGTGAGCTGCCGAGCCGATTCCGAATGCAAGATGGCCTGCCGACCTTCCCATAGCACAAACTACAAACCAGTTATTGCTGGTTCTTGCGTCCTCGTATATTGTTGTAGCAAGTCTTGCACCTTCAGATTTTGCTGATTCATAGCCAAATGTTGGTCTTTGCAATGGTAGCGGAAGGTCGTTGTCTATGGTTTTTGGTACGTGGATATTTGATATGCTGTGGTTGTGCTCCGAAAGGTATTTTGCAACTCTGTTTGCAGTTGATGCAGTATCATCTCCTCCGATTGTTACAAGAAGCTGAATATTGTTATCCTTAAAGAAATCAAGGTTGAAATTCTGCTCAAAATCGTCTTTTGTAGGTTTGTACCTGCTCATCACCAGATATGAACCGCCTCTGTTAAATATAGAATCGGCCATCAGAAAATCAATATCAGTAAAATTGGGGTTCTCGGAAAATAGTCCTTTATATCCTCCATGTAAGCCTAAAACACGAAACCCATTAGTAATAAATGTTTTAGCAATACTACCTACCACGGTATTCATTCCGGGCGCCGGACCGCCTCCTGTTAAAATTACAATCGATTTTTTCATCACATTATTTATTGAGCCCGCAAAGTTAATACATAATTAAAAAAAATGTAAATTTGTATGATAAATTATGAAGATATCAAAAGAGCAGGCACGGAAAAAAATCTCTTTACTCAAAAGAGAAATTGAAGAACACAACAGGCGTTATTATATTGATAATAAGCCGTCTATTTCTGATTTTGAGTATGATTTATTAATGCAGGATCTCCAGTTTCTGGAGTCGAAATTTCCGCAGTTTTTTTCTCAGGACTCTCCATCTGTAATGGTTGGAAGCGACCTGTCACTGCAAAACTCTAAAAAAGAGTTTGCGCAGGTCACTCACAAGCACCCTATGCTCTCTTTAAGCAATACTTACGATAAACTGGAATTAGAGGCTTTCAATGAAAGAATTAAAAAATCAATTGATAGTGATTTTAACTATGTTTGCGAACTGAAAATTGATGGTACTGCCATTTCTCTTACATATTCAAACAACAGACTTTTGCGGGCTGTTACACGAGGTGATGGTAACACCGGTGATGATGTGACCTCAAACGTAATAAATATAAGCTCTATTCCAAAAACACTTCCTGCTTCAAACCATGTTAAGGATTTCGAGATTCGTGGTGAGATTTTTATGCCATGGAGCTCATTTGATAGTTTAAACAGCGAGCGGGAACTTAACGAAGAGCCCCTCTTTGCAAATCCGAGAAACGCTGCAGCAGGTTCGCTTAAGTTGCTGGATAGCTCAGAGGTGTCAAAAAGAGGTCTTAGCGCAATTCTCTACCATGTAATAACAGATAACTCTTTTTTTACAACCCATTATGAATCACTTCAATGGGCAAAAGATTGTGGCTTTCCGGTCTCTGAACATATAGCCCTTTGCCGGGACCTTGACTCTGTGATTAAATACCTGGATAATTGGGACGAAAAGAGAAAAACGCTTGATTATCCTACTGACGGAGTCGTTATTAAGGTCAATGAATTGGTTAACCAGAAAGCTCTTGGAATTACTTCAAAATCTCCAAAGTGGGCAACTGCGTTCAAATTCAAGGCCGAACAGGCACTTACCCGCATCGTTTCTGTTGACTATCAGGTTGGTAGAACTGGTGCTGTAACTCCTGTTGCAAACCTGGAACCTGTTCTTCTATCGGGAACAACGGTAAAAAGGGCCTCGTTGCACAATACAGATCAAATGCAACTTCTTGATATACACCTTTATGATTACGTTTATATCGAAAAGGGAGGCGAGATTATTCCCAAAATTACAGGAGTCGAGCTCAGCAAAAGGGTTGCTTATGCAGAAAAACCTCTGTTTCCCGAGTATTGTCCTGATTGTAATTCAAAACTTTACCGTGCTGAGGATGAAGCAAAATTCTACTGTCTCAATTCTCTCTACTGCCCTACCCAAATCAAAGGTAAATTCCTCCATTTTGCAGGTAGAAAAGCGATGAACATTCTTGCCGGAGAGGCTACTATTGAACAACTTTATACTCTGGGGTACATAAGAAAATTGTCTGATTTGTACAACCTATCAAAAGAGAAACTTCTTACACTTGAAGGGTGGAAAGAGAGGTCGGCAGAAAGATTAATTGAAAGCTTGGACTCCTCAAAAAAAACACCATTTCATAAAGTTTTATTTGCTTTGGGTATCAGACACATAGGAGAGACGACCGCAAAGTCTTTAGCTTCCCACTTCGGGAATATTGCAAATCTTATGGGGGCATCCCGTGACGAGTTGCTGGAGGTGGAGGATATTGGGGAGACAGTGGCCGATTCAGTTATCTCATTTTTCTCTGAACAGGAGAATATATCGGTTATTGAGGAGCTTAAAGAGGCCGGTCTATTATTTGAGACCAAGAGTGATATTGACATTAAATCAGATAAACTGCAGGGAAAAAATATTGTGGTATCAGGTAACTTTACGATATCCAGAGAGGAGTTGAAGAAAATTATTGAGAGTAATTCCGGAAAAAACCTCTCATCGGTAACGTTAAACACCACCTATCTGCTTGCAGGAGAGAAAGCTGGCCCATCAAAACTTGACAAAGCCAAAAAGCTTGGAATTACAGTAATTGATGAGGAGGAATTTTTTAAAATTATCAAATAATTGACTAATTTTGCTCTCTTAAGTTAGTATGTTTTTTTATTATTAAAGTTTTGAATATAAATGAAAAAGATAGTAGTCAGCAATAAAGTTCATTACCTGGGCACCAACGACAGAAGAAAGAGCCTTTTTGAAAACAACTGGCCTCTGCCAAACGGTGTCTCTTATAACTCATACCTGATTGCAGACCAAAAATGCGCATTGATAGACACACTCGAATTTGGCTCCAAAGATGATTATTTTGAAGAGATTGAACACATCCTTGAAGGCAGAGATGTCGATTATTTGGTAGTCAACCATATGGAACCTGACCATTCGAGTATGATTGGGTGGATTATCAAGAGATATCCAAATGTTAAAATTGTTGCCAATCTTAAGGCATTTAAAATGTTGGACGCATTTTACGGTATTCCTGCCGAATCAATTATTGAGGTAAAAGATGGAGATGAAATAAATCTTGGTTATCATAATTTGAAATTTGTGTTAACTCCTTGGGTTCACTGGC
>JAUYTX010000062.1 GCA_030695025.1 Bacteroidales bacterium | reverse complement strand
ATTCTGCTTAAGGTTATCCATTTATTATCTCAGGTATTTCATGCCTGATTCTTTATTTATTACCAAAATTTCAAAAAATGAACCCATAATAATGTTGGGTTAAAAAATTAACATCATGAGTAATCAAAATATTTCTATACTAGACTTTCAATTCAAACTAATTTGTGAATACTTTTCTGCAGTTGAAAGACAAGGGCCCGGAAGCCCTGAGACTACCATCAAGGCTGCCGGTTTTATTGACAACCTTAACTCCGGATCAAAAATAGCTGACCTGGGTTGCGGTACAGGTGGACAGACAATGACTCTTGCCCAACATGTTCCCGGAGAGATTACGGGCATAGATCTGTTTCCTGATTTTATCGACCTCTTTAACAAAAATGCTGTAAACTGGGGACTGGACAAAAGGGTGAAAGGTATAACAGGATCAATGGATGATCTCCCCTTTAAAGATGAAGAGCTGGATCTGATATGGTCCGAAGGAGCTATTTATAACATTGGGTTTGAGAGGGGGCTGAATGAATGGCGCAGATATCTCAAAAAAGGGGGTTACATTGCTGTAAGCGAGGCATCTTGGTTTACTACTGAAAGGCCTGCAGAGATTGAAACCTTCTGGTTAGATGCATACAATCAGATTGATACTATTACAAATAAGGTTTTACAGATGCAAGCAGCCGGTTATGTGCCTGTTGCAACATTTGTAATTCCAGAAAATTGTTGGACAGACCATTTTTATACTCCCCAGATTGAGGCGCAAAAGAATTTTCTCGCTAAATATTCAGGGAATAAGACAGCTGAAGATCTTATAAGTTACCTCAAACTTGAGGCAGAACTCTATGACAAATACAAAGAGTACTACGGCTATGTCTTCTATATCGGAAAGAGAATCTGAGTAGTGTCATTCTCCTTAAGGACAGTTCCATGGTAAGTGAATTTTCCATCATTACCGGAATTGTTTAATAGGTGCTGAAACAAGTTGTCCGGGGTAAATATTATACGACTGACCGTTGTTGTACGATCCTTAATATCTATCCCGACAGCTTTTAAGGTATGATATAATAACTCCGAGCAGAATATAGTTTCATCATCTTCTGTAATCCAGTCGTAGTCATACTCCCTGCCTAAATACTCTAGCCCCTTCCCGATAAAGAGAGCTCTCTGCTCATTCGCGTCATTAAAAGAAAAGGATGCGAAGTGAGTCAGGTAAGAGACATTTGTCATGTTTGAAAGCTCTTTTAAAGGCCGAACACTAACCCCGTCAGAGTAACTGTCCAGCACATAAATATCTGAGTCATTCATCAGAGAGTCCAATTTACTGAGCAAGCTTTCTGATTTGAAGGTAGCGTACAGTTGCCTTTTTGTACCTAAGTATATTCCTGCATGCATCCACATACTCGGAATAAATCCCGATATAAAATAGTTTCTTGTGCGTGTAAGAATGATGCTCCCGGGAGTTAAATCTTTTAAATACTGATGAAGCTCTTCGAATGAAATGTCAATCCCAGCTGTTGCGTTCTGACTGTCAATCATAGGAATATCTTCCATTTTTATTTTCCCTGCCCACTTAATAATTGGTCTTTGAGCAAACATTCTTATGCTGTCAACTACTTTTACACGGGCCGGGAAAAGCAAAGAGAATACAATGCTGGCGACGAATGCAACAAGTGCAATCAATATAATTTTTTTAAAAATTTTCGGAATTATCTTCAAGGTAATTTAGTTACAGCTTTATGTTATGCTCAATTTATACCAAAGTTAATATTATGATAGCAAAAAGGCTGCATTTTTTAAAAACACAGCCTTTATTATAGAACCATTTAAGTTATTATTTCTTCACCTCAATCTTTACAGGAGTTGTATTCTGCAGATTGTCGCTAACAGGGCATCTGTTTTCTATTGCCTCAGCCCACTTCTCAAGAGTATCTGCATCTGCATCGCAATCGGGCTTAATACGAACAACTATTTGCTTATATCCGGCACGTTCATCGTAATTCATACCAAAAAGGCGAGCAGGATTAATATCTCCGCTTAGATCCATTTGAACACCTCTTAATTCAAAATTCATCTCTTTAGCTACAATGTGAGCCATTACATTTAAACATCCGGCAAAAGCAGCCAGAACATACTCAACCGGATTAGGACCTGTATCAGTTCCCCCAAGATCAGCCGGTTCATCAACCACTATTTCGAATTGTCTTGCTTTTACAATTGTCTTTGCCTGGTTTTCGCTATGAGCTTTAACTCTGAATTTTATATCTGCCATAATGATTTGTATTAAAAAAGTTAAATATTTTAACAAAAGTATGGCAGATTATTTGATGTATGATATAAAACGTAAGGTAGTTTTTAATTATAAAAGATGTAAAATTGCATTTTTAAGATCTAACCAGACAATATGGAAAAGAAAATAAACACAAATATTAAGGTTAACGACTGGATGGAAACCCTCAGCGCAAATGAAAGAAGTCGGATGTTAGATGCTTCGGAAACACTCTCTTATAAAAGAGGAGAGACAATTATCAAACAAGGCACACTTGCATCACAGATTTTATTTGTCGAGAATGGCATTGCGAAGTTAAATTTTCAAACAGGTGATAGGGATACAACTTTCAGTTTTGCAACAAATGGTGATTTTATTGGTCTGATGTGCTCTTTTGTCAAAAAAAGGCTGGAATTCTCTGCAGTTGCAATAACTGATACTTCAGTAAGAATAATTGATAGGGAGGTGTTTGAAAATTTAATTGAGACTAATGGAAAATTTGCTGTATATGTTGTAAAACTAATGTCTGAACTTACAAATGGCGTTGTACATACACTCATCACATTAAGTCATAAAAATGTAAATGGTGCCGTTGCCACTCTGTTGCTAACCTTGTCCAGATTGTATGATTCCGGTAAATTTCAGATACCATTCACCCGAGATGAAATGGCAGATGCCCTCGGCTACTCCAAAGAGAGTATCATAAACACGCTCTCCGCTTTTCATCAGGATAAGATAATCTCCATTTCCGGCAGAAATCTTGAGATTCTTCAGTTGCCCGCTCTTTTGGTAATATCTGAAAAGGGATAACTTTTTACGCGTTCATTAAAATGTTTGATTTTCAATTAGATCAAAAACACCAAACTTTAGCCTGTCGATTTTCTTGGAGACAGATGAAGGTGCAATATAATTGAATTCATGATCTGCATAATGAGAGATTTTCCAATCACTGTTTGAGAAAAGAAGTTTTAAATCAGATAACCCTATTTTTGTAGAGAATCTGGTTTTGCAAAAGTGTTTTGACCTTTCTGAGAATAGATACTTAATATTGTTTATAGTTACAGAGGAGCTGTTATTTCGAATACTTAAACTGTCAATGACTTTTATATGCTCTCTGTTGTAAATTGAAAAATTTATTGTTGCTGTATCCAGTATTTTATTGAAATACCTGAAAGCAGTGCTGCCAACCCGAGAAGGGTAGCAAATTTCTTAAAATTTTTCAACATGTTTTAGGTATTGATTTTCGTGAATATATCGAGGCTAAAGTTGTAGTTTTAAATTGTTTAAGCCAAATAAACTTCACCTTCCCGATTCATTAAGAATTTGGGTCTTTTTCTTTAAGTACTTAAGAACGATATACATAAGCAGAGTCAAAATGGTGCCAGATATAAGAAAATAGTTGAAATGAGTATCTTTCTCAATTAGCTCACCAGCAATATCAAACACGCAAAATATTAGGAAAATAGCAGCCAGTCCGTTTTTTTCTTGTTTTAACACCTTTTTCCAACTAAACGTCAAATCAGATTTTGAAAATTTTGAAAACTTAGGAATAAATGCAGGGACATTGATTGCCCAATTTAGATATTGATCTCCAAATTTGCGACGTAAAAATTGCTCTTCGGCAAACATAATCCTTTCATAATATAGCCAGTAAACACAACAAAAAATAAGAATGAACCAAATATTTCCTGTTAACATAGCCAGACCAACCCACATAAAAAAATTGCCAAGATAAAGCGGGTGACGGACAATACTATAAATTCCTGATGTATTTAGAGTATCTGCTACTTGTTGTTTAGTATTTCTGCCTGAAGTGTTTTTTGGTGTATAGCCAACGGTATAAATACGAATACCCAATCCGATCAAACTTATAAACAGGCAAAACATTTCATAATAAATCTCGTAAGATGTATTATGGAGAGAGAAAACTCCCGGATATATTTCTGACCTCAGATACAAGAGGGCACCAACAACTAATATTATTACGGGAAGCAGACTACGATATCTAAACAGCCAAATCCCTTCTTCTTCAAACTCTTCAACCAGTGCCATAAAATTGCAGATTTGAGATGAGGTATACATAAAGAATAACATAGAAGACCTCACAATTATATTAAAGTTATGCAAATTAATTGAAGAATGTTTATTTAAGCGTACAATAGATTTTTAGCCTGAATTTAATAATAAGAACGTTACTACTTTATACCTTTTTTATGATAGTCTTTAATAATTTTACCTAGCATTTTATCCCTCTTCTTTTTCTCTGAAACAGATGTTTCGAAAAAGTCTCTCTCTTTTTGCATTTTTAGATAATTTTCATACAGATCTTTGTCCAACAAACCCTTATTCAGTGCTTCAATAACAGAACAACCAATTTCATTTGTGTGACTGCAATCTTTGAATTTACAATTCTTAGAAAGAGTGTATATTTCATCAAAGGTCATTTCAAGCCCTGACTCGTTGTCTACAACGCCAACCTCCCTCATTCCCGGGTTGTCTACTAGAATTCCTCCATTCTCTAGAAAGATCATTTCCCGGTGACTTGTAGTATGTCTTCCTTTGCCGGTACTTTGGCTTATTGATTCTGTACTCATTACCCGTTTGCCGGAAAGGTTATTCACCAGTGTAGATTTACCAACACCAGATGAGCCCAGTAAGCAAAAAGTTTTACCCTTTTCAATCAAGCGGGTTAAATCATCATAGCCCTCATGTGTAGTGTTACTTATTGTGAATACCTGAACATCTTTTATCCTTTTTCTGATTAGCTCAATGATTCTCATCCTGGTAGGCTCATCAATCAAATCTGTCTTTGTCAGAACAATTACCGGTTTCACTTTGGATGAATTACAAATAGTGAGATATCTTTCAAGACGGTTTATATTGAAATCTCTGTCAGCCGCCTGAACCAAAAGGGCATAGTCAATATTTGCAGCAATTACCTGTATCTCGCCAAACTTATCAATTGCCTGTCTTGAAATCATTGATAATCTTGGTATTATTTTATGAATAATAGAACTGCCCGAATCAAAAGTTGTTACTGCTACCCAGTCACCAACAGCCGGGAAATCTTCTCTTCCATTTGCAGAAAATCTTAAGTTTCCGGTGATTTCAGATTCAAATTCACCATTAATGGTTTTGACAACATACCTCTCCTTATGCTCCATAATTACCCGGCCTATCTCAAATCCTGAGAGATTATGTTCGCTTACAAGTTGTTTAATTTGTGGATTGTATCCTAACTCTTCTAATTTCATTTGCTATAATTAAAGTTCGGCAATGTATAAAAGTCTCACTCATTGAGAAATAGACTTTATATCTCTGATATTTTGAATTGTAAAGTTAAAATATTACAAAATAAGAAATAAATTAAATTTGGTTTATATTATAAACTTGTTTACATTTGCATCATGCAACTTTTAGAGTTGCAAATTTTTTGAACCAAATGGTTTGTATTATAAACTTATTTACCAATAAAAGTAGCAATTAAATTTATGGAAGAGAGAAACTTAACTCAAAATGAAAGTCTTGAAATAATCACCAGGATGATTAAAGAGACCAGAAACAATCTTGAAAAAGGTGGTGGCAGTATCTATTTACTGTGGGGGTATGTGTGGCTTTTTGTGTCACTTGCAATCTATTTTTTACTTATGAAAACAGGTGACTACAGGATGCAGTGGCTTTGGTTTGCCATACCACTTATTGGATATCCGGGAATGTTATATTTGTTAAAGAAAAAGAGGCAGGGAGCAATAACTTTTGCGGGAAGAGTAATTGGAAATATTTGGGTAGTAATAGGCGTTGTTGCTGCACTCCTCTCACTTTATATGTTTATTGACTATAAAGCCTTCCCTATTTTATTCACAATGGCTCTGCTGATTAATACCGGGGTAGCAATGAGTGGTCTGATAATAAAGTTTAAACCAATTATTGTTGCCGGATTTCTGGGAATATTATTGAGCTTCGTTATGCTTATGGTCAATGGGTTGGATCAGATTTTAATATTTTCACTCTTTGCAGTAATTATGCTTATTATCCCGGGCCACATACTTAATGCGGCATCAAGGAAAGTAAAAAAAGCTTAAGGTTATGTTTAAGGATTTAGACCCACTACTTCATTCTCAATTGCGACTGGCAGTGATCTCAATTTTGATTTCGGTAGAAGAGGCAGATTTTGTTTATCTGCGTGAGAAAACCGGCTCAACTGGAGGGAACCTTAGCGTTCAATTGGAAAAACTAAGCGAGGCAGGATACATTGAGATAGAAAAGGGATACAGCGGCAAACGACCCAGAACCTTATGTCGTATAACGGAAATCGGTCGTAATGCTTTTGAGCAGTATGTAGAGGCTTTGAAAAGTTATTTTAAGGCGACAACTTAAGTTCTCCCCCATTTTTCCTGGAGGAAATCAATGGTTGATTTTATTATTTGTTTTAGGATATCCTGGTTTATATCTGAGAGTTTCTTGATATAAATACAGGATTTTCCCATTTTGAATTTACCAAGATCACTTAGCAGGGCTTCCTGCCCGGCGCAACCGGAATAGACATAAAGTGAAATGGCTGCTTTTCGTGGTGAGAACCCTATAAGCGGCCAGTCTCCCTCTTGAGTGCTTCTTTCAGACTTGTAGTGATAACTCCCAAACCCGATAATTGAATCCCCCCACATTTGAGGTTCATACCCCGTAATTGTCTGCATAAACTTTAAAATCTCAAAGCTGTCTGCTCTTTTTTGTTCAGAGTCTGCGAATTTATTAATGAATTCACTTACATCTTCCTGTGTCTGTTTTGTTTTAAGTTCTGCCATTTGATAGTATTTTTAAAACATCGCAATTTAAACATGTATCTCTATGAATACAAAGCAATTGCCCGCAATTGCTGCATTTCCATTTTTCTTTTTCAAGCTCAATGAATTGTGTTAAGCCTATCTCATTAATCGTATTAAGATTTTCAATAAGGCTAACTCCGTATTTAGTTCTGTATCTTTTGTCCAGATCTTTTATCCGCCTGCAAGGGAATTTTAAGCAAGCATTGCAAAGCAACATATGGTTATCTCCCTTTTCTGCACACTGTTTAATGCGACAAACTGTACAATGATATGGCTTATTACCGAAATTATTACACCCCACACATCTGTTTTTAGCTCTCTGGGAACCTAAACAGGTGTCACAATTAACTCCACACGGTGCAATACTGGCATTATTCATCACTCACTCTTTTAGTTTTGCATATCTGATTTCGTCGTAAATCAGATCATACTTGCAAATTGACTTTCTTAAGACAGCCTCTTTACTAAAACCGCACTTTTCCAAAACCCTTTGTGATGCTTTGTTAAATTCGAAAACTCCGGTATAGATTCTCACAATATCAAGTGTTTTAAACCCCCACTCTGTTATCAGATCAACAGCTTTTGACATTATACCCATATTCCAGAAAGGTTCTCCGATAAAATATCCAATTTCTGCACTTTTGCGATAGACATCTGTTCCGGGAGATAAGCTTATGTTTCCAACATACTCCCCTTTAAATTCAATTGCAAAAATTGTCTTTGGGTTCTGTTTGTCTATTGCCGCTTTAAACCTTATTGCATCTTCCAATGCATAGGGGTTTGGGAAAGCATCCCTCAGGTTTATAGCTACTTTTGGGTTATTTGCATACTCAGTAAGTTTGGGCAAATCCGAATCAGTAAGTTCTCTGATTGTAATTACACCATTCGTTGCAATTATCTTTTTAGAATCACTCATTAAACTATCTTTTTATATGGGGTTATAGAAAATTTTCATGTTTCAGGGAATTGAATTAATCCATACAGGTAATTATTTCACTGATTGCATCTGTCAGGTTATCAATATCTTCGTATTTTATGGTTAAAGGCGGCATAAACCGAATTGTTCTCTCCTTAAACCCAACCAAAATACATCTTTCAATTAATTGGTTATACAAAATATCTGCATTCTCAGAAGTGCTTAAGTCCATTGCTAGCATTAAGCCTCTTGCCCTAATATCAGTAATAATGTTTTGGTGTTTTGCCTGTAATTGAGCTAATCTTTGCTTGAAGTATTCTCCTTTTTTAAAACTTTCTGTTATCAAATCATCCCTATCAATTGTTTCAATTACCTCTATACCAATTGCACATCCTAATGCGTCATTTTGGTGAGATTGAGCGTACCGAAATTGAAATTTTGGAAACAATTCTGCAACCATCGAACTAATAGCCACTCCGCTAATAGGGTATCCATTTCCTAAAGCTTTACCAACCGATACAATATCGGGATGAAATTCATAATGTTCAAAACCAAACCATTTACCGGTCCTTCCAAATCCAGCTGTAACTTCGTTAGCCATCAGTAATCCCCCAAATCTTTTTACTTCGGAAGCCACAATTTTCACAAATTCGACATTAGGATATTTAATTAGTCCAAATGAATTACCTGGCTCGAAAACAAACACAGCAACCTCATTAAGATCTATGTCTGATATTGCTTCAAAATTATCAAAGGGAATATTTATTAATTCTGAATTATCATCAGAAATCTGCCCATGTCCATAAGCTGATAAATACGAACTGTCAATTTTTAAAATTTTCTTTCTGCCTGTTAGTTTTTTAGCAATTGTAATCCCCAGATTTACAGCCTCTGATCCTGAATTTAGAAAAACACACTGTCCATTGTTAAGGCTAAGTTTATCAAGTAATTTTATTGCCAACAGCTCCGATTCATTGCTTCTGAATCTCAGCCCGTCATGAATAAGTTTATCAATTTGTGTTTTTATCACAGAGTTGATATGAGAATTTGAGTGACCCAGATTTGCCGCCCAATCTCCTGATTCAAAATCGATGTACTCTCTATTATCTGAATCATAGACGTAACAATCTTTAGATCTGACTATAAGTCGGTCTGCCTGCTTGTATAATGGTATAATTGGATTCATTAATTGTTAAATTTTAAAAAATCACCATCAATAATTAAAAGCTTAACCCCATTTTCAGTAGATGAACGGTGTGAACTCAATTCGTCAGTTACAACATATGTCATTCCTTGTGTTAAAATTGATTTTTCACCATTATCCAGTTCACTCACAAATTCACCTTCAAGGCAATGGACTATATGTCCTTTAGTGCACCAATGGTCGGCAGTGTAGCCTTTTGAATATTCAACCAGCCTTACGCGGAGCCCTTCGAACTGCATAGTCTGCCACCATGCTGTTCCGGATTCACCTTTGTGTTCGCTCTTTGGCACTCCTGACCAGTCGATAGTAGTAAAAGGGATGTTTTTTGAATTCATTACTCTCTATTTTAGAAAATTCGAGAATAAATATACTCAGATTTTTCTCTCAATCTCCCGCAAATGCTCCATTCTCTTTTTTTCAAGGAAGCCCTGAATGGTTTCGAGATGCTCTTTTACCTGCCCGTTGCCAAATTCGTAAACTTTTGTTACCAGTCCGTCAAGGAAATCACGGTCATGGGAGACCACTATCAAAGTTCCGTCAAAAGCAAGTAGTGCCTGCTTGAGAATCTCCTTAGTGCGTATGTCGAGGTGGTTTGTAGGCTCGTCCAGAATGAGGAGATTCACTGGTTCAAGCAGCAGTTTAATCATTGCCAGACGGGTTCGCTCACCCCCGGAGAGCACTTTAACCTTCTTGTCAACATCGTCTCTGCCAAACATAAATGCACCCAGAAGGTCGCGAATTTTTGAGCGGATATCGCCTACTGCAATATCGTCTATTGTCTGAAAAACTGTAAGGTTTTCATCGAGTAAAGATGCCTGGTTCTGAGCAAAATAACCAATCTGAACATTATGCCCAAGTGTTAGTTTGCCATCGTGCTCAATCTCCCTCATTATACATTTTACAAGGGTTGACTTACCCTCACCATTTCTGCCTACAAAGGCAACCTTATCACCCCGGTCAATTGTAAGAGAGGCGTTAGAAAAGATCGTTTTATTATCATAGGTCTTGCCAACTTGATCCATAATAACCGGAAAGTTTCCACTGCGGGGAGCGGGAGGAAACTTAAGCCTCAGGGCAGACGAGTCTATTTCGTCAACCTCAATGATTTCAAGTTTATCCAGCATCTTTACCCGGGACTGAACCTGAAAAGTCTTTGAATAAGTGCCCTTGAATCTTTCAATAAACTCCTTTGTCTCTGCAATCATTTTTTGCTGGTCATCAAACTGCCTTTGCTGCTGTTCACGGCGCTCTTTTCGTAGCTCCAGATAGTGAGAGTAGTTAACCTTATAGTCGTAAATTCGCCCCATTGTGAGTTCAACAGTTCTGTTGGTTACATTGTCCACGAAAGATTTGTCATGTGAGATAAGCACAACCGCCTTGGCTTGGTTGATCAGAAACTCCTCCAGCCATATAATCGAATCCATATCCAGGTGGTTTGTAGGCTCATCTAACAGAATAACGTCCGGTTTACGAAGCAGAATCTTTGCAAGCTCAATCCGCATACGCCAACCTCCGCTCAGTTCCGAAGTCTGTCTGCCGAGCTCCTCCCTTTTGAATCCGAGACCCAAAAGAACCTTCTCAACATCCTCTGCAAAGTGAGTAATATCAACAGCATAGTACTTTTCGCTTAGTGCAGATAAATCTTCAATAAGTTTGTAATACTCCTCTGAATCATAATCTGTTCTTGCCTCCAGTTGACTGTTGTACTCAGCAATCTGGGCCTCAATATCATGCAGATGTTTAAAAGCCTGAGAGGCCTCTTCAAAGACAGTACGCCCATCTTCGGTCATTAAATGCTGAGGCAGATATGCAATTAGCGAATCTTTTGGAGCTGAGATGACTCCTCTTGAAGGAGCCCTTTCTCCTGCAAGAATTTTGAGGAGGGTGGATTTTCCTGCCCCGTTCTTGCCCATAAGGGCTATCCTGTCTTTGTCGTTTATTACAAAGGAGATATTTTCAAATAATACTGTGCCGCCAAACTCAACACTCAACCCATCACATGAGACCATCACTATTTATCTTTTAAAATTTTGAGGGGGCAAAGATAGGTTAAAGTCTTGCCTTTTCTAAATAAGGTAAAGGTGAAACTAATTCAAATTCTCTTGATGTGTCAAAAAAAAGATTTAATAAATTAAGGTGTTCACTGCCAATAATCAGCAAAATTCTTTCTTGACCACCATTTGAAATTCTTTGAATATTTCTAAATATTCTAAGGTTCCTGTTATACCATCTGCCGGTTTCAAAATCTACACCTGTGAAGTCTCCTGCATTTTCCTCATATTTAAATGGATGTATCAGATAGGATGCCAACCTCTCTTTTATTCTTTCAGGGTTGTTAGCTTCAAACAAAGCATCAATAATGTTTGATATTTTATTATTGGAAATAGGAAGATCATAAACAGTGTCTCTCGAATTTAAATAGTAATCTTCAAACTTTGATAATCTGGCTTTGTCACTAAACAGCTCCTCAATGTTTTCATAATGTCTTCCCCTGTCATCAACGCAATAAATCTTGTCTAAGTTTAACTGCTTTCCAATCCTGAATCCTAACTGGTAACTCTCACTTTTTTTTAGATTAAACTTATCGGATTTATAAAGTGAGTATAGAGAATCGATAATAGGCTGTTGATCTGGAGTAAGTTCTATTGCTATAATTGTAGGGTTATACTCTTCGATGGCTTTGCAAATTGATTTTATTTGAGATTGAAACGGTTCGTCCAGAACTGATATTTTGTCTTTTTCTTCAGTTTTAACTACATCCAGATTGGGAAATGCAAAATGGAATACCCCGAGTGTCATTATTTTGGTTTGGGCAGGTTTTTCCGGGGATTGAGCGATTGTATTATTTACAATAAACAACACACATAATAAAGACAATATTTTTCTCATACTTTTATAAAAATTACATTTGATAAAAGACGATTGAGCTCTTATATTGTTTCATCTTTAGCCTACTCAATTTCTGTCAGTTTATGATTTACTTTTCTCTTCAAGATAAATACCAACATTGCAGAAATCAGAAGAATGCCCGAGAAAATAATAAATGTTGTGGTTCCTATTTTGTCATAAAGTAGTAACCCAATGAACAATAGCTGATTTGAAATTGCAAATGCGATATAGGCAATACCTTGATAAAGTCCTTTGCGTTTTATTGGTGAACTTCTGTAAATCAAATAGGTTATTGTTGGTGTAATAAGAGTCTCAGCAATGATTACAAAAATAAACGATTGGAGGAATATACTCTTTCCACTCATTATCTTAGACAAAAATTCATAACTCCCAACCAGTAAAAAACCAATAATTGAGAAAGTAAGCCCAATTAGAATAATATTGAAAACCTTTCCCCAGGTTAAGTTTCTAACTCTGGTAACAACAAATGCAAACAGTCCAAGCAGCACTATTGAGACTAATACTTCAATGTTTTTAGTTTTCTCATTTAAGTTAAACCCATCTCCAATCAAATCACCTATTGCAAAATTGAAAGATATCCCTCTCTGGTTTAAAGCGAGCCTGATTAAAATACCGATTAACAATACTGAGATTACAATTAATGAATTTAATCCCTTCTCAGACTTAGGTGATATATAGTTTTTTTGTTCTGCCACTAAGTCGAGCTTATTATAATTTTCTTTAAACTTCAAAAACAGAATAAGTGATGTTAACCCGGAAATAAATGCAAATAAAAAAACAGAATAATAACCGAGATTATCTTTTAGGGTAATTGAAATTAGTGGAGCTATTAATGCTCCAATATTTACTGCAATGGAAAAAAGAATAAACCCTGATAATCCGGCTATTTCTTTACCCTTTTCATTGTAAATATTACCCAAAAAGACAATTATATTTGGAGAGGTAAGACCAACTCCTACACCTAAAAGAACTAAAGCAAATACAACAATAACACTTATTCCTGGCAGTAAAGCAATCACCAAATACATAACTGTCAACAGAATAAAACCTGTTTTTACAATCTTCATCCTATCTCGCAAATCGCCTAACAGTCCGGAAAATATTGTGGTTAGTCCCACTGCACCATAAAAAACACTGTAGAAAATAGCTGCCTTATTTGTTTCTATATCCAATGAATCCATTAAATATTTAACAAGAATTGCCATAATAGTATAAAATGCCAGTCTCTCAAATGCCTTTGATGCCAGCAAAAGTAAAATACTGCTTTTTTGTTCTTTATTTAACATATCGTATGTGATTTAATTCAA
>JAUYTX010000054.1 GCA_030695025.1 Bacteroidales bacterium | reverse complement strand
AGGAAATTTGTTTATTAAGATAATATCTTTATCTTTGCATTATTATTTCCTATGGAATATATTTCCTTAAAATAATTAAGTACAAAATTGAATAGTACAATAAAAAATGAACAAAATTTTAACTTTAATAAAGCGGGAGTGGCTGATTATAGCCGGAGGAGTTGCAGGAGCAGCCGGGGGATATCTATACTGGTATTTTATCGGTTGTAACAGCGGAACCTGCGCTATTACCTCCTCTCCTCTTAACAGTACCTTATACGGGATAGTACTTGGAGGTCTGGTTTTCAGCCTTTTCAAAAATAAAAATAATGAGACCGGTAATTAGTTTTGAGCATGAAATTAATTTAAAGGATGAGACAAGTAATTAAAGTCGAAAAAGCTCAGTGCTGTGTTTTCAATAACCAGATTAACCGCGAAATAGCGTCTTTAAATGGCGTTTACAGCGTTAACGTGGACAACTACAAGAATGAAATAACTATTGACCACACTACCGAGGTATCATTTGAGATGATTGCACAGAAGCTTGAGGAGAACGGATACAAAGTAAAAAGAGAAGTAGAAAATTTGAATAGCACAGAAAAAATTGAGCAGCCGGAAATAAATGACCCTTTCGCAGTTAAGGCAAAGGAGTGGGACACCCCAATGAAGGTTAAGATGGCTGAAAAGTTTGTGTACGAAATGCATCAAAATATAAATTTCAGCAAAGAACTTAAAGTGCTTGATTTTGGATGCGGAACCGGTCTGGTGGGACTTCTGATAGCTCCATTGGTTAAAAATGTAGTTTTGATGGATACATCCACCTCAATGATTGAGGTTTTGAAATCAAAACTCGAAAACGTTAAAAAAGAAAACGTTAAAGTAATTAACTCAGAGGTTTTTGCCTACACCCAAAATGACATTGACATTGTGTTCTCATTAATGGCAATGCACCACATTGAAAACCTGACCGAAACAATAGACCATATAACAAAGGTTTTAAAACCGGGAGGTATTCTTGTTATAGGAGATCTGAAAGAGGAGGATGGAACTTTTCACCCGGAAGAGAGTGTGGCACATAACGGATTTAATATCTCTCAACTGTCCGATATTATCGAAGGCAGTGATATGGAGGTTACTAAGGCCTATGTTTACAACACTATCATGAAAAATGAAAAAGAGTACGAACAGTTCATTTTAATTGCCCAAAAGGCAAATGAGCCAACAGAAGAATAAACAAGAAGATTAAAATACAATTAAACTGCAGAAAAGAATAAAAAGCAAGCACAAAAGAAACTATCAACAAGAAGATAAGAATACTATTAAATATATAAATACAAATTAGTTAGAAAATTTTAAAGCAATGAAAACAATACATCTTACAAAAGAGGAATTCCTTACAAAAGTTGCCAATTACGAAGCAAACCCAACTGAATGGAAATATCTGGGCGACAAGCCGGCCATAATTGACTTTTATGCCGACTGGTGCAGCCCATGTAAAATGATTGCTCCGATTCTGGAAGAACTTGCAAAGGAGTATGAAGATAAAATCTATATCTACAAAGTAAATACCGAGCAGGAGCAAGAGCTTGCAGGAGCTTTCGGAATCCGAAGCATACCTTCAATTCTTTTCGTTCCAATGGAAGGTTCACCTCAAATGGCAATGGGTGCACTCCCTAAAAACTCATTTAAGGAGGCAATTGACGGCGTTTTACTGGGTGCAAAATAAATCTCCGCGCCAGTTTGTGGTAACAATCTACAAATCACTTATATAGAAATGAGCCAATTTTACACAAAAATTGGCTCATTTTTATTTTGCAAATTTCTCCGCGCCACTTTTGGACATATGCCTTATTAACAATTGTTTGAAAAAGAGACTTCAATTAAAATATATCAAATTCAAAAAAGTCTATTTTGTATAATTCTCAATATCAATAATTTGTCCAAAACTGGCGCGGAGATGTAGGAAAACTGCCTAACGACTGTCAAATAATGGTAAATTTGTTTTAATGCACAACTTATACGAAGATTCAATTTGAGAGAGGATTCAATAATACTTGACGATATTAAAGGCGGCAATAAAGAGGCCTTCCGTGAACTTGCAGAGAGGTATTCAACCCCTCTGTTCAGGCTCTCAATGGGTTATCTTCACTCCAAAGAGGATGCCGAAGATATGGTACAGGAGATATTTGTAAAACTCTATCACTCACTTGACACATTTAAAGGAGACTCAAAATTTTCAACCTGGCTGTACAGAATTGCTGTCAATACATGCCTAAACGAAATCGCAAGAAGAAAACGCAGAGATATTTTTACCACATTCGGAGATAATATGACCCGGATTTTCAATTTTAGCGGAGATTCCAAAAACCCCGAAGAGCAGACCATATCAGAAGAGAATATCATAAGAGTAAGAAAGGCCATCGAAAGCCTTCCTGACAAACAACAAACAGCATTTGTACTGCAAAAGTATAAAGAGCTATCCCAAAAAGAGATTGCAGAGATAATGCAGATATCAGAAGGTGCAGTTGAGCAACATCTGATGAGAGCAAAGAGTTCATTGCAGAAAAAACTTAAAGAGAGATAACTCAAAAAATGTAGGAAAAGTTTTTAATCGATGTCTTATAATCAGGAAGCAAAGCAAATAAACTGCAAAACAACACTAAAGTAAAACAGCAATACAGATAAAAGTAATATAGCAAACAGAAAAACATTAAAGAGCCGGAGAATGGAAAATAATTATAAAATAAAAGAAAACAACATACTTGAGGACTTCATCAAAAGTGAACTCAGTACAGAGCCGAACCCATTCCTTGTATCAAAAATTATGAACAGGCTCGAAACAAAAACTCTTGAAGCAAAAAAAGATAAACGGAGTTTTGCCCTGCAAAGCATCGCAGTTGCTGCCGGGATAACAATCTCCATAGTTATGGGAATATCACTGGGAACAATCTACACACAAAACCGCTTAAGCAATACCACTACTCTTGCCATAAACGACAGTCATATTGAAAACCTAGGCATATACACTCAACAAGAGTAAACTTACAACATGAGTATACACACTACAAGATTAAACACCACACGGGTAAACAATAACGGTAATAGTGAAAATAAAAGGGCAATAGAATATGAAAAAAGAGACAAAATATAAACTACTCACGCTGTCCGTAATAATTTTAGCACTGCTAAACATAAGCATAATTGCCACAATTTTAATCGGTAACAGAAATCTTAATCAAGACGATTCAATCGTAATCGATCCCGAAAGTTCTCCGATAAATGGAAGATTTTTAAGACAGGAACTATCATTCAGCGAAGGGCAAATGTCGTTCTTCAGACAAGAGAGCAGAGAGTTTAGACAAAAAGCCAACGATGTTATATCAAATATGAACCGCTATAAAACGGAATTATACAAAGAGATTCACAGCACTGCCCCTGATTATGTGAAGATTAAAGCTTACTCCGACAGCATAGGATTCAAACATGCCAGGTTAAAAGAGCACACCGCAGAATTTTATCTAGAGATTAGAAACCAATGCGATTCAACTCAAAAAGAGAGACTTAGAACAATTTTTGAACCTCTCTTCAGAGACAACCAACACATGCGAGGCCCCG
>JAUYTX010000053.1 GCA_030695025.1 Bacteroidales bacterium | reverse complement strand
TCTGCAACTTCAGAAAGCTTCATCAGACGACCTTTTCCAACCCCCTCCTCTACATTAATCACCCTAAGATCTGCCACAACTTGCTCCCCGCCGCGGCAGGAAGTAACAATAATGGCAGTAATCAAAGCCAGTAGTGAAAGCAGTAACCTATTCATAGAAATTAATGTTAAACAGACCCCGAAGCCAAATTACAAAATATTTTTACATATCGCTAAATCTCAATTCAAATATTTTACACTTTAGTGTTGTATTTGTGTAATTATTGATTACATTTGTACAATTAAATATCTAAATATGAGAAATATCATCATCCTTTTCGCAATTGTGTGCCTAACCTTATTAGGCTGTCAAAAAAATTCACCTGAAAACGACTATTTAAAAAATCAAAATTACATTCCGTTAACAAAATCATTTTCTGAAAGAAGTACATCAAAACAAGAACAATATTGTTTTAACGGAATACCAAAGGTTTATGTATTTCCGAATGGACTTGAAGTTCAGAAAGAGGACAGTATTTACATTTTAGGAGGAGATATCTTTTTGCCATCACGCATTGTAGATTCACTAAATAATACAAACTTTACAAGATCAGCAATCCAAACATTTTTTAATAAATTTTGGCATAGAGGAATCGTTTATTATACAATTGATCCAAATATGACAAATCCGATGAGGGTAATTCAAGCAATTAATATTGTTGAACAAAAGACAAGTTTAACTTTTCAACAAAGAACAAATCAAGCAGACTACATTGAATTTGTCTCAACTGATAGCAAAAATACATATTCCGAGGGAATTGGCAGAGTCGGCGGAAAGCAAAGAATAAATTTAGCATCTTGGGCTGATTTCGGAAATGCAATTCATGAGATAGGTCACGCAATCGGACTATATCATGAACATACTCGACAAGATAGAGATGAAAATATTGATATCCTTTGGTATAACATTCCAAGCGAACTTAAAAGTCAGTTTAATAAATATTCATTTGTAAATGGAATTGATTATGGTGGTTTCGATTTCAACTCTATAATGATATATGGATCTTATATTGGAGATCAAATATCAATGTTAAAAAAAGATGGTACAATATTTTTCGGACAAAGAGTTGATTTATCTGAAGGAGATATTGTTGGAATAAAATATATATATGGCCCACCATATGCCAAAAGTGTTACAACAATTGAATCTTTTTATGAAAATCCAGATGGAGGTCATGTTTATGAAGAATACTCTGCTGTTCATAACAATACAATTTATTTTTATAGTGATAAGAATTTTACAAATCCTACTACCACATCATCTCCAAGGCTGCTAAAAATTAAATATGAGTTTTACCTCAGCACAAATCAGGGTACTCCGGAAAACTATGTAAATATTTTTGAAGTAATCGTGCCTCCAGGAGTAACATCATACTCATTACCAAATACAACTTATGAATATATTAGTGAATATGGTGTTGTAAAACATGAAAAGAAAGAAACATATTCTATTGCGGGAGTTAGTTTTTAAGTTTAATTTTATTAAAATTTAATCAGAATGAAAAAGTATATTTACGCTATTATCTTTGCATTTACAGTAATAGGTTGTTCAAAAGATGAAAATAGTTTAGTGGTAAGCATTGCTTCGGAGAGATATCTTAGCCCTCTACAAGATGAAATGAATGCAGGAGTATGGTTCCTAAGCAAAAAGTACCAAAATGACAGTTGGGCAATTCTCTCCCGTGATATTGAAGGTTTTGTTTACGAGCGCGGTTATGAGTATATGATAAAAGTTACAGTTAAAGCTACAGAGCAATATATAGACCAACCACCTGTAAAATATATCCTCAAAAAAGTAATCAGCAAAGAGAGGAGAGATTCAGATATTCCGGAAGTTTTCAGAAGTTCCCTTTATGAAGAGGAAGAGTAAAATTTTTCTGAACAAAGCACATCACTTTGTTAGTGGAACAAAGCACATCACGGCACTATCCAATAAATTGTGTAAACGATAATGCAAAAAATAAAAAGCATTATTAATTTTAACCATCAATTCAAATGGAAACACAATTTATGGCCAAACAAAGAACGGGGTTACCTCCGGGACTAATCACTAAGGAGTTTTTAAAACAGTTCAAGTCCGAAGAGGATGTTAGCAATTTCATGAAGGATCTTCATTCACAAGTTCTTGAGCAGATGTTACAAGGCGAGATGGATGCACATCTAGGATATGAAAAGAATGACGTATCCGGAAATAACACCGGTAATTCAAGGAACGGCAATTTTCCCAAGACAATCCAGACAGAACACGGGGAATCTACCATACAGATACCGAGAGACCGGAATGGGGATTTTGAACCCATAATTGTTCCCAAACACAAGAGCCGAGGCCTGTCTATAGAAAAACTTGTAATATCACTATATGCCAAAGGGATGAGCGTGTCTGACATTGAGGATGAGTTGCGCAATATTTATGAAATCAACCTTTCCGGTTCATCCGTATCAATAATCACAAACAAGGTTACTCAGGCAGCCCAAGACTGGCAGAACAGACCTCTTGAAAGGCAGTATCTGATTGTTTGGATGGACGGCATAATGTTCAAGGTAAGAGATGGCGGAAAGGTAATTAACAAGACGGTTTATATATGTGTAGGACTTAATAAAACCGGCAAAAAAGAGGTGCTGGGTCTATGGGTTGGTAAAGCAGAAAGCTCGGCCTTTTGGATGAGTGTTTTAACAGATATAAAGGCTCGTGGAGTGGAAGACATTCTTATTACTTGCACCGATAATCTGAATGGTTTTACAGATACAATCCGGAGCGTGTTTCCAAATGCAGCTACCCAGGTTTGCGTAGTACATCAGATAAGGAACAGCTGCCGGTATGTGACCTACAAGGATTTAAAAGAATTCACCAAAGATCTCAAAACAATATATGGGGCTGTAAATAAAGATGCTGCAGCGCTGGCACTTGATGTATTTGAACAAAAATGGGGTAAAAAGTACCAATATGCTGTTAGAAGCTGGAGAACAAACTGGGATGACCTTACCACTTTCTTCGACTATCCTATGGAAATTCGTAAGATAATTTACACTACCAACCTGATTGAAAACCTTAACGGAAAAATCAGAAAATATACCAAGGCTAAACTCTCATTCCCTAATGATGACGCAGTTAAAAAGTCTGTTTATCTTGCTATTAATGAGATTGAAAAGAAATGGACTATGCCAATAAGGAACTGGGCGATAGTCCTGAATCAGTTTATACTTATATTTGATAACAGAATTTTATTGTAATTATGAAACCTCAATTATCGTTTACACAAAATTCTGGACAGTGCCGTAAATTTCCACTTCCGATAGGAGTATTTAAGGATAAGTTTATAGGTGTATTAAATACTTATGATATAGATACTTCTTGCGTAAAAAATGACAAGCTTAAACTGCATATTAAAAACATATCTGATAGTGACAATCCTATCTTGGTGTTTTTTAAGTAGCTTCTTTTTTGTTTTGCGCATAAAACACTTTTGAGTTATTTTTGTTTTGCACACAAAATACTTTTTATTTCTTATATCCAAAACATTGCATTTTGAATCTATTTTTATATTCCTGAAGAAACAACCGCAATCTAGGTTTGATATAGCCTTGATAACAATGATGGTACATTTGACAGAGAAGTAATAGAAGTTATTCCCGTATGGAAATGGCTTCTTAAGTTATAAAGGGCATTATCTCGTTATGATTTTCAAAGTCTGAATCATTTAGTCATTACAACATTTATAATCCCCTGTACTGAATCGCCTCGGCAATATGACTCACGGATATACTTGTGCGGCCATCAAGGTCGGCAATGGTGCGGGAGAGTTTAAGAATTCGGTGGTAGGCGCGGGCCGAGAGGTCAAGTCGTTTGACTGCAGTGGCAAGCAGGCTCTTTTCGGCAGAGCCGAGATGGCAATGCTCTTTGATTTCGGGCAGAGTCATTGATGAGTTGGTTCGTTTTGAGTTGGCAAACCTTTTAAACTGTATCTCCCTTGCCCGCCGTACTCGTGCAGCAATATCAGCCGAACTCTCTGACGATGTTGCCGACATTAGTAAATCTCCCGGAACCGGGCTTACATCCAGATGAATATCTATTCTGTCAAGTAGTGGGCCGGAGATCTTTGAACGGTACCTTTGAACCTTATATGGCATACATTGACACTTATCACCCGGTTGTCCGTAATATCCACACGGGCAAGGGTTCATAGAGGCAACAAGCATAAAGTTGCATGGGTAACTCACTTTGTATTTTGATCTTGAAATATTTATGACTTTATCTTCAAGGGGTTGTCTTAGCAGCTCCAGTAGCTCTCTCGAAAACTCAGGTAGTTCGTCAAGGTAAAGTACTCCGTTATGTGCAAGCGACAATTCACCCGGAAGAGCTTTGGCTCCCCCTCCCGTTACAGCAACTACAGATGTTGAATGGTGTGGAGCTCTGAAGGCTCTTTCATGCATAAGCCCGGCACTCTTGCCGTTGTTGGCAAACCTCCCTGCCACCGAGTAAATCATACTTGTTTCTATTGACTCTTCCCTCTCAAGCGGAGGTAGTATTCCTGCAAGAGCCTTTGCCATAAGACTCTTCCCTGAACCCGGAACTCCGCACATTAAAATGTTATGAGACCCGCTTGCAGCAATCTCCAACCCCCTTTTAACATGCTCCTGCCCTCTTATCTGGCTAAAATCGGGGATTCTTCTCTCTTCAAGGGTTCTGGAATCAATATAGGTTAACGGCTTTAACGGAGAAACACTCCCCTCCTCCAGCAGAACAGAGATAACCTCCGAGAGGCCGGTAACTCCATATACCTCTATTTCTGAAATATCGCAGGCCTCCAATGCTGATTCAACGGGCAATATTATCCCCTTGAACATCTCCTTAGCAGCATGAATTGCCAGAGGTAGTGCACCGGGAACCGGCCTTAGAGATCCGTCAAGTGCAAGTTCTCCCAGTATTAAATAGCTGCTTAAAGAGGGAAACTCATACTGACCCGAAGCAGCCAGTATTCCGATTGCTATTGCCAAATCGAAAGATGATCCCTCTTTTTTCAAATCTGCAGGTGCCAGGTTGACCACAATCCGCTTGCCGGGCATCTTTGCACCTATGGTCAAAAGCGCAGTAGTGATTCTTTGCTGACTCTCCCTGACAGCACTGTCGGGGAGCCCTACCAGGTAGAAACTTATCCCCTGCGAAACATCAACCTCTACCGTAACGGTTATTGCCTCAATTCCCAGACATGCACCGCAATATGTTCTACACAACATTTTCTTGTAAAACTATGTTATTTCAATCTGTAATGAAAACAGAGCAGTTCGGTTTATTCAATGTTGAATTTTATTTATTCATTATTAAAAATCCCCTTTTAAATTTTAACTTTGCACCAATGGACAACTTGAATCCGGCCAAACTTATAGACTGTGCCTCAATTGAGGAGATACCCTCTCTGTTACATTCCGAGGGGCGTGTCATAGTTATTATTGATCAAAATATCAAAGAGTTATACGGCCACCATTTCCCATTTGAACAGATAGTTGTTGAGGCCTCCGAAAAAAACAAGTCACTTCAGATGGTGGGGCAAATTGCTGCCCGCCTTATGGATCTTGAGGCAGACAGAGATACCTTCTTACTTGTTATAGGAGGAGGAATCCTTACCGACCTTGGAGGGTTTGTTGCTTCGTCCTACTTTAGAGGTGTCAGATGTGGATATGTGCCCACTACCCTGCTCGCTCAGGTTGATGCTTCGCTTGGCGGGAAGAATGGGGTCAATCTTGACGGATATAAGAATATTTTAGGAGTTATCAGGCAGCCTGAGTTTACCGTTATATGCCCTGCTTTTCTAAAATCGCTCCCTCATCACGAGATTAACGAGGGTCTGGCAGAGCTTCTAAAGACATTTATCTTGTTCAGTAACGAGAGTTACAAAGGGCTTTTAAATGCTCTTTTGAAATCAAGGTCAGGTGCTTTAGACATCATTTCTCAGATAGCTCCATTTATTGCAGAGGCAGCAAGATTTAAGACACAGGTTACAGCCCGCGATCTTTACGAAAAAGGGGAGAGAAAGCTGTTAAATCTGGGACATACATTTGCTCATGCCATTGAGAAAGAGTGTGGCATATCTCACGGCGAGGCCGTGTCTGCAGGAATTGTGCTGGCAGCAAAACTCTCCGTAAAGCTCTCTGTAACAGGCAAAGTCACGGCAGACAAGATTGAGAATGATTTCAAGCTGCTTGGCCTTAGGACAGCATCGCCTGTTAATACTATGACTCTTGCGAATGCAATTAAACGTGACAAAAAAAGATCGGGAGATAACATAACATTTATATTAATTGAGAAGATTGGCAAATGTGTTGCCTATCCTTTGCCGGTTAACAGTATAGAGGAGTATTTGTATGATTTGTATTAGCATTGGTACGAAGGGGGCGGCAGCAGTAAACGAGGCCCTCTCCAAAGCTCACCTTGCAGAGATCAGGCTTGATCTTACACAGCTGAACCGTGAGGAGACAGCTGCATTGTTCAGGTCAAAAAAAGATCTTATTGCCACCTGCAGAGTCTATGAAATGCCCTACCCGGAGAGCAGAAAGATGTTGCTGTGGGCTATTCTTGGCAGCAGAACAAGAAAAAGCAAGGGCAAGAGGTATATCGATTTGGATTATGACTCTCCGGAGGATTACAGAAACGAACTTATTACAGCCGCAAGAAAAGGTGGCTTTAAAATAATACTTTCTTACCACAATTTTAACAACACCGAGAGCTACGAAAGGCTCTGCGAGATATATGAAAACTCCCGTGAAAGGGGTGCAGATATTGTAAAACTGGTAACAAATGCCAAAACCATTCAGGAGTGTTCACGTCTGATAAGACTTTATAAACAATATCCCAAAGATTCTCTGGTTGCATTTTCTATTGGTGATGAGGGTAAATTTACACGTCTTCTCTCTCACTCAATCGGCGCTCCTTTTATCTATTGTGCTCTTGATGAGGAGAGTCGCACTGCTCCCGGGCAATTCACTGTTGCAGAGGCAGAGAGGCTTACTTCGAAGAAATTTTACCCCCACAACGTTAACCGCAAAGGTGTAATCAAAAAGATTACTGCCCCGGCATCCAAAAGCCATGCTCAGAGAGCAATTCTTTCAGCAGCATGGGCAAAGGGAAAGAGCTCTCTTTATGCATATACGCCATGTGCCGATACTGAGGCTGCAATTGAGCTGGTCAGATCGCTTGGTGTAAAGGTCAAGTCAGAAAAGTGTAAACTCCCGAAATTCCGCCTTGAAATTACAAGTCCGGGCATTGAAGAGATATCAAAAAGACTTGCAAAAGAGGAGATTTTCTCAAAAAACATTAAAAAGGTAGAGCTCAATGTTGGTGAGTCAGGTCTGCTTTGCAGGCTAATGCTCCCTACTGCAGGGCATCTTCCGGGAAAGAGCAAGGGGGTTGATGAGGTTACCATAACCGGGGAGGGCAGTCTTAAAAAGAGAGAACTCTTCTCTACTGACGAACCTTTAAAAAATATCGGGTTAAATGTTGCAACCACAGAGGGCAAGCTGCCGGCGGTGGTTTCAGGGTCCATTAAAGGTTCCTCATTTAACATGTCGGGTAAGGGTGGCTCACAACTATTGTCGGGAATGCTAATGGCGCTCCCTATGTGTGAAAAGAGCAGTGTAATTACCCTCTCTGAGCCCACAAGCACTCCATACATCGAACTTACCGTAAAAACCATTAAGGAGTTTGGTGTAATCGTTACAAACGAGGACCCTCGTGAATTCAAAATTCCCGGCAGACAGAAGTACAAATCAAAAGCATTTCTGCCAATTGAGGGAGACTGGAGCGGAGCCTCTATGCTAATGGTTGCAGGTGCAATTAGCTCAGGTATAACAATAACCAACCTCCCCATAAACTCAAAGCAGGCAGATGAAAAGATTCTGGATGTTTTGAGGGGATGCGGTGCCGAGGTTAAGATTACCGAATATCCAAAATACCTTGTCATGTGCGGCGATGTACCATGTGCATTAAAGGACGATAACACAAAAGAGATAATACTAGGTTCCAAAATAGAGATATTTCCGCCAAAGGGCAACCTGATGTCCTTTGAATTTGACGCCACTAACTCCCCCGACCTCTTCCCTACACTTGTTGTACTTGCGCTTAACTGTTCCGGCATAAGCCGTATCAAGGGCGTTGGAAGGTTATCTAACAAGGAGAGTAACAGGGCAGAGAGCCTCTTCTGTGAATTTACAAGGCTGGGTGCCCATATTGATATTGATGGCGATTCGATGATAGTTGAGGGGGGAGAGCTTCATGGAGGCTTATGCTCCTCTTATAAAGACCACAGAATAGCAATGTCGCTTATAACGGCATCATTAAATATTAAGGATAAGGTTTATGTTGATGACCTTAACTGCATTTCCAAATCTTTCCCTGATTTCATAAAGAACTTTAAATAGAGGGGCGATGAATACATTTGGTAAACTATTTCGCGTACAGCTTTTTGGAGAGTCACACGGGCCCGCAATCGGAGTGGTAATTGATGGCATTCCTGCCGGTTTACCTTTAACACCTGAGGAGTTCCGCGACGATCTTTTAAGAAGGTCAGGAGGCAGAAAGGGTGGCACTCCGCGTGTTGAGGAGGATAGTCTTATCTTTTTGAGCGGAGTTGTTCAGGGGCATACAACCGGATCACCCCTTGCAGTTATTGTAAACAACAAAAACACAATATCTTCTGATTACGAATCATTTAAAAATTCACCGCGCCCGGGTCATGCAGATTTTGTTTCCCGTCTTAAATCCGGAGGTTACTCAGATGCACGGGGTGGAGGGCACCACTCAGGAAGAGTAACACTCGCTCTTGTTATTGCAGGTGTAATTGCAAAGAAACTATTATCGCCGGCTGTTGTATCGTCAAAAATTATTGAAATCGGGGGTGAAAATCCTTGGGATGCAAAACTCGATCAGGCAATAGCAGAGGGTGATTCGCTGGGAGGAATAATTGAGTGCAGAATAGATGGCATTGGGGCAGGAATTGGAGAACCATTCTTTGACTCTTTGGAATCGGTACTCTCGCATATTGTTTTTGCCATTCCCGGAATCAGGGGCATTGAGTTTGGAGACGGATTCAAGGCAGCCGGAATGTGGGGTTCGGACCATAACGACCCGATTTTAACTACATCGGGAGAGACTGCAAAAAACGGCTCAGGAGGAGTAAACGGAGGCATATCCAACGGCAACCAGATTGTCCTGAGGGTAGCCGTTAAGCCGACATCAAGCATTTCCAAAGCTCAGCAGAGCATTAATCTTAAATCAGGAGTGATAGAGGAGTTAACAGTTCTAGGCAGACACGACGCATGTTTTGCTCTCAGGGTTCCGGTTGTACTTGAGGCGGCCGTTTCAATTGCTCTTGTTGATATGCTTTACCAGGCATCTGCGCCTCATATATGGAGCCATGGGGTAATAGTCAAAGATCCTCTGAACTGATTCATTGTTTTCCAGCATCGGATACGAAACCAGTTTCTTCACGCCATATTTGACATACTGTATGTTAAGCTGGTGAAAAATTATCGCATTTACCCCTTTGTTTCTGTATTCAGGCAGAGCTCCAATAAGATTCATCTCCATCTCTTCATAATTGGCTAATGCCATTTTAAGGTGGATAAATCCAAACGGAAACAGTCTCCCTTTTGCTTTTTGAAGCGCCACTGCAATTGACGGCATTGTAATGGCAAAAGCAGCCAGCTGATCTCTCTTATCAAGCAGTATTACAATCATATCCTGATTAAGAATAGGCACAAATTGTTTTACAAGCAGTTTGTACTCCTTTTCCGAAAGCGGGGAGAAGCAGTAGAGAGAAGAAAATGCCTTATTGTAAGTCTCAAACAACTCCACCGCATATCTGTACAACTCTTTTTTAGAGACTTTTTCCAAAATCCGCAGTCCATATCTCTCTTTTACAATTTCTGAAAACTGCGCTATCTTTTCCGGCATCAACTCAGGTACAGTAAGAACTCTTTGTATCCAATCAACCTCTTTGCAATACCCAAGTCTCTCCAAATGTTCAAGATAGTATGCAAAATTATAGAGAGTGTTGGCAGTAGCTCTCTTCTCAAACCCCTCAACGAGCAAACCCTGTTTGTCCATGTCATTAAACCCTTGAGGGCCGCTCACCTTTTCCATTCCAAGTTCATAAGCCCACTCCTCAACTTTTGCAATCAGGGCTTCAGAAACAGAGTAATCATCAATGAAATCAAACCACCCGAAACGCAACCTCTTCTCATTCCAAACAGCGTTTGATTTATGGTTCACAATTGCAGCCACCCTTCCCACAACTTTTCCATCACGATAGGCCAAAAATAGCTTCGCCAGGCAGTATTCGTAAGAGGGATTTTTATCTCTGCGTAAAACACTTAGTTCATCCGATCTTAACGGACACACCCAGTTAGGCTCATTTTTGTAAAGTTCCTCGGCAAACTTAACAAAAGAGAGGTACTCCCTTGCGGTAAGTACCTCCTTAATATCAATCTTCATTTTCAGATTTCATTTGTTCAATACTCATAAAATATATTGCCTGAATTGTAAATCTTATAGTTAATTCTAATAAAAACCCTTCTATCCGCGAGTTAATTTTGTATTAACATAGCTCTCTTCTAACAGTTCATTTATTTAAATCCGTGGAAAATAACCCTTACGAATTGAATTATCAAAATATTATTTCCGTGTGATTACTTAACAACAGAGCCGGCAACAGCATTTGCAACAAGTGCTCTCAATCTGACAACACTACCCTTATCCTCGGGATGTACCCTATTGGCAAGAAGGATTACCGCTACTTTTGATACTGGGTCAATAATGATTGATGTGCCGGTATAGCCGGTGTGACCAAATGTTTTAGTCGGGTGAAACAGATTTCCGTTGTTTGATGCGTATGATGAGTAGTTGTCCCAGCCAAGTGACCTGCCAAGTTGCTCAACCTCCTTTGGAACCCTAGTCATTGTCTCAACAGTTAAAGAACCCAAAATTCTTTTGCCGTTATACTCGCCTCCATTCATCAACGCTGCAGCAATTATTGCCATATCTTCGGCATCTGAGAATAGTCCTGCGTTTCCTGAGTTACCGCCATTTAACAATCTTGCAAGCGGGTCATGAACCTTACCTAGAATTACAGTACCATCTGCCTGTTTTTCGGTTGGAGCTATTTTGCCGTACATTTCAGGTTTTGGGTTAAAGGTTGTGTTTTTAAGACCCAGTACATCAAATACATTTTTTTGAGCATACTCTTCAAGCTTCATACCTGTAACATTTTGAAGAACATTCTGCAACGTAATAAAATTGAGACAACTGTACTGAAACTTTGCTCCCGGTTTAAAATCTCTTTTGCATGTTGCAATATATTCAATCAGCCCCTCAGGCGAAGGTGAACCATATTTTGCCACTAAATCTGCTGCCGGTGCATAAGGAGGAAGGCCGGATGAGTGTGTTAAAAGGTCAATTATTCTAATATCTGTAGGTCTGCCACCTTCGGGGTTCTCATATCCCTTGAAGCCGGGAATGTACATCGACACATTGTCAGTCAGACGAATTTTACCCTGCTCAACAAGTTGCATAAAGGCAATTGCTGTTCCCAGAGGTTTTGATACAGATGCAAGGTCAAAAACGGTGCTCACATCCATCTTCTCAACCGTAGGATATACCGATTTGTTTCCGTAGCTCTTCAGATAAACCATCTTGCCATCTCTTACAACAGCCAAAACAGCACCCGGAACCTCACCAATTTTTATTGAATTTTCAATTATTGCATCAACATTTGAGAGTCTTACAGGATCCATTCCTGCCTTGTCGGGAGTTACCCGTGGAAGCGGTTGCGCCAGAAGTGCAGCAAATGTGAAGATTACAGAAAGTGAAAGAATAAATTTTTTCATTTTATAAGTAGTTTAAGGGTTATATCAAGCAGGCAAGCCATTTTGTTTGTACAAATGTAATAAAACTGCCCAACTTTACACACACCAAATTTCCGCTTAGTGAGTCAGAAACTAATAAATAACTGAATAAAGGCTGTTATATGTGTCAGTTAATTATGATGAGTTAGCAACTAAAAAAAGAGGACAACCAAAAAATGGTCATCCTCTTTTTAATTAAGAATCTTTTCGGGAAAAATTACTCAGCGCGCTCTCTTGGAGTGTTGCTGCGGCCACCTCTGTCATTTCCGCCACGTCCTCTGCTACTGCCGCCGCTACCGCCTCTGCGATCGCCGCCACCTCTGTTATCTCTTCCTTCGTTACGTCCGCCTCTGCGTGGTCTGTCGTTGCGTCCACCTGCCGATTGTGGTGCTGCAGATGCTGCTGACACGCCTGAGTTAGGAGAAAGATCTCTCTTACCGTAAACTTCACCGTTGCAAATCCATACTTTAATACCGATAACACCTACTTTAGTGTGTGCTTCAGCATGAGCATAGTCGATATCTGCACGGAAAGTGTGAAGTGGAGTACGACCCTCTTTGTAAAGTTCTCTTCTTGCCATCTCAGCTCCGCCAAGACGACCGCTTATAAGAACCTTAATACCTTCTGCTCCCATTCTCATTGTAGATGCCATAGCCATCTTGATTGCACGACGGTATGAAACGCGTCCCTCAACCTGGCGAGCTATGTTGTTTGCAACTATATTTGAGTCAATCTCAGGTCTTTTAACCTCAAAGATGTTGATCTGAACCTCTTTGTTAGAGATTTTTTTCAACTCCTCTTTCAGCTTGTCAACCTCCTGACCGCCTTTTCCGATAATAATACCGGGACGTGCAGTGTGAATAGTCACTGTGATTAACTTAAGTGTTCTTTCGATCACGATTTTCGAAAGGCTTGCCTTTGCAAGGCGAGCATTCAAATACTCGCGGATCTTTGAGTCCTCAAGAATTTTAGCGGCATAGTCTTTTCCACCGTACCAGTTAGAGTCCCAGCCACGGATAATACCAAGTCGGTTTGATATAGGATTTGTCTTTTGTCCCATCTTATTGCTCCTCTTTTACGGTTTTCAATTTCTTGCCCAGTACAATAGTTATGTGGTTCGAACGCTTACGAATTCTTGCCGCACGACCTTGTGGTGCTGTTCTGATACGCTTGAGCGAACGACCCTGACCAACCATAATAGATTGAACACAAACATTGCCATTCTCTAACTCTTTGCGATCTGCTTCGTTTTTAGCTTCCCAGTTGGCTATTGCCGAACGGATCAACTTCTCTAAACGAATTGATGCCTCCTTTTTGGTATATCTTAAGATATCCAAAGCGCGGTTAACCTCCACCCCTCTTACGAGATCTGCAACCAGTCTCATTTTCCTAGGAGAGGTAGGAACATCATTCAGCTTTGTAATAGCTGTCTGCTTTTTTATTTCTTTAAGCCTTTCGGCTGATTCTCTTTTTCGAGCTCCCATTGTTGTGAATTTGTTTTACTCATTAAAATAAATTAACGATTACCCGAGTGACCCTTAAAGGTACGAGTAGGTGCAAACTCACCAAGCTTGTGGCCTACCATGTTCTCGGTTACATATACCGGAATAAACTTGTTCCCGTTGTGAACCGCGATGGTGTGACCTACAAAGTCCGGTGATATCATGCTGGCCCTGGACCAGGTCTTAATGACCTCTTTCTTGCCAGCCTCATTCAAAGCAAGAACTCTTTTTTCGAGACTTGCTTGTATGTATGGTCCTTTTTTTAGTGAACGACTCATAATTCTATCAGTTTAATTCCGTTATTTTTTCCTTCTTTCAATGATGAATTTCTTGGTTGTCTTTTTAGGGTTACGCGTTTTGTAACCTTTAGCAAGCAAACCTTTTCTCGAACGAGGGTGTCCACCTGACGCACGACCTTCACCACCACCCATTGGGTGATCGACAGGGTTCATTGCTACACCGCGAGTTCTTGGTCTGCGGCCCAGCCAACGATTTCTACCTGCTTTTCCTGATGATTCTAAGTTGTGATCAGGGTTAGATACAGTACCAACAGTAGCACGGCAAGTTATCAGCACCATTCTTATCTCGCTTGAAGGGAGTTTAAGAATTGCGTGTTTTCCTTCACGTGCAGTAAGTTGAGCATATGTTCCGGCACTGCGAGCCATAGCGGCTCCCTGTCCGGGACGAAGCTCAATGTTGTGAACAAGTGTACCTAGAGGAATTTCTGATAAAGGAAGAGTGTTCCCAATCTCGGGGGCAACTCCCGGGCCTGATGCAATCACCTGACCCACTTTAATTCCGTTAGGAGCTATTATGTAGCGCTTTTCTCCGTCTGAGTAAACAACCAGAGCAATACGTGCACTTCTGTTAGGATCATATTCAATGGTCTTAACGGTTGCAGTGTAATTATCTTTCTCTCTGAGGAAGTCAATTACACGGTACATCCTTTTGTGACCACCACCAATATATCTCATAGTCATTTTACCGGTACCGTTCCTACCACCTGATCTGCGGATAGGCTCCAAAAGAGATTTTTCCGGGGTTGAGGTTGTGATCTCGGTAAATGCGCTAATCGCCTTATGTCTTGTACCGGGTGTAACCGGTTTGAATTTGCGTATTGCCATGGACTTAAATATTACTATAGAAATCTATCTTATCTTCACCGGCAAGTGTTACAATCGCTTTTTTAAAGTGATTGGCACGGCCTGACAATATTCCCGCTTTAGTGAAGCGGCTTTTGCGTTTCCCGTGGTAGTTAATGGTATTTACATCCGATACCTTAACACCGTACATCTCCTCAACCGCCAATTTGATCTCTATTTTGTTTGCGCGGCGGTCAACTATAAAACCGTAACGATTCAACTTTTCGCCCTGAATCGTCATCTTTTCTGTTACTATAGGCTTAATTAAAATTTCCATCGTTCTACGGTTTAATTATTTCCATATTGTCCTTGCAGAATATCCTGAACACCATCAATAAAGATGAGTGATGTTGAGTTAACTACGTCGTATGTGCTAAGTTCATTAACAGTAATAACCTTAACATTCTCGATGTTACGCGAAGACAAGTAAATATTATTCATATTCTCAGGAAGAACAAAAAGAACTTTCCTTGCATTTACCTTAAGACCATCAATAATTTTGATAAACTCTTTAGTCTTAGGTGTTTCCAGGTTAAAATTCTCTACAATAGTAAGAGATTGCTCTTTCACTTTGTAAGAGAGTGCAGAAAAACGTGCAAGTTGTTTAAGCTTTTTATTTAGTTTGAAGCTGTAGTCTCTTGGTCTTGGACCAAAAGTTCTACCTCCACCTACATAAATGTTGGCTTTAATACTACCGTGACGTGCACCGCCTGAGCCTTTCTGACGAATGACCTTTTTGGTACTGTAGTTAACTTCCCATTTTTCTTTAGTCTTGTGTGTTCCCTGACGCTGATTAGCAAGATATTGCTTTACATCCAGGTAAATGGCGTGATCATTTGGTTCTATTCCAAAGATGCCCGGGTCGAGAGTCACTTTTTTCCCTGACTCTGTTCCGTCAATTTTGTAAACTGATAATTCCATATTCGCTTACTCCTCCACGATTACATATGAACCTTTAGCACCGGGAACAGATCCCTTTACTATCAACAGATTATTCTCAGGAATAATCTTTAAAATTCTAAGGTTCTGGATTTTCACCTGATCGCCACCCATACGGCCGGCCATTCTCATTCCTTTAAATACTCTTGAAGGCCAAGAAGAGGCACCCAATGATCCGGGAGCACGAAGTGTGTTGTGCTGTCCGTGAGTTTGTCCTCCAACTCCGCTGAAACCATGGCGTTTCACAACCCCTTGGAATCCTTTACCTTTAGAAATACCGGTTACATCTACCCACTCTAATGATTCGTGACCGAAGACATCAGAAACGGTAACAGTTGCACCTAGCTCGAACTCTTTGCCAAAGTCATTGGCAAACTCTACGAGTTTACGCTTAGGTGTGGTGTTTGCCTTTTTGAAGTGGCCAAGTTGGCCAGCGCTGGTGTGTTTTTCTTTTTTCTCGTCATAGGCAAGCTGTACAGCGGCATAACCATCTTTCTCTTCTGTACGAATTTGCGTAACAACACACGGACCAGCCTCAATAACGGTGCATGGAATATTTTTTCCATCGGCACCAAAAACAGAAGTCATTCCGACTTTCCTTCCAATTAATCCAGGCATTGGTTTTTAATTTGGTGTTTTTTAATTAATTAATAATCCCGCATAAAATTTGCGGGCTGCAAAGATACAATAAAATCTTAAAAATCCAAACGGTAACTCAAATTTATTAACACGATATCCACATAAAATTTCACCAGCCAACCGGCACGGAGATTCTAGCTGAGGAGTGTGTGCAGATTGGATACGATGAGCTTTACGGCGATTGCCAAAAGGATAATACCGAAGAATTTTCTTAGCACATAAATACCTCCTTTGCCAATTTTGCGCGAGATATAGTCAATGTTGCTAAGAACTATGTAAACTATTAGAATATTAATGAACAGGGAGATAATTATGTTCACCAGCTCATATTCTGCTCTTAGTGAAAGAAGAGTGGTAAATGAAGCGGCACCAGCAATAAGCGGAAATACAATCGGAACAATTGTTGCCGAATCGGTAGGGCCGTCATCCTTAAAAATCTGAATTCCAAAGATCATCTCAATAGCTAAAACCAGAAGAACCAGCGCACCTGCAACGGCAAACGATGATATATCCACCCCGAACAATCCAAGCAATGCCTGACCTACAAACAGAAACCCGGTAAGAATCGCAAAGGAGATCCATGACGCATTAAACGGACTGAATTTTTTCTTTTTCTCCTTCATTCCCACAATTATGGGAACCGAACCAAGGATGTCTATAACTGCAAACATCACTATGAAGGCACTGAAAATCTCTTTTATGTTGACCATAACAGTTTTTTTTGTAATTCGGGTTTGATTTTTACAAAGTTAGTTTATTTAGAGTTGTATGAAATGAAAAAGGTTGATAATTATCGTTAAACAATTACCAGCCTTTTTTGGTACTCGGGACGGGAATCGAACCCGTACGGGCATTTCTGCCCACAGGATTTTAAGTCCTGCGTGTCTACCTATTCCACCACCCGAGCCAGTTTCTGCCGGTTTTCAAATTGCTTTAAAAATCCCGGTGGAAATCAAAATTTCAATATTTCAAGTTAATTCAAAAAAACCTCTCCTTTGCGGAGAGGTTTTGCAGAGCGGAAAACGAGACTCGAACTCGCGACCCTAACCTTGGCAAGGTTATGCTCTACCAACTGAGCTATTTCCGCGTTTGGGATTGCAAAAGTAATAAAATTTTTGCAAGCTCCAAAAAATTTAAATCACAGTTTCAAATTCTTTAAGGAATCTGATATCGTTTTCGAAGTAATGACGAAGGTCCTTCACCTGCCATTTTAGCATGGCTATTCTCTCTATGCCCATTCCAAAGGCAAAACCTGTATATTGGGTACTATCTATGCCGTTAGCTTCAAGAACATTGGGGTCAACCATTCCGCAACCCATAATTTCAAGCCAGCCGGTTCCCTTACATATGTTGCAACCCTTACCTTTACAAATGTTGCAACTTACATCAACCTCAGCGCTTGGCTCAGTGAAAGGGAAGTACGATGGCCTAAGGCGAATCTGAGTCTCCTCTCCAAACATCTCACGCGCAAAGAGCAATACCGCCTGCTTGAGATCGGCAAATGAAACCTTTTTATCAATATACAGCCCCTCTACCTGGTGGAAAATGCAATGCGCTCTGGCCGATATCGCCTCGTTGCGAAAAACTCTGCCCGGACAAACTATTCTTATTGGGAGCTTCATCTTCTCCATTGCCCTCACCTGTACCGAACTGGTGTGAGTTCTCAGAAGCACAGGATTGTCGCCTGATGTGATGAAAAATGTATCCTGCATATCTCTTGCCGGGTGTTCAGGAGGAAAGTTAAGTGCGCCGAAAACATGCCAATCGTCTTCAATCTCCGGACCCTCAGCAAGCACGTAGCCAAACTTATTAAAAATAGAGAGAATTTCGTCTCTGGTTACAGAGATGGGGTGCCTTCCGCCAAGTTCAACCAGATCGCCGGGTTTAGTAAGGTCGTATGCACTTGAAGAGTCACCGGGATTCTGTTCAAGAACCTCGCGAAGCTCTTCTATCTTCTGAGATGCCGCAACCTTAAGATTGTTCAGAACCTGCCCCAGTTCACGTTTTTGCTCAGGCAATACATTACGAAAATCGTCAAACATTTGGGTAATGGTACCCTTTTTCCCCAACAGGCGAATTCTCAGCTCTTCTATCTCCGACTCCTTCTGAGCGGTAAGCTCAGCAATTTCGGCCATTAATTTTTCAATTTTCTCTTTCATTTTTCTTAATCAGTATTCAGACCGGAAAAGGCTCTTACGCTTTTTCACCCGGATCATTAGATGTCATAAAGGGATTAAAACGGCTACAAAGGTAATAATTCTTTTATTGCTCTCTCCAGTTGAGGATCTTTTGATTCAAGACGATCTTTGAATGTGTTCTTAATATAGATATCCGGAGAGACACCTTCAAATTCAAGATCTTTACCATCAAGAGTGTAGCAACCCCAGGCAGGAAGTCTCACGCTGGAACCATCAATCAGACGGGCAGAGGAGGTAAAGATAATCCAGCGGTATGTCTCTGTTCCAACCAGCTTGGCCAACGACAGAGTTTTAATGCCGTTAGAGGTAACCTCGGCGTCACTAAGACTTCTTTCATTTACCAAAACAATTATAGGCTTATCGGCAGGAGTTACATTGGGATGTGAAATTCGCGGATTATCCCTGTGACTCCAACGGAAGTGTTCTCTCTGGCTGAGCATGTCAATCACCTCTTTATGCACATTGCCTCCATTATTGAACCTAAGGTCCAGAATAAGAGCATCTTTGTGAACGGCTATAGTGTTTATTTCAATATAAAACTTCTCAAGAGACTCAGGCGACATATCCCTCATATGCAGGTAAGCAATCTTTCCGTTTGCAGCACTATCGACATAGGCCCTGTTCCAGTCCTCCCACTCTGTATATAATAGAGCCCTGAGCTCCGGTGTTGACATAGTGTGAATCTTAACATCAAACTCTTTACCCTCTCTCATAAATCCAAGCACAACCTCGCGTGGCAATGCAGCGGAAGCAAAATAGAGCTCCCGATTCTTCCCACTCTCCACCTTAACTCCATTTACCGAAACTAATATATCACCCGTCTTCAAAGGATTTCCTGAATAGTCGGCCTTTGATCCCGGAACAATCCGCTCAAGAACATAAGGTGAATCATTTTTAAATATAAGCCCTGTAGCAATTGTAGAGTATCTTGAAGGGGCCTCCTCTTCCTTGCCTGCAGTACTGAAGCCCATGTGTGACGAATTAAGCTCGTTAAGCATATCGTTAAGCAGAACTCTCAGGTCATCTCTGGACTTTACATGTTTCAGAAAACCTGCATAGTAATCCCTTTTTGCACGCCAGTCAACACCGTGAAATTTAACATCATAGAAATTCTGCTCCAGACTAGCCCAAACCTCAAAGAACATCTGTCTGAATTCATCCGAAATATTTTTTGCAAAATTGTGCTTAATATCAATTTTTGTAGCTGTTGCCGAGGCTAAATCAACCTTATACAGAGCCTCCCTGTCCGCAGCAAAAAACTCTTTCCCTCCGTTGCTATACGCAGAGGCCATTCCTATTCCCTTAATTTTTTGAGGAGGCTTCTGATCCCACTCCTTAAGCTCAGTGACATACAACCCCCACTCTCCCTCGTGATTTGAATTGAACAGCAGATAACTCTTTTCTCCCCTCGACACCATAAACAGCGAATGCTGCTCTCCCCTGCTCATTACCCGCTCATATCTTCTTTGGATATTATCAGTTCTTACAACAACTGAAGAGTCTCTCTTCTCACGAGCCGTAACAAACAGTTTATCATACTCATCGGCAGCAAAAGGCCCCACAACTTTCTCAAGAGCAATCTTGTAAACCTGAGTACCCGCACCTCTTGGGAAAGCAGAACTCACACGGTTTGAGAGTATGTAGAGGTATTTTCCGTCAGGAGAGAAAACAGGGTCATTTTCAAAATTTGCAGAGTTTGTAAGATTCAGAGAGCTTTTTTTAGCAAAATCATAAATGAATATATCTCTTTCAAAGAGGTTAACCGCAGCATAGGCAAGGTGTTTTCCATCAAATGAGAAGCTCAAAGGATAGCTTTGAAATGCCCAGAACTCATGGTTTTGCAAAACCTCTGTAGCCTTTGTAGCGGTATTGAGCATCATGAGTGATTTGCCTCCATTTACAAACACAACTCTATCTCCCTTAGGCGATATTACAAGCGACTTAACAGATGACTCAGGTGTAAACAGAGGTGTCTCTGCAGTTTTAAGGTCTGCACTCTGAAAATAGATGCCCGTCCAGCCCCCGTTAGTTCTTGTGTAATAGACCCCCTTACTGTCAGAAGCCCAGATAGCCTCGTCAGCCCTCTCTCCGGCAGGCGTAGGCAGCTGTTTTACGAAATTACCCTTGGCATCAGAGACAAAAAGCAAACCCCTGAATGTAAACACCAGTTTTTTACCATCCGGTGAAATTGAAAAACTCTGCGGCCTACCCAACGGAACTGAAATATCATTAAGAATACGGTTATCGGCAAGTTCAATTTTAGGTTCAACACTCTCGCCGCTTTTAAGATCAAGAACATGAATCCTGTAACCCTTAATAAAGACTATTTTTGACCCATCATGGCTAATTGCCGGGTACTGAACAGACTCTTCAAACGAAGTGAGAAACTTTTTATCGGCATGCCTTACAATATTTGCATCTCCGTTACCCTCCTCAGAGACATAAAAGAGGTTACCCTCCTTGTCAACCATAGGCCAGATATCTCTTCCCCTGAAGTCTGTAAGCTCTTTATACTCTTTTGTCTTCTCATTCCATGACTTTATATCTGGATTATGATCTCCACGATAACCTTTTCTGGTCTGAAACGCGAAGCTCTCAGTAGACTCGTTAAAATAGTACTCACCGGTTGCCGGGTTTTTTACAAGATTGGCTATTGTATTAAAATAGTGGGGAAAAAGTCGCACCGGAGTACCACCCTCCGCCGGAACGTAGTATGTACTTCTTGTATTGTATCTGTTTGACTCAATATATATACCTTTTGAATTGGGAGACCATGAAGCAGGAACATCTGACGCATCATGAAAAGTGAGTTGTGTAATTACCCCTCCGGCAACCGGAACAACATAAACATTGTTGTTTCCCTGTTCATTTGAAGAGAAAGCAAGGAGTTTTCCGTCCGGAGATATTTTGGGATTTGTCTCGTTTCCTCCCATTGATATTACCTTTAGAGCAAGACCTCCATTAGTTGCAACTTTGTAAATATCACCCGAGTATGAGAAATATATTTGAGAACCGTCGGGGGTAAGTGCCGGTTTAGAGGCAAATGTAACATTCTCAGCTGCAGCTCCTGAGCACAGGACAAGCGCAGCAATAAGTGATAGTGCCGGTTTTAACATATCTGAATTGTTAGGTTATTTCTAAAATTATTTTGGCCATTTTACGGGTGACCTCCTTAAAGGCATTGTCATACATCTTGCACCACCTCCACCTCTTGGTAATTCCGAACCCTCTATGGTTACTACACAGTTCTTAATCTTGTGAATATCATTTTTACCTGATATTACATCCCAGGAAGGTATTATTTCAAAGCCAATCTTATCCAGCTCATTAAGAGTATGCACATTCCTTGCATACGCCATCACTTTACCCGGTGCAAGAGCAAACAGGTTTGCCCCGCTGTGCCACTGCTCCCTCTCCTGATTCCACTCATCGGCACTTCCTCCACAAATAACAGTGTCAACCTCCATTCCAAGCTTTTTAAGAATTGAAGGGATGTTGTTAACTGATTTGATTTTTGAAACTCTACCGTTTTCGATAATCATATGAACAGTCTGGAACTGATTTTCGCCCATAATTAACGGCTCAAAGACCATTGCCTTATCGGTATCAAGAAGAGTGAAGACCATATCAAGGTGTATAAACGATTCTGGCGATTCGGGCAATTGCTGTACAATTATGTGCTTCTTCTCGGTACACCCCGATCTGCAAAGACGGTTTATGAGCATATCAATACCCTGACTGCTAGTCCTTGTGCCATTTCCAACAAGCAGAATATCCTCCCTTGCAACCAGAATATCCCCTCCCTCCATATAAACATCGTTATTACCGGGCTGAAAATCGTGCGCATTCAATACATCACCATTAAAGATTCTCTTGCTTCTGAATATGGCTTCACAAATAAAAGACTCCCTCATCCTTACCTTGCTTGCCATCTTGCAAACCAACACCTTATTCCCTATTGAGACAGAGGCATCCCGGGTGAAATAGAAATTATACAGAGGCTGAAGAGCGTAATAATCGTCTTTAAGATATGCAGTCAGAGAATTAATCCTTGCAGGCAACCCCTCTATAAGCACTTTTGTAAGTGCTTTTGAAGACATATCCATAAGGTATTCAAAATATTCTGTAACCTCTTCACTAACACAAATTTTACCTATAAGAGCCTCCCGCTCCTCGTGCTTATCTAAAAGTTCACAGAGAAGATCGGCAATTTGATAGGTTTTGGTAAACTTATTTAGTACACCCGAAAGTTGCTCATACTCCTTTTGAGCAATGGAGAGGTTTAATATATCACTGTAAAGAGCTCTCTGCGCATTACGGGGAGTCATGTTCTCTACCTCGGCACCGGGGGTGTGCAACAGCACTGCCTCCAACTTACCTATCTCTGAATTTACCTCAATATTTAGAAGCTTTTCCTTCATATATTTTTGTTTATTGGTACTTGCTAAGATCTATCAAAGGGAGGTCGGTCATAATTGATTTATAGACAGATTCGTCCCTCGGACATATTAATAATACATCATTAGTGTTAATTATCATGAAATTATCTAACCCCGCAGCTACAATCAGTTTTTTCTCACCCTCAGATACAATTATTGAATTGCTTACGCCCCTCAATAAAGTCTCTTTTGCCTGAACAAGGTTATCACCACTCTTTCCCTCAAACTGGGAATAGAGCGACTCCCATGTGCCCAGATCTGACCAACCGAATGAAACCGGATAGACAACAGCCTTATCTGTATTCTCCATTATGCCGTAGTCAATAGATATACTCTTGCACTCCTCATAAACCTTATTAATAAACTGAGGCTCCTGTGCAGTGTAGTATTTTCCTGTCCCCTCTCCAAAAATAGTTGCAATTTCGGGCTGATGTGCCTCAATCTCTTTTAGAATTGTTTTAAGATTCCATATAAAAATACCGGAGTTCCAGAGAAATTCACCGCTGTTTACAAAGACCTCTGCAAGCTGGGCGTTTGGTTTTTCGGTAAATGTCTTGACCGTATAGGCAACGTTACCGTTTATGTTAAAAAAGTTGTGTTTGTTAGCTTGTATATATCCGTATTCGGTTTCGGGTCTGTTTGGCTCTACGCCGAGTGTGATTAGAACATCGTTTTTTTGAGCATATCTGAGAGCGTTCTCTATTGTTTCAAGAAAAACCTCCTCGTTTTGAATTAAATGGTCCGATGGTGTTACAACAACTGTTGCATCAGGGTCTTTTGTGAGAATCTTATATGATGCATATGCCATACATGGTGCTGTATTTCTTCTGTATGGCTCCAGCAATATCTGGTCAGCGGTTAGCTCAGGAATCTGCTCTGTCACCATATCCTTGTATAATAAAGAGGTAACAACCAATATGTTTTCACGAGGCATTATTTTTTCAAACCTCTCGTAGGTTTGCCTTATGAATGTCTTACCTGTTCCCAGTATATCCAGGAATTGTTTTGGCTTAGAATTTCTGCTGACAGGCCAAAAGCGGCTTCCAAGGCCACCGGCCATAATTATACAATATTGATTTTCAGCCATATTTTTAATTATTTAATAATTACCATTCCGGGGCAAAAGCATCAGGAAAATATTTGACTTCAACTACTCCTCCCTCCTTAAAAATAACAGATACAATATCGAATCTGGTATCAAAGTGAATGTTATTTCTGTAAATAAACCTTGCAGCAGCCGAAATTACGGCACGTTGCTTTTTTCTATCTACTGTTTCAAAGGGCAACTTTACAAGAGGTTCGGAAAGTGACCTCACCTCAACAATGTGAATCATTTCGTTTTTATGTTCAAAATGTCCACTCTTCATTATAAGATCAATCTCTCTGTGACCCGCTCTGTAGTTCCTCTGTAAAAGAGTAAGCCCCTTTTTCAAAAGATACTCCAGCGCCATATCCTCCGCCAATTTTCCCCTCTCACTCCTTCCCTTCAGACGTGAAAAAGAGCCCTTTTCATCCTCCATCTGCACAATCTTTAAACAAATTTAACAAAATAAAACAAAAAAGCTTGCCCGATTCCGGACAAGCTTAAATGTTTTAAGAACTTAAATTTCTAGAAGATAAATCTAACTCCAAACAACATACCCCAGGTACTTCCTGTTGTTACAGATTTCACTTGTTGGTTTTTAGTGTCAAAGTTTGCTATATCTGTTGAATTCAGCGTGAATGTAGGAACGCCTGAAGAGTTTACACCTTTGTAAGTAAGAGGCATAATTACATCATACTGGTTAGCAAGACCGCTTCTTGTAAAGTGACCCCAATCTTTGTTAAGCAGGTTACCTGCGTTAACAATGTCAAGGCTGAACTGAAGTGTATATCTGCGGTTGCTTCCGAAGTTTGCAAATATATCCTGAAGGATTTTGGCATCCCAACGGTTTCTCCAAGGATTAACACCTGCAAATCTCTCAGCATACTTTCCTTTTCTTGTGCTTAGGTAACTATCACCCTCAACATATTGCCAGAATTTTGCTGCCTGCTCAGCTGCTGTCATCTTACCTGCAACGTCAACGAAAGTAAGTTCATTGGCATCTTTTGGTACATATATCAGGTCAGAAGCTGAACCGTCGCCGGTCATATCGTTAGAGTAGGCATAAGATGAACGACCCATTGCTGCTCCATTGTAATATAGCGAGAATGTAGTAGCCAGGTGCTTAATATACTCAACTCTGTAAGAGATTGTACCTACAACTCTGTGGGGAACTGCAAAGTTTGAGTGGCTAAGTTGTGGATTGTTCAGGTCATAAACATCAAGGTTACTTGTCCATGCAGAAGCTGCAGAAGAACCAGGGTTTGAAGATACGTCCTTAGAAACGTTGTATGTGTACGCAACCATTCCGGAAAGACCATTAGAGAAGTTCTTGGTTAGTTGTGCTGTTAACAACGACTGATATCCCTGACTTGAATTTGTAAGAAGCATCGCAGTAGATACAGCGCTGATAACTTTGTTACCTGACCAGTATGGTCTGTTGTCAGGGCCAAAAAATACTTTGTTCTGACCTGGAAGGTTCATGTTCTTCTGAACAACTGCGTTAACATCTTTTGAGAACAAAGCCTCAAGTGTAAGAATCATATTACCCGGCAATTCAATATCAGCTGCAAGGTTAGATCTCCAGATTCTTGGCATTTTGAAGTCTTTGGCAACCTGTGCAAGAGCTGCTCCTGAAGCAAGTGTTGTACTTACAGCCTGAGGGAACAGACCCGGATATTTAGCTACCTGAGCTCTGAAGTCAGGGTTGAATCGGAAGTCGGCAGGAAGGTTTGCACCTGTAATACCAATTTCAGGACTCTGAACTGTACCTGACGAAGTAGGCTGGTTGGTAAACCATACAAATGGAAGAACACCTGTAAAGAGACCGGTACCTCCGCGAACCTGAAGGCTTCTATCACCTCTAACATCCCAGTTGAAACCAACTCTTGGATTAATCTGAAGTTTGGTGTTTGGCCAAGTGCTTACATCAAATTTAAAACCATCCTTGAATTTAAGGGCAGAAATTGCAGGATTATCCAGCAGTGAATTGTGGTACATCGGATACTCTGCGCGAACACCGTAAGTTAGTTTGAATTGTTTGTTCACGATCCACTCATCCTGAACATAAAGGCTACCAAGTCCAAAACTCATCTCAACACCTTTAGGGTCTGCTCCGTTGTAACCGTAAGTTACACCGAATCCTGTAGGTTTTGCATTGTTGATGAAATCGTCAAGTGAAGCAAATCTGTAGTAGCTGGTTCCTTCACGAATATATGAGTTGTTTACGAAAATGTTGTCGTAAGCTATACCTGCTGTAAGAGTGTGCTTGTCAAGGTTAATCGAAAGGTTATTTACAACAGAAAAAGTATTGTTAAGAACCTGATTGCGATATGTGAAGAGCTCATAACCGAATGACATATAAGGGTTACCGTCTTTGTAAATATCAACAAACGGGAAGATAGCACTGTTGCTGGTTCTTCTTGGGTCCATAGTCTTGGTATATGAAACCAGGAATTTGTTTGAAATTCTGTTGCCGAAAGTTGAGTTCAACTCACCTGCAAAAGCATCAATTGCGTTTTCGTTACCGTAGAATGCATTAGAGAATGAAATAGAGTATTCGCCCACGCGGCTGTTGTTGTTTCTTGGAACAGAAGGAGGGCCAGATGTTGCATTGGTAAGACTGGTACTTGTGTTTCTTAGTCTATTATATCTGAATGCAAATTTGTGGTTTCTGGCAATGTTCCAGTCCAGACGTGCAAGTATTTTATAATTCTCAGACGGGAATGAACTAAAGTTCTGGTATTCACCCGGATCATAATTGTAGGCAGAAAGAAGGTGATTTTTAGCTCTCTCCAGATCTGCTACTGTAGTTCTTGAAATTCTGTTTGTAAGATCGGCAACTCCGTTTGTGCTTGGCTCCCATGCATTACTTGGAGAGGTCTCTTTCTCATACTCATAACTTGCAAAAAGGAAAAGTTTGTCCTTAATGATAGGGCCGCCAACAGTTATACCGTAAGTTGATGACGACCTAAGTCTTGCATTAGTGACAATTGATTCCCCAACCTTTTCACCGGTGAAAGACTTAGGTCTTTGGTAGGTGTATGCTGTAACTTTTAGTTTATTGTCACCGGATTTGGTAACAGCGTTTATTGAAGCACCAGTAAATTGAGAAAGACGTACATCATACGGTGCAAGGTTTACAGAAACCTGCTCAATAGCGTCAATCGAGATTGGCTGAGCAGATCCTCCCGGCATTGCACTGCTTGAAAGACCAAAGTTATTGTTGAAAGCAGCTCCGTCGATGGTAACTGTGTTGAACCTGCCGTCGCGACCTGCAAACGAGTTACCGTTTGACTGAGGAGTCATCCTTGTAAAATCAGTCAAACTGCGGCTGATTGAAGGAAGAGACGATATATCCCTTGAGCTGATGTTCATTGATGCACCTGTCCTGTTACTGTTAAGTATCGGATTAACCAGGCCAGCTGATATCACAACCTCAGACAGAGACATTGCCTCCTCTTTAAGTTGCGCATCATACACGAAGTTTTCACCAAGGCGTAGTGAAATGCCTCCTGTTTTTACCGTACCGTAGCCGAGGAATACAACTTCAACTTCATAAGGACCACCTACACGCATATTCTGAATGCGGTAGTTACCGGCATTGTCGGCAACCGAGTAGTATTTGGTTCCTGAAGGAGCGTGAACTGCAACTACCGTAGCACCTGCAATAGCTGTTCCATCAGGTTCGGTAATACGACCGCTCATTGATGATGTTGTTACCTGAGCAAAAAGGCCTGATGTTACAAGTAAACTCATAACTATTAGGGCAAACTGCTTAATTAATTGTTTCATAAGTATTTAAATAATTTGTTAAGTATTCTGAGGCAAAAATAAGAAATTCCCCTCTATTCCTTCTAATTATTATCAAATTTTTAACAAAAACTTAAATCTTGTTCGTTTTTCTCACACTCTTCATTTACTGTACCTTACAAAACTACCAACAATCGATTGTCAATATTTGGTTAATAAGTTTTTTTGTAATATTTTTGCCATCGAAATCCTGTGGAGAGATTTGACTGCTTGCAACCACATTAAAAAATGCTAAAACGCTCTTATAGGAGACTCTCCTACAGTTTTCGCATTTTTGCTGCATCGGCTGAACCTTCACGGTATGTGAATGTTTTATTGTTTACTAAATTTTAAGATTATGTCATATCTTTTTACCTCTGAATCAGTATCGGAAGGTCACCCCGACAAAGTTGCCGATCAAATATCGGATGCTATCCTTGATGAGTTTATCAGACAGGACCCTGAATCAAAAGTTGCATGTGAAACCTTTGTAAGTACAGGACTTGCTGTAATAGGCGGAGAGGTCCATTCGACCGCATATGTCGATATCCAAAGTGTTGCAAGAAGAGTAATTAACCGCATTGGATACACCAAAGCAGAGTATATGTTTGACGGTAACTCCTGTGGCATTTTATCGGCAATACATGAGCAGTCTCCTGATATAAACCGCGGAGTTGTTACAGAAAAGAGAGAGGAGCAGGGAGCAGGCGATCAGGGAATGATGTTCGGCTATGCCTGCCGGGATACCGAGGAGTTTATGCCTCTGCCGCTTACTCTTTCTCACATTGCACTCATAGAACTTGCAAAGATCAGAAAGGAGACCAACCTGATGCCCTATTTAAGGCCGGACGCAAAATCGCAGTTTACAATACAGTACACCGATGACAATACACCTGAAAAGGTTCACACGATTGTCATCTCAACACAGCACGACGAATTCGATTCCGACGAAGCTATGCAGTTGCGGATTAAAAGTGACGTAAAAAATATACTTATACCAAGAATAATCAGCCGTTTGCCTCTTAAGACACAAAAGCTTTTCGAAGGCGACTACATCCTTCATGTGAATCCAACAGGAAAGTTTGTTATTGGTGGTCCTCACGGTGATACCGGGCTGACCGGAAGAAAGATTATTGTTGATACATACGGAGGAAAGGGCGCTCACGGCGGAGGAGCTTTTTCGGGAAAAGACCCAAGCAAGGTTGACCGCTCTGCTGCCTATGCTGCAAGACACATTGCAAAGAACCTGGTAGCTGCAGGAGTTGCAGACGAGGTTCTGGTTCAGCTAGCTTACGCAATTGGTGTGGCAAGGCCGGTGAGTATATTTGTAAATACATACGGTACCGCCTTCAAGAACAACAGCGCAAAATATAAAAAAGATGCTGAAATTGCAGAGATTGTAAACAAAATATTTGATTTAAGACCTGCAAGCATCATTGAAAAATTTGGACTCAAAAAGCCAATTTATGAAGTTACTGCAGCATACGGTCACATGGGAAGAGACCCGTTTGAGGCCGAAGTTGAATTAGGTAACGGTAATGGAAACGGCCCTAAGGTTAAGGAGATGGTTCAGTTTTTCTCGTGGGAAAAGTTAGATTCGGTAGAGCTTGTCAAAAAGGCATTTAACCTTTAAGGCTCCCTTTTCCAAATTACTTTTTTGCCGAACCCCAATCGGTTATCGGTAAATTTTAATTCGGTGATTCTTAGAATCCACAAATCACCACCCTTTAGAATAGCATATGGGAATCGCCTGAGGTAACTCAGGCGATATCTGTTTACATACGTTTCTGTACATAACTCCATTCGGGCATTAAAC
>JAUYTX010000052.1 GCA_030695025.1 Bacteroidales bacterium | reverse complement strand
TACAAACAGTTCGCAGACCTGTCCATTCACAAGGTGGTCTTCCTGGAATAGTAACACGTTGTTTCCAACATAAAGCTTCTGTTTTTCCTCTCCAATCTTGATCACAAACAATTGTTACTCCTCCTCCCTCATCTCCAGAATCACCAACCTCTTGGTCAATTGGAGGGGGTTCTTGTGCTGTAGTCTGATTAATAGCAATAAAACTAATCAATACTAGAGCGATGCAAATAAAAAAATAATTTTTCATACAAATGAGAATTTGATAAATTTTTAAAACTTTCAGAATTAGAATTTTATATAGTAGTCTAATCCTTTGTGCGCGAATTTATAACATTAAATCTAATAATTTGCATACAAAACCCTTACAGAATGCTTACAAAATGCTGAAAAATTAGTAAAGCTCTCAAGCAATAACGCGACACCAGTTGTGTTGGTCATATTCGCGACCAAATTGAATACCGGTGAGTTTGTTATAAAGAGCGGTTGATATGTGTCCTGCCCTTTCGCTTTCACCAACTTTAATAGTGATGTTGTTATGCTTATCTACAACCTCGTGCACAGGTGTTATGACAACAGCCGTACCGCAAGCGCCAATCTCATCCATTTCGTGAAGCTCTTCCAGGGCTATTTTACGCCGTTCTGTAGTCAATCCCATATCCTGAGCCAGCTGCAATAGTGATTTATTGGTTATAGATGGTAAAACGGTATCAGAATCGGGTGTTATGTAGCTGTTGTCTTTAATTCCAAAGAAGTTTGAAGAGGAGAACTCGTCAATATACTTTCGATTGGCCGATTCCAGATATAAAACCATTGCATAGCCCTGTTGTTTGGCCTTGATTCCGGCAAGCATGGCTGCTGCATAGTTACCGCCTATTTTATAACTGCCGGTTCCCATTGGCGCTGCCCTGTCGTGATCTCTGGCAAGAAGAACCTTTATGGGTTTTAGTGCCTCTGCTGCATATGCTCCCACCGGGGTAACAGCTACAACAAATAAAACTTCATGCGGGCAAATAAGTCCAACTTGCGGATTAACACCTATAATAAAGGGTCTTATATAAAGTGATGCTCCAGATGAATATGGAGGTAAAAACTCGCGATTCTCCAGCACTGCCCTCTCACATGCCTTTATAAACATATCGGTACAGGGCGCCTGAATGCCAAGGAAATCTGCCGACCTTTTAAGCCGTTTTGCATTCTCCTCAGGGCGAAAGAGGCGTATTTTGCCATCGCAACCTTCGTAGGCTTTAAGACCTTCGAATGCCTCAATCCCGTACTGCAGCGATCCTGCCAGTGCGCTTATTCTGATAGTGTCGTCTGTGCTGCTCTCAAGCGGCCCCCACTCTCCGTTTTTGAAGAGTGATGTGATGATTGTGTTTGTTTTTGTGTAGGAGAAGGCGAGTTTAGACCAGTCCATTTGATTTGTGGTTAGATGAGAATTCCAAAAAGGTCTTCCCGTTGGTTAATATATTCGTAAACTATTTTTTGTTCGTTCATTCTGTTTATCAGGGCATTAAAATCGTTTGAGTTTGCCAGCTCAATACCTATGAGTGCCGGACCCTGATCTCTGTTTGTCTTTTTGGAATATGCAAAGTGTGTGATGTCGTCATTTGGCCCCATAACATCACGAATAAACGAGAGGAGTGCACCTGAGCGTTGAGGAAAGCGGATAATAAAGTAATGTTTAAGCCCTTCATAGAGTAGCGATCGCTCCCGTATCTCCTCTGTTCGGGTGATGTCGTTATTGCTGCCGCTTACGATGCAGACTACGGTTTTACCCTTGATCTGCTCTTTACAGAACTCGAGGGCGGCTATTGAGAGAGCTCCTGCCGGTTCGGCCACAATTGCGTTCTGGTTGTAGAGTTGCAGAATTGTTGTGCAGACTGCCCCTTCGGGCACCGCAATTATCTCATCAAGAACCTCTTTACATACTGGATAGGTGATATCTCCCACTCTTTTGACTGCCGCCCCGTCAATGAATCTGTCAATAGAGTCAAGCTGTTCGACCTTTCCGCTATTGAAAGATGCCCTCATGCTTTGCGCTCCGGCAGGCTCAATACCAATGATTTTGGTGTCTGGGCTCATCTGTTTAAAGTAGGCCCCTACTCCTGCCGCAAGGCCGCCACCGCCAACAGGTATAATTAGGTAGTCTATATGACGTGGACAACCTTCTAGTATCTCAATACCTATGGTGGCCTGGCCTTCGATGATTTTGGGGTCGTCAAAGGGGTGTATAAAGGTTTTGCCGCTCTCATGGCAGTACTTTTTGGCCTCGCAGCATGATGCGTCATAGGTGTCGCCTATGAGTTGGATTTCGGTAAAACCTCTGCCAAACATCTTAACCTGCTCTACCTTTTGTTTAGGTGTTGTGGCGGGCATAAAGATGGTGCCTTTGATGCCCAGCTTCTGGCAGGAGTAGGCTACTCCTTGTGCGTGGTTACCTGCACTGGCACATACGATGCCCTTCTTCAACTGATTGGCTGTTAGGCTCTTTATTTTATTGAACGCACCTCGAATTTTGTACGATCTCACAACCTGCAGGTCTTCTCTTTTGAGAAGTATTTCTGCCCCATATCGCTCCGAAAGATTAAGGTTTTCGGTCAGAGGGGTTGGGTTTACAACCTCTCTGATTGTGAGTCGTGCACGGGAGATATCCTTTAGGGAGGGAAAATAGCTCATTTCTAATCTATTTGTTTCGTTCTGGTCTTAGGCTTCTTACAACTTCGCCGGCCTGCCACATTTCGCTCTTTTTCAGGTCATCAAGCTCTTTTTCGAGTTTGATTCTGTAGTCTGGTTTGCTGTTTGAGTCTATTGACTTTTGTGCTTCGTTACCCGATGCTACCTCTTTGTAGAGCTCTTTGAATACAGGAAGTGATGCATCTCTGAATTTTTTCCACCAGTCGAGTGCGCCTCTTTGTGCTGTTGTTGAGCAGTTTGCATACATCCAGTCCATTCCGTTTTCGGCGACAAGTGGCATTAGGCTCTGAGTGAGCTCTTCAACTGTCTCGTTAAATGCCTCCGATGGAGAGTGTCCATTCTCTCTTAGTGTCTCATACTGAGCTGCAAATATGCCCTGAATTGCACCCATAAGTGTTCCTCTTTCGCCTGTTAGGTCTGAATAGACCTCTTTTTTAAAGGTTGTCTCAAAGAGATAGCCCGAACCTATGCCAACTCCCAGTGCCACAACCCTCTCGAATGCCTTTCCTGTTGCATCACTATAGATAGCGTAGCTTGAGTTTAACCCCCTGCCCTCCAGAAAGAGTCTTCGGAGTGAAGTGCCTGATCCTTTCGGTGCTACAAGGATTACATCAACATCTGCAGGAGGTACAATTCCCGTCCTCTCGCTGTAGGTTATTGCAAAGCCGTGTGAAAAGTAGAGTGCCTTACCCGGGGTGAGTTGCTTTTTGATTTCGGGCCAGAGTTGAATCTGCCCTGCATCTGAGAGAAGGTACTGGAGAATTGTGCCTCTTTGGGCTGCTTCTGATATTTCGAAGAGGGTTTCACCCGGAACCCAGCCATCTGCTACTGCCTTATCCCAACTCTTTGTGCCTGAGCGTTGTCCTACAATTACATTGAAGCCATTATCCTTAAGGTTGAGAGCCTGTCCCGGGCCTTGAATTCCGTAGCCAATTATTGCTATTGTTTCCTCTTTAAGTACCTCTTTTGCTTTTTGAAGAGAGAACTCTTCGCGGGTGACTACATTTTCTTGTGTGCCGCCAAAATTTAATTTTGCCATAATGTTAGTTAGTGTTTTTATTATTAATATGTTATGATTATTTCTTTATGATACTTTTTGCATTAAATTTTCCATAGACTCTCTGTGCAATACAACATTGCCCGACCTTGAAAATCCGGTGAGTAGGTTCATGTGTTCCAGTTTGTCTTTGAGCTTTTCGAGTTCGTTGCGTGATCCCGATTTTTCCAGAATGAGGAATTCATTGTTTATCTCTATTACTCTGCTGTTTGAGTTATTTAGGATATGGTCGAAACTGCTTTTGTTGTCAAGTATTTTTGATGCCACTTTATAAAGTGCCATCTCTTTGTAAATGAGATCCTCCTGAAGGTAAAAATCTACATTCAGAATGTCAATGGCATTTGCAAGCTGATTCACAATCATCTCAATTGTCTCTTTGGTGGTAATTGCCGATATTACAACGGTGCTTACCCCTTTGATATACGACTCCGACACATTCAGGCTCTCAATATTAATATGTCTTTTGAGATAGGCAGATGTGATCCTGTTTAGAACCGAAATCTGGTTGTTGACAAAAGCAACTACTATGTACTCTCTTTTCATGGCACTAATATTTAGCTTATTAAAAAATTATATCGTCTAATGAGGCCCCGGCGGGAACCATCGGGAATACATTTTCTTCTTTTATTGTTTTTATCTCAAGCAGGTATGCCCCTTTGTGTGAAAGCATCTTTTCCAAAGATTTATTCAAATTTTTATACTTTTCAACTCTTTCACATTCAATATCATAAGCTTGCGCTATCTTCACAAAATCGGGGTTTACCATATGGGTGAATGAATATCTGCGCATGAAGAAGAGCTCCTGCCACTGTCTTACCATTCCCAGAAATGAGTTGTTTAGAAGTACAATCTTAACCCCAACTCCCGATTGCATTATGGTTCCAAGCTCTTGCAGAGACATCTGCAGGCCTCCGTCACCAACAACAGCCACAACTTCACGATCGGGAACCCCTATCTTGGCCCCTATTGCTGCAGGCAGGCCGTAACCCATCGTACCCAGGCCTCCAGAGGTTATCATGCTTCGTGTCTTATTGAATTTGGAGTATCTGGCACTGAACATCTGGTGCTGTCCTACATCTGTTACAATAATGGCTTCTCCTCCAACTGCTTTTGACAATGCGTCAACTGCCTGTGCCATAGATATATCTCCTTTCTGACTTCCTGTAAGTGCTTTATCTATTACTGCTCCTCTCTCCCTCGCCCATGCCTCTTTCATAAATGTAGACCATTTGGTTCTGGTCTTGCATTTGATTTTGGGGAGAATTGTTGCAACTACCTCTGCTGCATCGCCAAGTATTGCAAGGTGTGTTTTTATATTTTTGTTGAATTCGGCCTTGTCGATATCTATATGAATGACCTTTGCATTGGGAGCATATCTTGCTGTGTCTCCGGTTACCCGGTCGCTGAATCTCATTCCTATGGCTATTATCAGGTCACTCTGCTGAGTCATCATATTTGGAGCAAGATTGCCGTGCATACCTACATTTCCTGCAAAAAGCGGGTGTGATGTTGGTATTGAAGAGAGTCCCATGAGGGTACAGGCTACCGGAATATTGCCCATTTCTGCCAGATTGCACAACTGTCGCTCTGCTCCGGAGATAATTACACCCTGCCCGGCAATAATAAGCGGTCTTTTTGATTCATTAATCATCTTTGCCGCCTCCTTCGCAAGAGATGAAATATTGGCGCTCTTAATTTCGCCTAAAACATTTATCGGCCGGTAGTGGCCGTATTCAAACTCTGTCATCTCTACCTGGGCTGTCTTTGTGAGACTTATCAGAACCGGGCCGGGCCTTCCTGTACGTGCTATGTAAAATGCTTTGGCAACAATCTGAGGAATCTCACTTGCTGATGTAATCTGGTAACTCCATTTTGTTACCGGAATAGTTATGCTTATTGTGTCAGCTTCCTGGAAGAAGTTGGTTCCCAGCTTCTCTACTCCTACCTGTGCGGTAATGCAGACAATTGGTGTCGAATCCATATATGCATCTGCAATACCGGTAACAGTGTTGGTTGCGCCCGGCCCCGCTGTTGCAATACATACACCAACCTTGCCTGTTGCCCTTGAGTAGCCTTCGGCTGCGTGCACTGCGCACTGTTCGTGCCTTACTAGTATGTGGTTGAACCTGTCGGCATAGGTGTATAGTTGGTCGTAAAGAGGAATTATTGTCCCTCCGGGGTATCCGAACATGGTGTCAACTCCCTCTTTTAAAAGAGACAACAACAGCGCCTCTGCTCCATTTATCTTTTTCTTGGTCATAATTCTCTATTCAATTACTCTTACTGCTCCACGGTCTGCCGAAGACACGAGCAGTGCGTAGGCTTTAAGTGATTTACTAACAGCTCTTTCTCTCTTGTGTGGTTTGTATGCCTCTGCCCCTTTGCTCTCCATTGCCTCTCTGCGACGTTGCATTTCTGTATGGTCAATAAGGACGCAGAGCTCTCTTTCGGGTATGTTTATCTCAATTATATCTCCGTTTTCGAGTAGAGCGAGGTTACCACCTGATGCTGCTTCGGGTGAGATGTGGCCTATGGAGAGGCCTGAGCTTCCGCCTGAAAAGCGCCCATCGGTAATAAGGGCAGAGCATTCGGCCAGCCCTGCAGATTTAAGATAGGATGTTGGATATAGCATCTCTTGCATTCCCGGTCCGCCTTTTGGCCCCTCATATCTGATTACCACAATATTGCCCGGCTTAACTACACCCGAGAGAATTCCCTCTGCAGCAGCCTCCTGTGATTCGAATATTATTGCCTTTCCCCTGAAGTGAAAGAGGTTTTCGTTTACTCCTGCAGTCTTGACAATTGCTCCGTTTTGGGCAATGTTTCCGTAGAGAACTGCAAGTCCGCCATCTTTCAGATAGCTATTTTGAATATCCCTTATGCATCCATCTTCAGGGTCAGAGTCAAAGGTGTGGTGATACCTCTCCTGAGATGCCATCTGAGATGATTTTACATTTCCTGGTGCGCTCAGGTAGTTGAGTCGTGCCTTTTGTGAAAGTGCGTATGAGGTTATGTCGTTTTCTGTGAGCGCTTCTTCCAATGTCTTGTAGTCAATTCTTGTAACACCGGCATCAATAAGCCCTCCCTTTGCAAGTTCTCCCAGTATTCTCATCACCCCTCCTGCCCTGTTTACATCCTGCATGTGAAAATGGCCGTTTGGAGCCACTTTACACAGTACGGGGACTCTGCGTGAGAGGTTGTCAATATCATTTAGGTTAAAATTGACCTCTGCTTCAGATGCTATTGCCAGTAGATGGAGGATTGTGTTTGTAGATCCACCCATTGCAATATCCAGTGACATTGCGTTCAAAAAGGCCTCTCGTGTGGCTATTGAGCGTGGCAGAGCGCTTTTATCTCCTTTAAAGTAGTAATCACCTGCTCTCTTTACAATTAGTTTTGCGGCACTCTCTATGAGATCTTTACGTCTTTTATGGGTTGCAAGAATGGTTCCGTTTCCAGGGAGTGCAAGCCCTAAAGCTTCTGAGAGACAATTCATTGAGTTTGCGGTAAACATTCCCGAGCAGCTGCCGCATGTTGGGCAGGCCCCCTTTTCGAGTGCTTCAACTTGCTCTTTTGCAATTGTTTTATCGCCTGCCGCTACCATTATATCTACCAGATCGCGGTTTTTACCATTTACAATACCGGCCTCCATTGGGCCTCCTGATACTATTATCGCAGGAATGTTAAGCCTCATGATTGCCATCAACATTCCGGGTGTAATTTTATCGCAATTAGTAATGCAGATAAGGGCGTCGGCCTTGTGTGCGTTGCACATGTACTCAACACTGTCGGCTATAAGGTCGCGTGATGGCAGTGAGTACAACATTCCGCTATGGCCCATTGCTATTCCGTCGTCTATTGCTATTGTATTGAACTCAGCAGCAAAGCAGCCTTCACTTTCGATAATGGCCTTTATCTGTTGCCCTGTTTGGTGCAGGTGAACATGGCCGGGTACAAATTGTGTGAAAGAGTTGGCGATTGCTATAATAGGCTTGCCAAAATGTGATTCACTCATTCCGTTAGCCCTCCAGAGGGCTCTTGCCCCTGCCATCTTTCTGCCCTCAGTACTCTCTTTGCTTCTTAATTTTGTCATTTCAATCAAAATTGTGCTCTGTTATCCTATTTTAAAATCTTCTTTTCTTGTTGAAAATAAAAGGCTTCGCCCCCTTGCCTCAGGATCCTGTGCAAGCAATTAAATTTTATATGCCTAAACGGGATCCTTAAAGTCAGGTAATGACCATAAAAATAAATAGTGAAATGACCCATATCAGAATGATATGAGCGGTAGCTGCAATAATGCCATAAGAGTATTCTCTTATTTGGGGTGTTGTTATGATTTTATTTGATATCATTATTGCATTATAATTTGTAATCTCTTTTTATAATTACACCGTGCAAATGTATAAAAAAATTAATACAACAAAGGTTTTTTGAGTTTTTTTAAATTATTATCATAAATAAATAAAATGCACTCTTTTTGGCAGAATGCATCAAATAATTTTGAGAATATTTTAGGATTATTTAAATATTGAACGAAAATATCAAAATAATATGACAAATTGAAAGATTTAATGCCTGTAAAATTTCCATTTTTTGAGCCTTACTTTCATTCCGGCTGTGGGGTTTTCGGTCAAATTATCAAGAATCTCGTCCAAAATTTCGGGGAGCCATTCATATCTGGCCTTTAGTGTTAATAGGCATTCAACTGCCCATACCACCACCGCTACCCTCACCTTTTGATTGATAACCCAATCGACACACGATGCTGCAACTACTTCCAGTTGGTTATGATATTTATCATTGTCAATTCTGCCCAGAAGATGGGCCATTATCTTGCTAAAGTGCCTCTTTGCGCTCTCTCCTTTTACCTGCGGAAACAAAGCAGCAAACTCCTCTACTCTCTTTTCCAGAAACTCCGGGTCTGATAAATAGGTGTATTCAAATACATAAGCGGCACGAAACTCCGCCCTGTTAACCTCGGCACTCTTAGAAAGCCCCAGCAGGGCAAGCCTCCCCTTATCTCTCCCCACCAGATCACAAAGCAACTCAAATAGGGTCTCCTCATCCTCCTCTGCCTTTATTATAGTAGCGCACTGCTTGGCAAAGTCTTCAAAAAAATCTCTTGTGAGAAGTTCTTTAATCTCTTGTTTTGTCATTGGTAAATTCTTTGAAAATGGCTACTGCAAAAAGTTCTGAATTGTTTTCAAAAATAGGAAAAAAGCCAATATCAAATCTGAGAAATTTCTAATTTCAACAAAATGACCTTTCGGATGTTATACTTAATACAAATAATAAAATAATACCGTAAAATGTTTAAAGAATATACACCTTTAAAAAATAAGATATTTCAGGTTATCGATAACGACGGTAAGGTAATAAATACCAAGTGGATGCCTGAAATTGATTCAGAAAGGCTGGTCAAGATATATAAGGATATGCTGTTTGCCCGTACTGCTGACCTTCAAATAGTATCATATCAGCGTCAGGGAAGAATTTATACCTATCCTCCAAACTACGGACAGGAGGCAATTGCCGCGGGAGTGGGTGCAGTTATTAAAGACCACGACTGGATGGTGCCTGCCTTTCGGGAATTGGGCACAATGCTTGCCAAGGGGGTGACTCTCAAAGAGATGTTCCTCTATTTTATGGGTAATGAAGAGGGTTCGAATTTTAAAAACGCAAATTTCACTCTGCCTATTAGTGTACCTATTGCTTCTCAGCTGATTCACGCTGCAGGAATAGGTTATGCAATCAAGTACAATAAGGAGAAGAAGGTTGCCTACGCATTTGTGGGTGACGGAGGAACTTCGGAGGGAGATTTTCACGAGGCTGTGAATTTTGCCGGTGTATGGAAAGTTCCGGTAGTCTTTATTATTCAGAATAACCAATATGGTATCTCAACCCCTACCAGTGTTCAGACTGCTTCGGAAAACCTTGCTATTAAGTCGGTTGCATACGGAGTTAAAGGTATAATGGTTGATGGAAACGACTTTTTTGCGATGTATAGGGTTGTTGAGGAGGCTGCAAAGCTTTGCCTTAACGGTGAAGGTCCGGTTCTGATTGAGGCGGTTACCTATCGTAAGGGCGCACACACAACATCTGACGACCCCAGTAAGTACAGGACCAAAGAGGAGGAGGATGCCTGGGAAGAGAAAGACCCAATGAAGCGTCTTAAGGCCTATCTCATTGACAAAGGTTTGTGGAGTGAAAAGGAGGAGGATAAAATAATTCCTCAGTTTAAAGTGGAGATTGACAGGCAGTTCATAGAGGCCGAAAACCACCCTCCATATCCAAAGGAGGATGTATTTAAACATCTTTATGCTGAGATGCCGGACGATCTCAAAGAGCAGGAGAAACAGTACGACAGATATTTGCAATGGAAATCCGGTAAGGTTAAACAACAATAATTGACAGAAGTATGAAAATAATGAATATGGTCAATGCAATTAATGATGCATTGGATTTAAAACTTGCCGAAGATAAAACAGTAATTGTTTACGGTCAGGACGTTGGCGTTGAGGGTGGAGTCTTTAGGGTAACCGAAGGGTTGCAAAAGAAGTATGGTGTTCAGAGGGTCTTTGACAGCCCGCTTGCTGAGTCAGGTATTGTGGGGACCGCAATAGGTATGGCCGTTGCAGGTTTGAGGCCTGTAGTTGAGATGCAGTTTTGCGGATTCATCTACCCCGCCTTTAATCAGATAATAAGCCACGCCTCTCGTATGAGAAACCGTAGCAGAGGTAAATATGAGACTCCTATTGTAATAAGAATGCCCTATGGAGGAGGTATTAATGCACTTGAGCACCACAGCGAAAGCATGGAGACAATTTTCGGCCACATTCCGGGTCTTAAGGTTGTCGTTCCTTCAACTCCCCACGATGCAAAGGGAATGTTGATTGCAGCCATTGAGAGTAACGATACTATATTGTTTATGGAGCCTAAGAGAATCTATCGTGCCATCAAGCAGGAGGTTGCCGAGGGTAAATTTACAATTCCGCTTGGAAAGGCAAATGTTATTGCTCAGGGTACCGATGTTACTGTTGTTGCATACGGTGCAATGGTAAGAGAGGTGCAAAAGGCCGCCGTAATGGCAAAAGAGGCCGGAATTAGCGTAGAGATAATAGATTTGAGGTCTATCTACCCTATCGACCGTGAAACTATCGCAAAATCGGTTAAAAAGACCGGTAGAATAATAACTGTAACAGAGGGGCCAAAAACTTACGGTGTTGGCTCAGAGATAAGCCAGATAGCGCTTGAGGAGGCATTTCTCCACCTGGAGGCACCACCTGCAAGGGTATCGGGATTTGACGTAATTGTACCTCTTCCTAAGGGAGAGCACCACTACATGCAGGACCCCTACAAAATTTTCTACGAAATCGAAAGAACTGTAAAATACTAGTATTATGAGATATATATTTAAATTCCCTGACATTGGGGAGGGGCTTGAAGAGGGAATAATTGTAGAGTGGCATGTAGAGAAGGGTCAGGCAGTGAAGATGGGCGATCCGCTTGTTACGATGGAGACCGATAAGGTTGTGACTGCAATTCCTTCGCCCAGAGATGGTATAATTGCCGCAAAATTCGGCAAGCCGGGTGAGACTATTCATGTTGGCGCAGCACTTGTTGAGATTGATATTGAGGGCGTTGAGGGCGAAGCAGCTATTGCTGAGGCAGCTCTGCCTCAGGCTGAGAAAAAGAAAACTGAGCTTGTTGAAGAAGAGGGCGCAGGTGTTGTTGGTACTCTTGAGGTTGCAGGGAACAGTATTGTTCTCTCTGCCAGCATCGAGGGTGTTCAGCAGGTTGCAGTTACTCAAGGTAAAGCCGGAAGGACTCTTGCCACACCTGTTGCCAGGGCTATGGCAAAAGATATGGGCATTGATATTAATCAGGTCAAGGGAACAGGCCCAGGTGGCCGCGTTACCAAAGATGACATTAAAGGTTTTACAACCTCGGGTAGAGGTTTAAGCGGAGGCAATTCGCAATCCAATCAGGGTTCAGCATCATATTCATCTGCCGGTACGTTTGCCTCTGTTAACCAGGTAGAGGTTGAACCGTTAAGCCAGATTAGAAAGACAATTGCCAAGAACATGATTCAGAGCAAGCACAACGCTGCCCACATGACCGTTTTCGAAGAGGCCGAAATCTCTGATCTTGTCTCATTAAGAAACAGGCATAAAGAGAGGTACAGTTCAGAGGGTGTTAAACTCACCTACCTTGCTTTCATAATTAAGGCCACTGCACTTTCTCTCAAAAAGTTCAGAGCACTAAACTCTGAAATGGATGTAGAGAAGGGCAATATGATCTATAAGAGGTATTACAATATTGGCATAGCCACCGATACCGAAAAGGGGCTTGTTGTTCCGGTAATTCGTAATGCCGACAAGCTCTCTGTTAAAGAGATAGCCTTAGAAATTCAGAAGTTATCGGACAAAGCAAGAGATGGCAAACTGACTCTTGATGATATGAAGGATGGTACATTCACAATTACCAGCTACGGAAGCATCGGAGGTCTCTTTGCGGTCCCTGTGATTAATTACCCTCAGGCCGGAATCCTTGGCATAGGAAGAATTCATCAGAAGCCTATCGTAAAGGATAACCAGATTGCAATAGGAACAGTTCTGCCGCTCTCACTCTCTGTTGATCACAGGATTGCAGATGGTGGCGAGACCGCCAGATTCATAAATTCGGTCATTGGTTATCTCTCTGACCCTATCACGCTTATAATTGACTAAAATGGAGAGCATTACAATGTATGATTTAATAATAATCGGCTCCGGCCCTGCAGGATATGTTGCTGCGATAAGGGCTGGACAGACAGGTTTAAAGACTGCTATCATAGAGAAAAATCAGATTGGCGGCATGTGTCTCAACTGGGGTTGTATACCTTCCAAGTCTCTGATGGAGAGTGTTAAACTCTACCAGAGAATAACCAAGGATGCCTCTCGTTTTGGTATTGACGGCATCGAAAAGGGTTCTGTTTCATTCAACTGGAACAAGGCAGTTAAACGTTCAGATGGTATTGTCAAAAAGCTTACCGGTGGCGTCGAGTTTCTTTTAAAAAAGAACGCTGTTGAGATTATCAAGGGAGAGGCAAAGATTGTTACAGCAAATTCAGTTTTGGCAGACAATAGATTAATCGAGGCAAAAAATATTATTATTGCCACCGGCTCATCATCTCCAAAGATTAAGAACAGCATTGATGGGTTGGTTATTGAGCCTGAGATGATGTTTAAAGAGATGGAAATTCCTCAAAACATAGTGGTTGTTGGCAAAAGCCCCGTAGCAGTTGAGCTTGCTCAGTTGTTTGGAATGACCGGCCGGGGTGTAACTCTGGTTTCGGACACCGACAAAATTATGCCTAAGGCAGACTCCTATGTGAGTGACTTTATTCTCAATAAGTTAAAAAAGGAGAAGATAAAGGTTCTGTTTAATATCAGACTTGATTCAACTGATGGCATTTATAAAAGTGGTCTCTTGAATCTGAATGGAGAGGAGATTCCTTGCGATATGATTATTAACGCATCAGATCGGAAAGCCAATATGATAGACTCTGATGTTGCAATTGATATTGCTGATGGCTACATATCTGTTGATGAGCATTTTGAAACTTCGGTCAAGGGTATTTATGCCGTTGGAGATGTAAACGGCTTAAGTATGTTTGCACATGTGGGCTCTGCCCAGGGGCTGAATGTTGTAAATCGCCTTGGAGGAATTAAAGAGAAACTTGATATGAACAAGATTCCAATGAATATGTATACCGTTCCCGAAGCTGCCCAGATTGGTATGACCGAGGCTCAGATTAAGGAGCTTGGTGTTGAATTTAAGGTAAGTGAGTTTTCGCTGGCAGCTAACGGTAAGGCGCAGACAGAGGGCTCTGCCGAAGGTTTTGTAAGAATTCTCTCAGACATTAAATACGGGGAGGTTCTTGGTGTTCAGATTGTTGCCCCAAATGCAACCGATCTGATAAACGAAGCCTCAGCATATATGCAGCTTGAATCAACAGTTTATGACATTGCCCGGACAGTGCATACCCACCCTACCGTATCGGAGGTATTTATGGAGGCCGGATTCGAAGCAGTTGACCAGGCCATTCACAAATAGGATTTAAACAAATCTATGCGCAAATGACTAATCTTGTTCAGAAGTACGACCTTCCTGATTTGCAGGTTCTGGAATCGGACTCAAATTTTGGTATAACCTTTTGGCAACCAGATAATATCTATATAATTCTGGGCAGAGCCAATAGTGCCGAAAACTCCTTAAATACTCAAGAGGTTGTAAATGATGGCATTAAGGTGTACAAAAGACCAACCGGTGGCGAGAGCGTTGTGCTTTCGCCCCGGATGCTGGTCTTCTCGTCAAAAATCTCCTCCGAATCCCTGGGCAAACCAAAAGATATATTCCGCCTTATAAATGCTAAGCTTATTGAGGAGTTATCAAAAACAGGCATTAAAAACCTGAACTCCAAAGGTATCTCCGACCTCTCCATTGGTGAGAAAAAGATACTCGGCTCCTCAATGTATCTTAATGGAAAAACGCTCTTTTACCATGCCGTTTTAAACATCAGTGAGGAGATCTCACTTATCTCAAAATACCTCAAACACCCTAAAAGAGAGCCCGATTATAGAAATGGAAGGGCTCATGACGATTTTGTTACATCAATTTACAAAGAGGGCTTTATAATTGACAAAGAGCTAATTAAGGCATCTGTCGAGCAGGCTTTTGGCAATCTTTTCAAAGAACTTGGCAATTATATGAATTAATTGTCATACCTTCGCGCCTTTCTACAAAGTCGTTGATTCAATTCACATGGTTTTGTGAAAATCAACTAATCAACGCAATCATCGAGAAAAATTTAATGACATTTAACAATTTATCACTTATCGAGCCTATTTTAAAGGCTCTGATAAACGAGGGCTATATAGTCCCAACTCCCATTCAGGAACAGGCAATACCGGTTTTATTAGAGGGAAAAGACGTTTTGGGATGTGCCCAAACAGGAACCGGAAAAACAGCAGCTTTTGCTATTCCAATTATTCAGAAATTAACAGAGAACGCAGCTCCGCAAATGTTTGGCAAAAAACACAACAAAAGACAGCCAATCAGAGCACTGGTGCTTACCCCTACAAGGGAACTGGCAGTGCAGGTTTCAGAGAGTTTTGCAAAATACGGAAGGTATACCGGCCTAAAACACACTGTTGTTTATGGTGGTGTAAGCCAGCGTTCACAAACCGATGCACTTCGCAACGGTATTGACATTGTAATTGCTACCCCGGGAAGGCTTCTGGACCTTATTAATCAAGGTTACATTAACCTTTCATTAATTGAACATTTTGTCCTTGACGAGGCAGATCTTATGCTTGACATGGGATTTATCACGGATATTCAGAAAATTATAGCTCTTTTACCACAGAACAAACAGACTCTCCTCTTCTCGGCAACAATGCCTAATGAGATATTGAGTCTTGCTCAGTCGCTTTTGCACGATCCTGTGAAAATTGAGGTAACTCCATCTTCGACAACAGTAGAAGCAATTGATCAGTTTCTTTACTTTGCTGACAAAGGCAGAAAGACTGACCTTCTTATAGATATCCTTGAGACTCAAGCTACCGATTCGGTATTGGTATTCTCAAGAACCAAACATGGAGCCGATAAGCTTTCAAAAAACCTTTTAAGAGCAGGTATTGTTTGTGATGCAATTCACGGTAATAAATCTCAGAGTGCAAGGCAGAAGAGTCTATTGAACTTCAAGAAGAAAAGAACCAGAGTACTGGTTGCAACTGACATTGCAGCAAGGGGAATTGACATCAGTCAGATCTCCCATGTAGTTAACTTTGACCTCCCTGAAACTCCTGAGACATACGTACACAGGATTGGGCGTACAGGCAGAGCCGGTTATTCGGGTACTGCATTTTCGTTCTGTGATTCAGGCGAAATAGGTTTACTAAAAAGCATTCAGAAGCTTATAGGTAAAGATATTGATGTAGTAAAGGGTCACGATTTTGAATGTGCAGTTTGTATAGAGAAAGTCGAACGCATGCAGAGAAGCAAACCTAAAGGTTCTGACACCAAAAGCGAAAAGACTCAGGAGAGCTCACCCAGAGGAGCGAGATCAAGAAGCACCTCAGGCAGAAATCAAGTAAGGGAATACTCGCCAAACAGAGAGAACAGCAGAGAAAGCGCAAGCGTAAGAACCCAGGACCAACCTAGAGAATACTCAAGGAGCAGAACTCAGGACCAGCCTAGAGAATATTCAAGAAGCAGAAACTCAGACCAGCCAAGAGGATACTCAAGCAGCAGAGGTCAGGATAAGCCAAGAGAATACTCAAACAGAGGTCAGGCAGGCAGCTATGCACCAAGACCGGAGAGATCTGCTGAGAGCAGAAACTCTGACCAGCCAAGAGGTTACTCAAGCAGCAGAGGTCAGGACAAGCCAAGAGAATATTCAAGCAAATGGGAAAAGGTAAGTGGAAGCACTTCTGAGTACACAGGCAACGGCGGCAACGGAGACAAACGCAAAAGTGGCGATTTCTGGAACAAAGGACGCAGAAAAAGCGCCTAACACACCCAGAGCACCGCGAAAATCTCAATAAATACATACAAAAGAGCCAATTCTAATTCAAAGAATTGGCTCTTTTACAATACATAAATCTCCGCGCCACTTAGTGGTAACTGGTATACACATTAAAACACGTGCACAAACTGGCACAGAGAATTTTTTTCTTA
>JAUYTX010000034.1 GCA_030695025.1 Bacteroidales bacterium | reverse complement strand
TACAAGCCCGATGAGAAATCATCGGGCTTTTTTATTTATCACAATCATCAGTAAAAAAGGTTATCTATAGCAGTACCATCGGCTATTGAAATATTGGACTATTTTATTGTACAATGTTCTCATTATCAGCTAAGGAAAACTTTGGCTCCCGAAGAGGGAGGGGACCCGCCGCAGGTGGGGAGGATTTTCCGGGCTGATAAAGAGAACATTAATTGGATGAAGATAACATGAGCAACAGTCACATAAAACTTAACAGTGAATACTTACTTCAAACAAACGCATACTACTACAAATAGAAGAATCGATACAACCTATCTATACCAAGAGGGAGAATAGCTAGCCGCCATCTTTTACAAGCCCGATGAGAAATCATCGGGCTTTTTTATTTGAATTTAAGTCATGTTGTAAATATTAGATCGACAATAGAATACAAAATTGATATCAGAGATATTTGCATGATCAAACTTGCAAACGTAATAATTAAAAAACGGGCAATATTGTTTTGTACAGTCCACATAGTCAGGCAGTTATATAAATACTTGAATTCACAAATCCTCAACTCAAAGGCAACATTTGTTTTCCGATAATTTTCCGCGGCTACTTTTCGGAAACGACGAGGACTGTTTGACGACCGAAGGGAGGAGTTCCGCAGTCGCCGAAAAGTACCAGGAAAATTTGAGGGCACCCTAAAACAATCGGTTGCCGGAGTTGAGTGATTTGTGAAAATAAAACATATTTCCTTTTTAGACTATCTAAAACTTATGCCTAAATATCGAATCCTTCAACTTTTGTTCATGATCCTTACTTGATACAACCAGAATATCAGTTATTCAAAAAAATGTCGCAATAACCTGATAAATGAACCATCTATACCTCAATTAATGAATATTTGTTCCCCCTATTATCAAGAAATCTGAAAAAATCCTCCCCTTTAACCACCGTACTTGCCCTATTGTCATTTGGGTGGAAACTAATTTCATCAGCACTCTTCAAACAACTGTCAATAAAAAGGAAAACATGATGCTCCTGATCATTTATCAGACCGAATGGTGTGACCGATCCAGGCTCTACCCCAAGATATTTGTTCATTCTTTGAGGAGACGCAAATGAGAGTTTTCCCTGCTGAAGTTTCTTGTCCAATGTATGAATATCGAGGTTTTTTGAACATTCGAAAATAACCAGATAGTGCTTGTTTCCCTTATGATTTCTAAAAAAAAGGTTTTTACAATGAGTTCCGGGCATATCTTTCCAGTACTCCATTGCAAGATCTATTGTTGGAAGAGGAGGGTGATACCAGGTTTTCGCCTCAATATTCAAACTTTCAAGGTATTCAATAACTCTATCAATTTTTCTTAACCCAAATTCATCAATATCATTTCTCAGTTCATATTTTCTATTCATAAAAATCAAAGTTATTATTCGTAAAAATATTGAGAATTTCAATTATACCATTCAAACTTTTGAGTGAAATAACAGTCTAAGTTAATGAGACGATGTAAAATTAAACAGAAAGAGAATAAGCACAACTCTCAGAATTAAAACTTTATTATATTTGCATCCCAGTAGTTTGTGCAAATTCTTTTTCCACTTACACATACAGGTCATTATACTTAATTAATACTATGAAAAAATTCATATTAGCGCCATTGCTTTGTTTTTTCATTTATCCTCTTTTTGCTCAAATAGGAGAAGATTACAACAAATTTACCGAGAATGCGGCGGGTTATTCAAATCTTTACAGAGGTACGGCCCCTTTAGCGTACAAATTCACCCACACCGGAACCTACTTTGCCTTCTTACCTGAATTTCAAAGTGGGACAGTCAGATATAACAACAAGACTTATACCAACATTATGTTGAACTTGAATAGTCATATGGATGAGTTATATCTTTTCATAAGTTATTCAGGTCGCTATCTAGTGCTCAATAAGGATTTTGTAGATTCCTTTACTATGGGAACAAAGGAATTTCACAATATAGTTTCGCAGAACAGAGAAAATATCTCTGGTTTAAGCCCCGGTTATTACGAGGCCCTATACACAAACTCTTCGGTTAAGCTATATAAAAAAATTAAAAAGACATATGCCGAAAGAATAAACCAATCAGCCAGTTCAGCAACAAACAGTAAGCTGGAGCGGATGTTTCTTGCATCATATACATACCACTTGGTAAAGGGAGAAAAAGCTTACACTGTTAAACGAGTAGGAGATATAATCAGGGTTTATCCTGCCAAAAGAAAGGAGATAAGAAATCTAATCAGAGAGAAGGATTTAGATGCGAGGAGTAATCGCGATAACACTTTCTCAGAAATTATAAAGTTTGTCGAATCAACAAGCCCTAATACAAAAAAATGAAAAGGATAATCCTTATTACAATTGCATTTGCAGTTATTGGATGTAATGTTTGTTACTCACAAACTCCCGGCAGAGTAAGTCTTGAAAAAATCCAAATGGACTCTTTAAGAAAAGAGGTTTTCAGGATAACAGGGCTTGAATTGTTTTATAGTGTGGACAAAGGAGAAGACACACTCTTTGTAACTCTAAATACGACCTACGAAAATTTCCTGAAAGAGCTCTCTTCTCAACTAATAAAGAAGGAGTATACGCTATCGCAAATCGGAAATTCTCTCTTTATTCTTAAAGGGGTGGGGATTATGCCTAACCTACCTGATAACTATTTTACAGAAGAGAAGTCTGCAGATATTACACAAGAACATCTAAGAGCGCTATCATCAACAGACAATACTGCCAGATCAGAAAACAAATTATATAAAATAGGTGACCCAAATGCCACACCAGGTACAGGAAGAGCACTTCTGAGAGGTTATGTGAAAAACATAGAAACCGGAGAGCCAATGGCAGGAGTATCTGTATTTATCGAGAGGCCGCACACTGTGGTTACTACTGATGTGTTTGGTTTTTATAGAATTATGCTACCCAGAGGTAATTATGATCTGCAACTTAAAGGATATGGTCTTGAAGACAGTAAGCTGATGGTGGAGGTATATGGTGACGGAGAGTTGGATGTAATGATGAAAGACAAAGTTTATCCATTAAAGGGGATTGTTCTTACTGCAGAGAGTACTCAAAAAATGAGAAGCACTCAAATGGGACTTGAGAGAATCAGAATTGATAGGATAAAGCATGTTCCTGCTGCATTTGGAGAGGCAGATGTGATGAAGATTGTACTAACTCTTCCGGGAGTTAAGTCGGTGGGAGAATCTTCAGGAGGGTTCAATGTCAGAGGTGGTGCCACAGACCAGAATCTTATTCTCTTTAATGAGGGTACCATCTATAATCCCACTCACCTGTTTGGTCTCTTTTCGGCATTTAATCCCGATGTTGTGAATGATATAGAGCTGTATAAAAGCACAATACCCGCAAAATACGGAGGTCGGATTTCATCGGTTCTGGAGATTAACAGCAGAAATGGAAATAGCAATAAAATTACCGGATCTGCAGGCTTAGGTCTCCTTACAAGCAAATTCCATCTTGAAGGGCCTATCGTTAAAGATAAAACAAACTTTATAGCAGGATTAAGAACTACCTACTCTAACTGGATTCTTGGTGTACTGCCTCCGGAAAGCGGATACAAAGATGGGTCTGCCACATTTCAGGACTTAACCTTGGGAGTAAGCCACAAAGTGAATAATAAAAACACTCTTTATCTGTATGGTTATTATTCAGGTGACGGGTTTAAATTCAGTCCGGATACAAGCTTTAACTATCAGAACATGAACATCTCCTTTAAATGGAGAAATATCATTAGTGACAAACACAATTTAGTTATAAGCACCGGATACGATCAGTACAGTTACAAAACAGAGGAGAAGGGCAACCCAGTGAATGCCTACAATATGAAATTTAACATTAAGCAGTTATATTTCAAGACAAACTTTAACTGGCTAATGGACGAAAAGCACTCAATAAATTATGGTGCCAATGCCCTATACTACAATCTTACTCCGGGAGTCCTTACTCCGGTTGGTCCTGAATCCCTTTTAATTCCAAAAAGATTGAATGATGAAAACGCAGCAGAACTTGCTTTCTACATAAGCGATACCTGGAATATTCTTGATAAGCTATCCATTGATCTGGGATTAAGGTATACATTTTATACTGCACTTGGCCCTCTCTCATACTATAAGTATGCATCAGAAGATAGAAACGAAACAAATATTACCGAAACAGTAGATGTTGGTAAGGGTGGCATCGTTAAACCATATCATGGCCCTGAGTTCAGGGTCTCGGCCAGATACTCTGTCACTGATGATATTTCTGTTAAGGCAGGTTTTAACAGTATGAGACAAAACATTCATATGTTATCAAATACATCTGCTGTCTCTCCCACAGACATCTGGAAGCTAAGTGATGCCAACATTGAACCACAAAAGGGTTGGCAGGCAGCTTTCGGAATTTACAGAAATGCGCTTGGAAGAAGAGTAGAACTATCTCTTGAGGGTTACTACAAAGAGATGAATGACTACTTGGATTACAAAGGAGGAGCTATTTTAAATATGAACGAACACATTGAAAGAGATGTTCTCAAAACCCAGGGCAGAGCTTATGGGGTTGAATTATTGGCAAAAAAACCTCTCGGCAAATTAAATGGCTGGGTTTCTTACACTTACTCAAAAACAATGTTAAAAGAGAGTGGCGTTAAAGATGTGTACAGCATAAATGACGGAAACTGGTATTCTGCATCTTATGATAAACCCCATGATTTTAAATTAATTGGAAATTATAAGTTTACTCAAAGGTTCAGTATTTCACTAAATGTTGACTACTCAACAGGTAGACCGGTCACTATTCCAATTAGCAAATATTATTACGGAGACGGTTACAGGCTCTACTATTCAGACAGAAATGCATACCGGATTCCTGACTACTTCAGGATGGACTTCGCTGTCAATATTGAGCCTAGCCACAATCTCACTCTCTGGACGCACAGCACCATAACATTCGGGGTCTATAATATTACAGGAAGGAAAAATGCCTTTTCTGTTTACTATGACACAAACAATGGCACAAAAATTCAGGGATACAAACTTTCGATTTTTGGTGCACCCATACCTTACATAAACTACAACATTAAATTCTGACAGGAGGCGCGATGAAAAATATATATATCGGAATTGTTTTGACAATATCACTAATCGTTGCAAAAGGATGTATAACTCCTTTTGAACCTGAAGAGATAAAGGCAATAGATAACATGATAGTAATAGAGGGAAATATTCTGCAGAATGATTTAACCCGAGTTATGGTAAGCCGCTCACTGGCTCTTAATTCAGAAAATGTAATAGACTATATATCTAAAGCTACAGTTTGGGTTGAAAACCAAAACGGAGTCAAATATATGGGATACGAAACCAAACAAGGCAAAAAGATAGAGTACCAGATCAATACCATCGGGATTAATCCGGCTTTAAAATATAAATTGTGTGTCAACATTGGTTCTAAAAAATATGAATCAGACCTTGTTCCTGTTTTAACCTCTCCACCCATTGATTCAATAGGGTTTACTACTAATCCTTCCAAGAAGAGTGTAACATTTTATGTAAACACACATGACCCGGAAAACAAAACAAAATACTATAAGTGGAACTACAAAGAGGACTGGGAATTTAAATCTGAATACATGACACTTCTGGAGTATGATCCAAACACAAAAAGTGTTAAAGATATTCTTTGGGAAAAGAACAAGTACCACTGTTGGAATAGTGGTGTATCTACTTCAATTTTAATTGCAACGACTTCAAATCTGAATCAGGATGTTGTATATCAGAAAGAGATCGCATCAATGGGATCGAGTAATCTTAGGATTAACTATCTGTATTCAATGGAGTTGATTCAGATGGCAATAACAAAGGAGGCTTATAACTACTGGGAAAACATTAGAAAAAATTCAGATAAAATTGGAGGAATTTTCGCTCCACAACCAAGTGAAATAAAAGGTAATTTGCGCTGTATTAACAATTCAGAAGAAAAGGTACTTGGTTATATAAGTGCCGGAATTGTATCTAAAAAAAGAATTTTCGCTAAGGCAGAAGATATTAACATTTACGAAAGTCCGTCATGTCAGTCAATATTATCTAGTCCTGAGAATCCTATCCCAATGGAATCTCTCTTTGCTACAGGATTAGAAATTGTCTATTATTCCGAACCGGAAAACACAAGTCTTTGGGTAGAAAAAAAATGTGTTGATTGCCGGGTGTTTGGAACTAAGATAAAACCTTGGTTTTGGCCAAATGATCATATTTAAAAATTTAACCATTTTGGTAATAGAATGAATAACAGATTCAAATATTTCATAACCGGCGTCTTGCTTATTATGAGCTCCGGTATTGCTAATGCAGAGGCTGGCAATAGAGTAACAGAAAGAATTTACTTATCAACTGACCGAATTTCATATATTGCCGGAGAGACTCTCTGGTTTTCAGCTTACTGTTTGGATGCTTCCAATGCTCTTAAACTTTCAGATCTAAGCAGTGTGGCTTATATCGAGCTTCATAACTCAACATCAGTTGTATTGACAGCAAAATTGTTTCTCATTGACGGAAGAGGTAGCGGACACATTTCTCTCCCGCCTGCAATTCCAACAGGCAATTATAGAATTGTCGCATATACAAAACAGATGCTCAATGAAGAGCAGCCGCAACTATTTGAAAAAGTTATATCTGTTTTTAATGTACTCACAACCGAAAAGGTCCCAGGAAATGTTGAAATTTTAACGGAGAATTCGGTTGTAATTGCTAATGAGCAGAAAGAGTCAGCTTTGAGTCTATCTTCGCTTGGAGCTCAAAATGAGGTTGAAGTAAAATTTGGACAAGGTGGTAGAATTTTGCCGCTAAACAGCACTGTGCCCATTACACTATCAAATACAGGAAATAATAATGTTTCGGTTAATGTTACTGTCGTCAAAGTTGACTCTCTACCGATTGATAATACCAAATCGATCTCTACCTTTATAAACAATATTAACCACGGAGTATTCTTATCGGATGCATTGTATGTGCCGGAATACGAAGGCGAGATAATTAAAGGAAAGGTTAATCTAAAGGGTGAAGGCTCATTATGGGATAAAATAATATTCCTTTCGGCAGTTGGAGACAACGCAGAGGTCTATTCATCTGTAGTTGACAGCATCGGTGCTTTTAATTTCTACACCAACTCTTTTTTTGGAGACAGAGAGATAGTTTTGGAAATTCCATCTGCAGACTCCACCTACAATTTTACATATGAGCTGAATGATCCTTTCTTAAAAAAGGTAGACAATAACATACCTAAATTGATTCTGGACAGAAAATTTGAACAATCACTCAGCGAACGAAGCATAGAAATGCAAATCGGCAGAAGATTTGGTATAGACACACTGTATGATAAATTGCCTTTTCACAACGATCCTCTGTTGAGGACAAAGCCTGTTGTTTACAAACTTGATGATTACACACGATTCCCTGTTATGCAGGAGGTGATGATTGAATATATTAGCGAACTGCGTTTCCGAAAACTTGACGGCAAACAAGATCTTCAGATGAGGTGGGAGGATAGCTACAAAACATTATCCTACTCCAGAGGTAATACTCTTGTTCTTTTAGATGGAATACCTGTTTTTGATCATACCAAGATTTTTAACTATGATCCCTTGAAGGTAAAATCAATCTCTATATACGGGTCAGAATTTTTTGTAGGCTATGCAAGCTTTGAAGGATTGGTATTATTCAAAACTTACAAAAGGGACTACTCAGGACTTACGTTCGGCAGGAATGTCAGGATTATGGATTTTCAAGGTGCACTCATCCCCTCAAAATTTACGGCGAATGGCATTGCCAAGGCGGACAACTTTCCTGATTTGAGGTCGCTTCTATACTGGAACCCCCAGATAGACCTTAAACCGGGAGTATCAAATGACATTAATATTCACACCTCGTCACTACCAGGCAAATACATAATAAAAATTGAAGGGTTTACTGGAAATGGGCTGCCTGTTGAATATTCATCAGAATTTACTGTCAGGTAGCATTTTTCAAATTAGTTGTCAATTTTCTTCAACAAAAAGGCGAGAATTATTTGTTAGTTAAGAAAAGATGTTTACCTTTGCACTCCCCAAACGATAGGGGCTTACTGCGAAGTAATGGATAAAAAATAGATCTTTGAAAATATTGGAAGACAAGTACAATTTT
>JAUYTX010000014.1 GCA_030695025.1 Bacteroidales bacterium | reverse complement strand
TTCAAAATCATATGTAAGTGCAGATGTAAAGCTCATGTCGCCTCCGCAGAGTTTAAGAATCCTATATGGAAGCCCTAAAGAGCCAACAATTGATTCTACATGAGAAACCATCTGCTCAAGTGCATCGTATGACTTTTCAGGATGGCACACCTGTACAATTTCTACTTTGTCAAACTGGTGAAGGCGGTTAAGCCCTCTCACATCTTTACCGTATGATCCGGCCTCTCTTCTGAAGCATGGTGTATATGCAGTAACTTTCACAGGCATCTCATTCATTGATAGAATAACATCTCTGTAAATATTGGTTACAGGCACTTCGGCAGTTGGAATCAGGTAGAAATTATCAAGACCTACATGGTACATCTGTTCACCCTTATCAGGTAACTGACCCGTTCCGTAACCCGATGCCTCATTTACCATTAAAGGAGGCTGTACCTCTGTATATCCTGCCTCTGTGTTTCTGTCAAGAAAATATGAAATAAGAGCTCTCTGTATTTTGGCACCTTTTCCTTTGTACACAGGGAAACCGGCACCTGTCAGCTTTACTCCAAGATCAAAGTCAATAATGTCATATTTTTTTGCAAGATCCCAGTGAGGTATCCCATTTTCAAGCTTAGGGATTTCACCATCCCCCCTTACGATTAAATTATCTTCGGGAGTTTTTCCTGAGGGAACAGAAATATGTGGAAGGTTTGGCAAAAGAAGAATAAGCTCATTTAGCTCAGTTGAATACGCCTCTGTTTTGTTCTCTAACTCTTTAGACAACTCTTTCAGTTGAGCAACACGCTCCTTTGCAATCTCTGCTTCAGCTTTACTCCCCTCCTTCATCAGTTTTCCAACTTCACGCGATATGGAATTCTGCTCTGCCAGTATAGAATCTGCCTCTGTCTGGGAGTTTCTTCTCTTTACATCCAGATCGAGAATTTTTTCAATAATCTCTTTAGCATCGAAATTTTTTACGGCAAGGCGTTCAGCCACAAAAGCGGGATTATCCCTGAGGAGTTTAATATTTAACATCGTAAAATAAATGTGAATTTTAAGTTGCCAAAGTTAAAAAAATTAATCTACTCAAGACAGAAAAGGTTAAAATATCTTAAAATGTAAAAACATTTTATAGAATCATAAATTTCGAATTTTCAGGCTTTTATTTCATTAAAACTAAGAATAGATTTGTTTGGAATTAAAAATTCTAAGCAACTATGAAAACTTGTGCGGCTTGGATTGTTCTGCTCCTGCATTCACTATGCAGCTGCAAGAACATAAATATTGAAGAGAACAATAACTCCTCTTATCTGACTCTTGAATTCAAGAGCTTAAAAGTCAATAATAAAACAGTTGAAGGGATTGACAGTAAGGCATCCTGCTTTCCTTATGGGTTTAAAACCATGATTTGTATTTTTAACAGTCAAACATTTTGGCCTTATATCGGTGGAAGTCCCATAATTGCAACATCATATGGTGGCAGTGAACTCGTCCCCGAGAAGGGGGTTTTGCTTCCAAAAGGCATTTATGATATATACTCTGTATCAGAAAATACCCCTTTTCCATCACTTTTAAATATATCTCAGGGTATAGCAACAGGTTTGGCAAACGGAAAAGATTACCTGTGGGCTAAAAGAGAGGCGGTTCTTTTGCTTAAAAACGAACAAGTTATTCTCTCTTTTAACCATATAGCATGCAGGCTTATGGTAAATGTGTCGGGTGAAGATATCAGAACCTCAGTTATGGTTAACTCTTTTCGAATGACATTGCCTGGAACTCATTCCAATTTTATGACTCTTGCAGATGGTACTATTTCACCATCTGTCAATGTCGAACACATCTCCCTGGTAAACGGGTATGGAAACACAAGGGAGATCCTGATTTTACCCTGCCTTGTCAAACTTTCTTTTGAATTTGATGCGACAATTTTATGTGAGGGGAGAGCGCCTGTTAACAGAACCTTTATAGGAGAGATAGACAGACAATTGATTGCCGGCAATTCGTATGAACTGAATATAAAGATTAAAAGTGATTTGGCAATGAAAACAGAAATAAGGTTTTATCCTACTAACACAGTAGATAACCATATAATCTTCAAATCAATAAACAACTAAAAAAACAAAATTATGAGAAAGAGAACTGTGCAGTTGACACTAACGCTTATTGTGTTTTTGTTATTATCCTGCAAAAAAGAGGGGAATGATTTACATGTGAGGGAGACAAAGTTTTATGCCTCATACAACACAAACTATTACACAAAGGGAGAGAGCGAGTTCCCTTCAGGAAACAGAGTTAAAATTTACTGTTACAACTCGGGTTCTGAACTATCCCTGTCGTTTCCATTGGCGGGAACTCCCAAATTGGCAACAGCCGGTTCTTCCGGTAATCTTACGCCTACAGAATCAATTATTTTACCAAAAGGGTTGTACGACTTCTACGCAATCTCACTTAACAATAATCTAAGCCCTGAGATTGATTTTGATTCGGGTTATTCACAAACTCTTGAAAACGGCAAAGACTACATTTGGGCAAAACAGGCAATTATAAATGAAGGTGCTGCAGTCAGTTTTTCTTTCAGCCACAGGGCAACCGGTATTGAGATAAAGGTAAACTCCGGTGAAGGGGTAGAAGATTTGAACATAACATCTGTAAGAATAACTCCTCCTAAACCTGCTGCAACTTCAATTATGAATTTGCAAACAGGTATTATTGGATTCTCTTCTTTAAAAAACCCTTTAACCACAATTCCATTAAACAACGGCAAGTATTTTTGGATAGTTCTGCCAGCCGAAATGTTTGCCATGGATGTAGAGGTAACCGTAAATGCTAGAATCGGCGGAGTAAACGTTACCAACAAGGTTTACAGGGCAACTGTACCTCAGCAGACATTCAGCGGTGGAATATTATACTCTCTTAATCTGAGTGTGAGTGCAAACACAATGAGTTTCATAGGTTCTGTAATTCAGGATTGGACAACACAAACAATTGGCGATATTATTCTAACAGAAGAATAGAGATGCGAACTCTGAGTTTAATATACTATACCGGGGTTGTTTTGATAGCCTGTTGGCTTAGTTCCTGCTCACCAGATAAAATGCCGGAGAATAATTCAGTTAAAATTGTGCTTAGAGAGGCCGATCAACCCGCAAGCAAGTCTAATGGGATATCGGACCATATTAACAACCTTGATGTTTTTATTTACAACAGTGAAGGAAATCTTGAGACTCATAAATCCTTTACATCTATGTCAAACATTGAGCTGAAGCCCTCTAAAGGCCTTGTTACAATGGTTGTAATTGCAAATGTGCAAGATATAAACTCATCTCAGTTTTCTACTTTAAGCATGGCAAGAGAGTCCGGAACATCAAGCCGGACTGGTTCCGGGAACTACCCTATTTACACAGGAGAGGTTTCCTTTTTCAATAATGGAGGAGGTGGAGAGGTTGTGGTGGAGCTAAACACACTTACAGCTAAAATTTCATTTGTATTTGATAAAAGCAGACTTGATCCTGATGTCTCGATAAATATCAGGTCTATCGAACTTATGAATGTTCCTCTCTGGTGTAGCTACCTATCTGCAAACAGAGCCAACGCAGAAAATCCTTCGGGACAAGGAGAATCAATTTTCTCCAATACAGAGCCTCTATCTCACGATAGTGCCACACCTCTGTTTATGTTTGAAAACATGAAAGGCACAATTTCCGGTTCAAATGAACAGAGTGACAAAAAGCCCCAATCTCATGATAACCTTTATACTTATGCAGTTATAACAACCGATTATTCAAGTCCGTCAAAACAGGGCGAGGTAAAATACATCTACTATCCGGGAGAAAACACAATTGATAACTTCAATATTCCCAGAGGTGCTTATCTGAGGGAGACTATTTTCTTTGAAGGCAGTTCAATATCAGAAAACTCCCAAAGAGTTGATAAAACCATGCTTAATACAAGGAGTTATACAATCACTGCATCGTCAGAACCTTTGGATGGCGGGATTACAGGCGGTGAGGGAGTATATGAATATGGCTCAAATCCACAGCTTACGGCTGTTGCCAACCCGGGGTTCAAATTCAAGGAGTGGCAACCACCCATTAGTCCGGTCACTCATAACAAACATTATATTGCAAAATTTGAAAAATTCACTCAATCAATTCCTCCTGCAAAAATATCACTAGAGTTTGACAATATTAACATCTGCATCGGCAATCAATTCAAAGTAAACATGCACATTGAACCTGATAACTCCACAGAAAAAGATGTTATATGGCACAGCAGTAACACTTTAATTGCAACAGTAAACCAAAACGGGTTGGTAACAGCCAATAGCTGTGGTGAAGCACAAATAAGGGTAACGACTTCAGATGGATTGCTAAGCGATGAATGTACGGTACGAGTTTTCAGGAAAGTTGAAGTTTATGCAGATAAACAGATAAACTACTTCTATGATCAGATAAGTAGCGAAATAACAAGTGCATCAATGGTGGTTTATCTGAGAGTATTACTGCCAGTTCCATCCGATATGGCAGTTGTTAGGGCTATTTTACCATTTGTTACAGTCAGTGGCAAATGCAAATACAATAATAATGGGTTCAATCACGAAGAACAAATCACTCTTTCATTAAGCTTTACCAACAACAATGATACCCCTTGGCTATTTACAGAGGGAGAGTCTCAGGTAATATACTTCAACTCCAACAACGGCGTGGATGTTCTGCAAAATCTGAACTCTGTTGAAATCGTAATAAATCCCGGGGAGGTTTATTCAGGCAGCTATTACATATTCTGGAATTAAAGCAATTACAAACATAATACTGATTATTAACTATTTAAACTTTAAAAATTATGCTTAAATTTCCTAAATGTTTTATTGGGTTGGTTATAAATCTTATGATCTTACTCAGCAGCTGTGCAAAAGAGGACCTGGTATCTGATGCCACATGGAACGCACTCTCATTTACAGAATCGGATAATTCTGAATACCTCTCATATATGAACCAACCTCATATCAATCTCACCTTTCCGGGAATAATGCCCAAAAGAGATATTACATTTGAAAAGGGAATACTTATTCTTGACGGGAGATACTATTCAATAACAGGGCACAACTGGGGGAACAAAAATATTGTTCTTAAAATTTACAAAGAGGGCACTGAGTTTAAACGTTTCATTCTTACTCCGGAATTATCAGGGGGACCAGATAATGCAGAGATTCCGGGAATAAGGACATTTTCGCTCTCGGTATCATTGCCTGAAGGAGATTACACCTTTGGGGCCTCTATCAGTGAAGGCTCCGAGAATGAGCGCGCTCTTAAAACTCACATTTTACACAACACAGAAAATAAGTTGAGAGTGTTGTAATTAAATAAAAAGAGGCTGCCAGTAAATGGCAGCCTCTATCCTTTTGTGATAATAAATTACATCGGGCTGATTGCACTCACCGGACATACATCTGCACAAGTACCGCAGTCTGTGCAAATATTTGGATCAATTAGATAGATATCACCGGGAGAGATTGCCTCTACCGGACACTCGTCAACGCAAGTTCCACAAGCGGTGCAGTCTTCAGAAATTTTGTAAGCCATTATAACTATATTTTAAATTGGTTTGATTGTTGCAAAGATAAAAAATAGGTTGGAATAGAACAAATACAAATTGTATCTTTGTAGAACCACTTTAAAAATCATAGCATTGAAAATGAGAAGATATTTGTTTTTTTACATTTCACTTGCCGCTTTTATAACTTTGGGTACAATTAATATGGTTGCCCAAACGCCCAAAGTGGAATTCGATAAAGCTGTCCATGATTTCGGAGACATTATGCTTACCTCTGGCCATCATAGCTGTACTTTTACATTTAAAAACATTGGAGAACAGCCTGTTATCATACAGTCAGTCATTTCTTCGTGTGGTTGTACAAATCCGGTTTGGACCAAAAGTCCCGTACTTCCCGGAAAAACCGGAAAAATTGATGTAACTTTTTTAAATGATCAGGGTCCCTACCCTTTTGATAAATCCATCACTATATATATAAGTGGAGAACAAAGACCGGTAGTTCTGAGAATTAAAGGTGTTGTTCACGATAAACCAAAAACTTTAAAGGAGCTGTTTCCCGAACAATTCGGAGATGTTTCATTCAGAAGATCATCGATAGACCTGGGAAACATTGCCCAAGGAGATAGCAAAAGTGAAATAATTGAGGTTGCAAACACTTCAAACCGTACTGTGGACATTTCATTTGCTAATCTTTCTAAAGGCCTTTCCATAACCTCTCTACCTTCAAAAATAGGTGCAGGGAGCAAAGCAGAAGTAAAGATTGAGATTAATACCAAAGAGGCCAAAAATTGGGGAAACACCGAGTACAGAGCAGAAATCACAGTTAATGGAACTATTGTGCAAGGCAAATCCTTAAAAATTTCAGCAAATATTCGCGATAACTTCTCTTCACTTACAAAAGAGCAGATGGATAACGCTCCTCTGCCCATGGCAGTATCCAGTTCGTATGACTTTGGCAGGATAAAAGCCGGCAGCGAGGTTAAGCACAGCTTTACAATAAGAAATCTTGGCAGAAGTGATCTTTTAATACATAAGGTTGATACAGGTGACAAAAGAGTTACTGCCAGGCATCCCTCAAAGATTGAACCCGGCAAAACAGGTATCATTGAGGTTACAATTAATACTACAGGAGATTCCGGAGATAAAGGTTTGATTTTATCGATAATAACCAACTCTCCGACAAGGCCCGTATTCAACCTTATAATCACAGGAAATATATCTAAATAGCTGTTATGCAAAAAAAGAGTATTGACAGTGCGTTAAAAGTTAACCGGGGAATTGAACAACCACCTGTGGTAAACCCCTATATTGATAATTTTTATTCAAAGAAGAGAACGGGTCTTTTAACTAAAGATGAATACCTTAAAGGTATCCTCGCCGGAAATACAACAGTATTAAGTCAGGCAATAACTTTAATTGAAAGCTCCAGAACCGACCACAGAACACTTGCCCAAAGCCTTATTTCCGAATGCCTTCCCCATGTTGTCAAATCAATGAGAATAGGCATCACCGGAGTACCAGGTGCGGGAAAAAGCACATTTATTGAAGCCTTTGGAGGGTTAATTACTGCGATGGGACACAAACTTGCAGTTCTGGCAATCGACCCCAGCAGTGAAAGGAGCAAAGGGAGTATTTTAGGTGATAAAACCAGAATGGAAAGTCTTTCGATTGATCCTATGGTTTTTATCAGACCTACTCCCAGTGGAGGCTCTCTTGGAGGTGTTGCACGAAAAACCAGAGAGAGTATAATATTGTGCGAAGCAGCAGGTTACGATGTAATTTTTATTGAAACAGTAGGTGTCGGACAATCAGAGACAGCGGTTCACTCAATGAGTGACCTCTTTTTGCTACTTATGCTGGCAGGTGCCGGAGACGAACTCCAGGGTATAAAAAGAGGCATTATGGAGATGTCAGATATTATTGCAATTACAAAAGCCGACGGTTCAAACAGAGAGAAGGCTTCTCTTGCAAAGGCGTTGTACAGTAATGCTCTTCATCTGTTTCCCCCTCCTGAATCAGGGTGGGTACCAAGAGCGCTTACAACATCATCTGTAACAAAAGAGGGTCTTAAAGAGGTTCTTGATACAATTCTTGAATACTTCAAATTGACTGAAAGCAACGGCTATTATCTTCATAAAAGGAGAGAGCAATCACGGTTCTGGATGTATGAATCAATACAGGAGGAGCTTAAAAACAGATTTTTTGATGATCCGGCCATCGCCCAAAGGATTCAGGAGTACGAACAAAAGGTGCTAAACGGTGAAATGAGCTCATTTGCTGCAGGAGCTGAATTATTAAAATTTTATAATACACAATGAATATCGCAATTGAAGCATTAAAAAACAGCATACTCATTACGGGACTTGTAATGATAATGATGCTGCTTATAGAATACATTAATATTCATTCCCACGGGAACAGTTTCAGAAAACTCAAAAAATCACCAATAAAACAGGTAATCGTAGCAGCTTCATTAGGGCTGATTCCCGGGTGCATCGGTGGATTTGCCGTAGTGTCGCTCTATACACATAAACTACTGAGTTTTGGAGCACTGGTAGCAATGATGATTGCCTCATCGGGTGACGAAGCATTTATCATGCTGGCAATGATTCCAAAAACTGCTATTATCCTTTTTGTAATTCTATTTATATTGGGAATAGCTGCCGGGATTATTACCGATAGATTTGTAAAGAGAGAGGATGCCCCTTTTAACCCGGATCACTATGAAACCCATGATGATTGCTGCGGTAATAGTGCCAAAAAACCGGGAATTTTCTCCGGCAGCATAATTGGGAATATGAAAAATATCTCACGGCAGAGATTTTTCATAATGGCAGGAATATTTGTATTCATTGTAGCAGTCGTTGCGGGGATACTTGAACATGATCATGCGGCAGATCACGGACATGAACATGCTGCTGTCACTACTTCAATTCAATTACCTGACGCTCATATACATGACAAGAGTTGCATACTTGATGAGCATGACCATCCGGTAATCTCGTCTTCAACAGATCACGATCATGGTGCACATTTTAATATTTTTAGCGAAAGGTGGATTAATCTGATCTTTGCAGGAATCAGTCTGCTTACATTGTTCCTTACTGCACGGGCAAGTGAGCATTTTATTAAAGAACATTTATGGAACCATGTGGTTAAGAAACATTTGAAATCAATTTTCTTGTGGACATTCGGTGCACTTCTGGTGATTCATTTCGGTATGAGGTTTCTCCATATTGAAGAGTGGATCGCACAAAATGTTTATATAATGATTCTTTTAGCTGTTGCAATAGGTCTGATTCCGGAATCGGGACCCCATATGGTGTTTATAACCCTGTTTGCCGGTGGCTTTATCCCATTCAGCGTATTGTTAGCAAGTTCAATTGTTCAGGATGGGCATACTGCATTGCCCCTTCTTGCTGAAAGTAAAAGGAGCTTCTTTAAGGCCAAACTTATCAATATGGCAATAGGACTTGCCGCAGGTGTATTGCTACACCTTGCGGGTCTATAGTCCAAGTATTTTTTTTTGGGATTACTCTCCGTTCATTGAGAACAGGAACTCGAGGTTATTCTCGGTTCTTAGAAGTCTGCTCTTCATAAATTCCATAGCTTCAACGGAGTTCATATCGGCCAGATAGTTACGTAAGATCCAGATTCTGTTAAGAGTCTCTTTATCAAAAAGGAGATCCTCTCTTCTTGTGCTACTGAGGGTAACATCAACCGCAGGGAATACCCTCTTGTTAGATAATTTTCTGTCAAGTTGAAGCTCCATGTTACCTGTTCCTTTGAACTCTTCAAAAATTACATCGTCCATTTTTGAACCGGTCTCAGTAAGAGCAGTAGCAAGAATTGTGAGGGAACCACCATTCTCAATGTTTCTTGCAGCACCAAAAAACCTCTTTGGTTTGTGAAGTGCATTTGCATCAACTCCACCACTTAGCACCTTGCCTGAAGCAGGTTGCACAGTATTGAACGCCCTTGCAAGTCTCGTTATTGAGTCTAAAAGTATTACTACGTCATGACCACACTCAACAAGCCTCTTAGCCTTTTCCAGCACAATATTCGCAACCTTCACGTGTCTTTCGGCAGGCTCATCAAAAGTAGAGGCAATAACCTCACCCTTTACGCTTCGGGCCATATCAGTTACCTCTTCCGGACGCTCGTCAATGAGAAGAACAATAAGGTAAACCTCAGGATGGTTATCGGCAATTGCGTTGGCAATATCCTTCAGGAGAACTGTCTTACCTGTTTTTGGCTGTGCCACAATAAGACCCCTCTGACCTTTGCCTATAGGAGCAAACATATCTACAACCCTAGTAGATAGATTATTATGGCCATTTGATGTGATATTGAATTTTTCATTCGGGAATAGAGGTGTCAGGAAATCGAAAGGAACCCTGTCCCTGATGTATTCCGGACTTCTTCCATTTATCTGCTTAACCTTAACAAGCGGAAAATATTTATCACCCTCTTTCGGAGGTTTAATCTCGCCTATCAGTGTATCACCTGTTTTGAGTCCGTAAAGTTTTATCTGAGATTGTGAAACATAAATATCATCCGGAGAGTTTAGATAGTTGTAGTCTGAAGAACGAAGAAAACCATAACCGTCAGGCATGATTTCAAGAACACCGGTTGCATCTACAACTCCTTCGAACTCAAATTTAACCTTCTGATGGATCTCTTTGTTCTGACTCTCGGGATGTATGTTGTTACGCTTGGTATTATCTCGCATTAACTCCTGTTCAGGCTTCTCATCTGTTCTGATAATAACTGTAGCAGCTTCAGCAGCAACGCCTCTCTCTTCAAGTACCGCAACAACGGCAGCAACCTCTTCCTCTTTTACCTTTACGATTGCCGGAGGATTTTCGCGTGAAGCAGAACTCTTTCTGCCCCTCCTTGGTCTCTTAAGTTTATCGTCTGAATTTTGAACGTTTGAAACGTTTGCCTGAGAAGATTCTGACTTTATTTGTTGCTGAACAGGTTTAGCTTGCTGAGTAAATTTCTCCTGCTGAACAGGTTTAGCTTGCTGATTAAATTTCTCCTGTTGCAAAGGCTTTTCCTGCTGTAAAGGATTCTCATGTATTACAGGCTTCTCCTGTTGACCAACTTCTTTCTTAGGCTCAATCGCCTTTGGCTGTTGATTATTTTGCCTGTTTTGATTAAACTGAGGTTTTTGATTGTTTAGCGGTTGACTATCTTTTGGCCTTTTGTCTTCAGGAGCATTGTTCACCGCGGGCTTTGCTGCTTCTTTTGGCGACTGTTTGGACTCGTTGCCTTTTCTAGCCCTGGGCTCTCTTCTGACAAGAGGTTTTTTTGAAATAGGCTCGGTTGATTTACTGCCTATCTTAGCCTGCTCGTCCAGTATTTCGTATACCAGCTCCTCCTTGGTGAAACTTTTTGCTTTGCTAATTTTAAGATTATTAGCAATAGCAAGTAAGTCATCGTGACTCTTTTTGCTTAACTCTAAAATGTCGTACATTGATTTAATTGTGTGGATGTGATTTATCCTGAAAGATTATTGAAACCTTTTGCAAAAATAGAATAATTTGTTAAATAAACAAAATCCTTGCCATAATTAGAGCGAAAAAGTTATCTGGCAGCTATTACATCTATCTCAACAAGAGCACCTTTTGGAAGACTCACAACTGCATAAGCCACTCTTGCAGGGAAAGGCTCAGAATAAAAGGAGGCATAAATTTCATTCATTGCCGCAAAATCTTTTATATCAGATAAATAAACCGTTGATTTTAATACATTCTCAAAGCCCAAGCCTGCCTCTTCAAGTATGTAACCAATATTTTTCAGAACCTGAGTTGTCTGCTCTTTGATGCCACCCGGTACAAATTCTCCGGTTTTTGCATCAATCGGAAGCTGGCCCGAAACGAAAATTAATCCGCCGGCCTCTGTTGCCTGGCTGTAAGGACCCACCGCACCGGGAGCCTTGGCTGAAGATATTATTATTTTACTCATTTTTGTTTTTATTTTAAAATTCAACTTGTTTGTAATTAAAACCCTGCACCTCTATCCCAATAACTTGCACTTTTCTTAAATTGCAACAAATCAGCTAATGCAGAGGCTTTTGCATTAATCCGAAAACTCCAGCTTTCCCACATACCATTTGGAATCCAAGAGGCAGATATCACAAAACAGTGGAGATCATATGTTGCACTTAACTGAGTTGTTGTTATTGCCATTTTTGTAAGATCGATCCCTGTATTTAAATTTAAACTAAGATCTCTTCCCAGTTTCATCTGAGCCGAAATACCCAGCGTCTGCATATGGTTGTGGTTCGTATTCAGTTCACCTCCTACCATCTGGTAAGATCTGTTGTAGCTGTAGTTATAATTTACATTAACTGACCAGGGATTGTCAGGATCGATGTAATAAACCCAACCACCCGGAATATACTCACCGGTTACAGGGTGGTTGTAAACCCTTATATAATCAGAGCCCTCCTGTGCACGGCCGCCGGATGAGCCCGGCTCAGGCAGACCCATGCCCGCTCCTCTTCTGGAACCTTTGCCGGAAAATTGGTAAGATAATGACATACTGGCATTTGTGAGTCTTGCGAAACTTAGCCATCCCTCTTTAACAATATTGAGTTGGTTGTATCTCTTACCGGTTCCATCAACAGCATAAGGGTCCAGATTAGCATTTGCATTAAAGGCAAGTGAGCCGAATATTGTAGTACTGAGCGATGTAGAAATGTTTGACAACTTCATTGAATCTGCAAGGAAGTTATATGACCCCCCGAAGGATAGATTATCAATTATTTTAATCTTTTGAATTCCTCCGTTGGTAGTATCTTTATCGCTCTTAATTTTTGCTTCAAAATTATTACCAAGCGAGAAGTTCATCGAAGCAGATCTTCCCTTTGAAGGATACCCAAATAAGAGACCTTCATATTGGTTGTACTCTACCTGATGCTGTACCCCGTTATTATCTACATAATTAAGAGTCCTGTAGCCATTTGAGGGAGTACCAAGTTCCGGAGTGTAGCTTATACTTAATGATGGTTTAACCATGTGTCTTATGGCCTGGAGCTTTCCCCTTGACCCAAAATTGAACATACCATATAATATGGTATTCATCGACAATGATGCCGAAAAATCCTGAGTAGCTCCAAAATGGCTGAAAATATTCCCGATATTGGTCTCAACCCGCCCGGTTTCAGAATCATAATATCGCTCTGATTTCTGAAAGTACCAGTTCATTCCATACCTTACACCCGGAGAAAACTGAAGATAATTGAAGAGGTTAAATGATGGAAGGCCTATAATAAAACTATGCTGCATCCCGCTTTTAAATTTTGACAGAAAATCGGGATCACCAAATTCACTTGCCTTAAAGTTCACCTTATTATCCAGGTTGGTGTTGTAGCTAAGTGAGATATCCTCGTAAAATTTTGCTTTACCGACAGCCTCTTTACTTTTAAATGGAAAAATTCTATTCATTGTAAGAGTCAGATTGGGAACCGTAAAAGCATAAGAGCTGTCAAGTGAGTTCTGACTATGAAGCATGTTCAGCGAGAGCGAAAAGGGTGAATCAGCAAATATTTTTGAATATGAAATTGATGAAGATATTTGATTTTGAAGACTTTGCTGAATATCATAGGAGTTAAAACGGTTGTTCAAAGGAGTAGCAAAATTAACAGAAGCCCTAAAAGATGAACCCGGTCTTGCCTTTGGATCCTGTGAGTGACTCCACCTAACCGAGAAGTCTTTTGATTTGTAGAAATCCGGGGACCCCTGTTCGCCAATCTGATTAACAGAGTAGTTCAGGTTAACATTGCCATCATACTTATACCTCTTTTTATATCTGGAGGTGAGAACTGCATTCCATGAACCAAGTGAGAATATGTCCCCTGTAAGAGAGGCATCAAAATGGTCTCCAAACACAAAATAATAACCCAGCCCCTTGAGTGCAAAACCTCTTGCTGCCTCCTCATTGAATGTAGGAACAAGTAATCCGCTTGCCCGGGTCATCCTGTCAGGCACAAAGCCAAAAGGGAGCGCAAACGGAGTTGGCACATCCTCAATAACCAGATACGCCGGACCAAAAACCGTCACCTTATTTGGCGTGGTAACCATTTTAGCTTTTGTTAACTGAAGATAGTAGTGAGGATGATCAAGGTCGCACGCGGTATACTTTCCTCCACTTATATTAATGGAGTTGTCTGCTTGCTTTTTCATTAAATCTCCGTGAATAATACCCTCGCTCTCCTGTGTAACCAAATTAGTGAAGATTGCCTTTTTTGAATCAAAGTTATAACGAAGGGTTTCCATGGTATACTTTTCAGCCCCATCTGACATAACAGGCTTGCCCTGCAGTACGCCGGCGGTATCTTTAACTCCCGATGCGAACACAGTTTTGGTATTCATATCATAGGCCATATACTCGGCAGTAAGCTCTATACTTCCGTATTTAACGCTAACATCTCCATAGTAATACATCATCTTCTTACCATTCATAAAATCCTCTACAATCGAATCTCTTGCGTCAGAGAAAGCCGGCTGAGTAAGAAAGCCTCTCTGTTTAGAGGTGTCTTTTGCATTTTTCGATAAAGAATCTCTTGTTAAAAGATTAGTTTTGATAGTATCGTTAAGATTGCCTGATTTATAATTATAATTAATAGCTGCCCCGGGGAACTGGGCAAGCATCAGAAGAGATAAAATCAGACCCGTTAGTGGAAACCGTTTTCTCAAAACCAAAATGGTATAAGGTTTAACAAAAATGTACTACATTTGCAGTTCGCAAAGTTAATCATATTTAACAACAATTATGCCTCACAGAATACTTTTGGCCACAATTTCACTTCTGTTAATCTGTTCATCATTCCAGGGACAAGAGAGGGCATCATTCCAGCTCAAAAAAGTTGTGATTGATCCGGGTCATGGAGGTAAGGACCCGGGAACTATTAGCCCTGACGGAAAGGTTTTTGAAAAAAACATAACCCTTTCGGTATCTCTTAAACTAGGGCAACTGATAAAAGACAATTATCCCAATATTGAAGTTATATACACAAGGAAAACAGATATATTCATCCCCCTGAACGAAAGAAGCCGTATTGCAAACAAACACAAGGCAGATCTATTTATCTCCATACACGTTAACGGAGTCGAATCCCGAACACCCTCAGGATCTGAGACATTTGTAATGGGTATAGATAAAACAAATTCCAATTTTGAGGTTACAATGCTTGAAAACAGCGTAATTATGCTTGAGGGAGATGATTACAGCACCAAGTATGAAGGCTTCAATCCAAACGATCCTGAATCATATATCGTCTTTTCACTTCTCCAGAATGCCCATCTAGAGCAGAGCTTGATAATGGCATCATTAGTTCAGAAGCATTTTGCAAATGGGCCAATAAAAGTAAATCGTGGTATTAAGCAAGCACCATTTCTTGTATTGTGGAAAACCAGCATGCCGGGAATACTCGTGGAGTTGGGTTTCATTACAAACCAAAATGATTTAAGAATTCTAAACGATAAAAAAAATCACGATAAATTTGCTGAAAGTATCTTCAGCGCCTTCAAGGAATTCAAAATTCAATATGAAAAAGGTAATGATACAGGTAACTACCTCCCGGTTCCCCTAAAAGAGACCGATACTTCACAACAGGTACAAACTGAAGCAAAAACATCAGTAACTACAGCACAACAAGCACAAGCTACAACACAACAAACACAAACTACAACACAACAGGCTAAACCTGCAGCAAAAACAGATACCAGTGAACATTTCAGAGTACAGATTCTGGCAGTCGGAAAGGTTCTGCCTGCCGGGTCAAGCGATTTTAAAGGAAGAAGAGATATCAGTTATATTAAGGCAGGAAATTTGTACAAATACACAATCGGGAAATATAGCACAATTGATGATGCAAAAGAGGCACAGAGCGAAATCAGAAAGCTCTTTCCTCAGGCATTTATAATTAAGGTCAGAAATAACACAATCGTACCACTAAACAACTAAATCCAAAATGAAACTCAAACTTACACGAGAACAGAAGATAGGACTTTTCGCAATAATTACACTTGCTTCTATATATGTAGTGGTCAACTACCTTAAGGGAAAAGATCTTTTCAGCAGTACTAATACATATTATACAGTTTACCATAATGTAGAGGGGCTTAACTCTACCGGACCAGTTTATATCAGAGGATTAAAGGTAGGCACGGTTGAATCTGTTGATTATTTGCAGGAGAGAGACGAATTTATTGTAAAGCTGAAATTAAAAAGCAGCTATAATATCCCCGAAAACTCTGTTGCCGAAATATACAGTGCCGATTTGTTGGGAACCAAAGCTTTAAGGGTAAATATCGGTAACAGCAAAACATATCTTAAAGACAAGGGCACAATGCAATCAACAACAGAAGAGGGACTTGTTGATATGCTTAAAAATCAATTTTTACCTTTAAAAGATCAGATTTCAGATCTTGTTACAACCCTCAAAGTAACCGTTGAGAATCTTAACGGGATGATTGATGCCGATGCAAAAAGAAACATTGCATCATCTCTTGAAAATCTAAACAAAACATTGGCTGGTGCCAAAGCCATTGTTCAGAACCTTGAAAAGAGCGGGCCTGAAATAACTCAGTTAATCTCCAACATTAATTCATTATCAGGAGAGCTGACACAAACTACTCAAAAATTGAATTACGGGTTGGACAATATTGGCCAAATTACAGATTCACTAAAAACAGCTGACCTTGCAGGCACTGTAAACTCACTAAAAGAGCTCCTCGAGCAGATGAATAATCCTCAGGGAACAGTCGGAAAACTTCTCAGAACAGACTCTGTTCATAACTCAATCGACCATCTGATAAGGGATCTGGATATCCTCATCAAAAACATTACCGAAAATCCAAAAAAATATATAAAAATCAGCGTTTTTTAAAAAAAATATTTCTTATATTAGGCTGATTTTAAATAATTTTAAAATCCAGATACGATTTTAAAATTATTGGGGTTGAATTCCAACGATTTGAAAAAAAAATGAATTTTCCAACACTAAATCTATTTTTTTTTACAGAATTTATCACCAAATTTGTTACCCCAAACCTAAACTAATCTTTTACTATGACCGAACCTAAACATACTTTAGTGTGGAATAACTGTCTTAACATCATTCGTGACATAATCCGCCCTCAAAGTTATAGAACATGGTTCGAGCCGGTAAAAGCAGTCAGGATCTCGGGAGCGGTCCTCACAATTGAGGTCCCATCAAATTTTTTCAGAGAATATCTTGAAGAACATTACATAGATCTTATAAGTAAGGCTCTTAAAAGGGAGTTAGGCAAAGAGGCCAAACTGGAGTACAATGTAAGAGTTGTTACAGGAGAAGATGTGGTAACGTTTCCACAACAACCTACCCAGGAGATTAAAAACAAGTCTGTTCCTTTTCCAAATCAGGCAGGTAATATTACCAACCCGTTTGTTATTCCGGGACTTCAGCAACTTGAGATAGACCCTCAGCTTAATCCTCATTACTCTTTCGATAATTTCATCGAAGGTGAATGCAACAGACTGGCAAGATCAGCAGGTTTAAATATCTCTGCAAACCCGGGCAAAGGAACATTTAACCCACTATTTCTATACGGAGGTTCGGGACTTGGCAAAACACACCTTGCTCAGGCTATTGGAATATCTATAAAAAAGCAGTTCCCCGAAAAAATTGTGCTCTACGTAAGCGCCAACCGCTTTCAGACACAATATATGGATGCCACCACAGTCAAAAACAAACTTACTGACTTCCTTCACTTCTACCAGCTTATTGATGTTCTTATCATAGATGATGTACATGAATTTGCAGGAAAACCGGGTACGCAAAATGCTTTTTTTCATATTTTTAGCCACCTGCACTCAATGGGCAAGCAGTTGATTCTTACATCTGACAAAGCACCTGTAGATTTGCAGGACCTGGAAATGAGGTTGCTTTCAAGATTCAAATGGGGTCTTCTTGCAGAGCTTTTACCACCGGATTATAGCACAAGAGTTGAAATACTTAAAGCCAAAAGCTATAAAGATGGAATTACTCTACCAGAAGAGGTTACAAATTACATTGCATCAAGAGTTTCAACTAATATCAGAGAGATCGAAGGGACGCTTATTTCACTCCTTGCACAGTCAACACTAACCAATAGAAAGATAAACCTTGACCTTGCAGAGAGTCTTATCGAGAAATTAGTAACAAAGAATAAACCTGAAATTTCTATAGACAGAATTCAAAAGTTAGTTTGTGAATATTTCAGAATAGACCCACAACATTTTTTAAGTGCATCCAGGAAAAGAGAACTGGTTCAGGCGCGTCAGATATCAATGTATCTGAGCAGAAACCTTACAAAAAGCTCTCTTGCATCAATCGGCACACAAACCGGAGGAAGGGACCATGCTACTGTACTTCACGCATACAACACTGTCTGCGATTTGCTGGACACCGACAGATCTTTCCGAAAATATGTCGTTGACATCGAAAAGCAGCTAAAATCAAGCTAAAATGGACAATTCAAAAATATTCGAAATATTTGATCAGATCACAAAAATTCCAAGAGAGAGTGGTAAAGAGCAGAAGATTACAGCATTTCTTATAAATTTTGCCCGCGAGAGAGGATTGGAATACAGGAGTGATTCTGCAAACAATGTAGTTATAATCAAGCCTGCAACAAAAGGAATGGAGAGTGCTCCGGTGGTAATTCTTCAAAGCCACTCTGACATGGTTTGTGAAAAAAATTCTGACAGCAGCTTCAATTTTGAAACTGACCCCATTAATTATATTGAAGAGAAAGGTTGGCTCATTGCAAAAGAGACAACACTTGGAGCAGATTGCGGAATAGGAATGGCTGCACAGCTTGCTATTCTCTCTTCAGATGATGTTGAACACGGTCCGATTGAGTGTCTGTTTACAACGGAAGAGGAGACAGGGCTAAAGGGGGCAAAGGAGTTAAAACCCGGCTTTATTACCGGCAAAATGCTTATCAACCTTGATTCTGAGGATGAAGGTGAACTTTTTATAGGTTGTGCAGGTGGTATTGATACAACAGCAAGGTATTCATATAAAGAGGTTGCCGTTGATAGCAGCAGAATGTTTGTTAAAGCATTGTTCTTCGGAGCTACCGGAGGCCACAGTGGTGACGACATTCACAAAAACAGAGGAAATGCAAACCAGTTCCTCTTTAGGTTCCTTTACAATTTGCTCAATAAAACAGAATTCGATATCTGCCAAATTGACGGAGGGAACAAACGCAACGCTATTGCAAGGGAGGCATATGCAATTATTGCTATTGACAAAACAGATTTTGAATTGGTTAAATCTCTGTTTAACAAAATAGTAGCAGAAATAAAAGATGAGTTCAGCATCTCGGATCCAAATATTGAGGGTACAATTGAGATTTGCGAAGAGTTTGCAAATGCTGTTGAAAAACGTGTTGCAGAAAAGTTGATTCTTTCGCTAAACGGAATACCTCATGGAGTACTTGCAATGAGTCAGGAGATTGAAGGGTTTGTAGAAACATCTACCAACCTTGCTGCTGTCAAAATGGATGAGCCCCAAATTATACGGGTAAGCACAAGTCAGAGAAGCTCTGTCAATTCAGCCCGATACAATGCTGCAAACAGAATCGAGTCAATATTCAAACTTGCCGGCGCAAATGTAACTCATGAGAGTGAATATCCCGGATGGAAACCAAAGTTGAATTCTCACCTTCTCGATGTCTCTAGAGAATCGTACACAAAATTATTTGGCAATCAACCAATTGTAAGAGCAATACACGCAGGACTTGAATGCGGGCTCTTTCTGGATATCTATCCATATCTTGACATGATCTCTTTCGGTCCAACCATCAAAGGAGCACACGCTCCCGGTGAAAAACTGGAGATAGCCTCTGTTGATAAGTTTATGCAACTTTTACTGGAAGTTCTAAAGAATTTAAAATAGAAAAAATGGCACCCATTATTGCCCCATCAATGCTCTCTGCCAATTTTGGCAAGCTTGAACAGGAGATTGAAATGATAAATAAGAGTCAGGCTGACTGGATTCATCTTGACATAATGGACGGAGTGTTCGTTCCAAACATTTCGTATGGTTTCCCTGTAATCAAGGCAATGGCCAAATCGGCAAAAAAGCCTTTAGATGCACACCTCATGATTGTCGACCCAGATAGGTATATAACTCAGTTTAAAGAGCTGGGTACGGAATATCTGAGTGTTCACTACGAGGCCTGTATTCATCTGCACCGCTCTGTTCAGCTTATAAAATCTTTGGGAATGAAAGCCGGAGTAGCAATTAATCCACACACACCGGTTCACAACCTGTATGAGATTTTACCAGATGTTGACTTTGTACTTGTAATGTCTGTTAACCCTGGGTTTGGTGCCCAGAGTTTTATTGAAAACTCACTGACCAAGATTTCAAAACTTCGTAAAATGATTGATGAACGCTCTCTTCAATGCCTTATACAGGTTGATGGAGGCGTTAATATAAAAAATGCCCCGGCTCTGATTAAGAGCGGAGCAGATATTCTTGTTGCAGGAAATTCTGTCTTTGGCGCTAACGATCCCCTAAAAGCCATTGCAGACCTAAAATCCTTGTAAGAGACGGGACTGACTAAAGTTTAGAGTGTATATTATAGTATATACTTAACCTCCTTGAAATGGTATCTGCTTCTTGTACCGTCCTCCTCTTCAAGAACAAGGCAAGCATTTGAATCAATTCCCATAATTCTGGCCTCAATTATTTTACCATCCTTTGAGATTTCATATTTATGAAACTCTTCAAGTCTGTAGAGTGAGTCATGATACTCACTATCAAGCCTGTTTTCAGACGATCCTGAAGAGAAATTTCTGTATGAAAAATAGATTTCATGAATGAATCCTACAAGAGATTCAAGTTGCTCTTTAATATCGTATTCATTACCTGTAATGAGCGAAACAGATATCGGATTTGGCGCATTGGAGTTAAAAACTCTCTGATTTAAGTTTAAACCTATTCCTATTATAGAACCTGACAAAGTGTCTCCTGACAGAAAATGTTCGATCAAAATACCACATATCTTTTTGTCCCCAACATAAATATCATTCGGCCATTTTATCTTAGCATCAATACCAAGATGCTTAAGGTACCTCTTTATCCCAATTGTCACTATCTGAGCAATTAAGAATTGATTTTCAGCTTTGATATAGTTAGATTTCAGGAGAATTGAAAATGTAAGGTTACGACTTGATTCACTCTCCCAGCTTGTCCCTTTCTGACCTCTGCCGTTTGTCTGAAATTCAGCTGCAAAGACTGAAAAATCGTCAGACTGACTGAATTGTCTAAATGCCTCACTATTAGTAGAATCAACGCTGTTATACCATTTAATGTTGTGTGCCATATTAATAATTTTGTTATTGGCCGCAAAATTGCAGTAAATTTGTAAAAAATTACAAACAAAAAGACAATTATTGTGCCAATAAAAAAGAATATGTCAACATCTGAAGGCAGCGTTACTGCCACAGAAAAGAAGATACCTGCAACGAGAAAAAAAGCGGTAGTCTCTGCAGAGAAAAAGGAAAAAGTAGCAACTGCAACTAAAAAGAAACTGGTTGTAACTGCTGAGAAAAAAGAGGTAAAAGTGCCTGTAGCTAAAAAGACAGCCGTTGTATCTGCTGAGAAAAAAGAGCCGGTAACCTCAAAAAAAGTAGGTTCTCCCAAAAAGAACATGTTGGACGAAACTGAAATTAAGTGCATTGCAGACGCCATTCTCGATAAGAAAGGCAGTTTTGTATGCTCGCTTGATCTCAGACCTATTGGAACAGCAATATGTGACTACTTTGTTGTGTGCAATGCCGATTCAAGTACTCAAGTTAATGCCATTGCTGACAATATTGAGGAGATGATGATAAAGAACTGTGGCAGAAAGGTAATCAGGAAGCAGGGTAAGGAGAATGCATTTTGGGTTATATTGGATTATGCCAATATTGTGGTTCACGTATTTCAGACTGAATACCGCCAGTTCTACAGATTGGAAGATCTTTGGGCAGATGCAAAAAGAACAGTATATCAAGAATAATTGTAAAAATGGAAATACCTAAAGATAAAAACAATCAGAACAAACAAATGTCAAAAATGTGGCCTCCAAAATTTAATGTATTATGGATTTACATTATTCTTTTGGCTGCTATAGCATATATGTGGAGCTCTTACGATGGAGGGGAACCTCTAAAATCGGAGTGGCTTAAAGTTAAAGAGCAGTTGATCTCTAAAGGAGACGTTGAAAAGATAATTTTTGTTTCCAACCAGAACCGCGCTGAGATTTTCATAAAAAAAGATAGTCTAGCAAAGTACAAGGAGAAATTCGGAGGTAAAGAGCCAAAGTTCGGGCCTCATTTTTACTTTGTTGTCTCATCTAACTTTAATCCGGAAGAGCAGTTTGAACAGGTTCTTGAGCAAATTCCTGATGAGCAGAAATTCTCATTTGAAGTAGAAGAGCGAACCAACTATCTTAGTAAAGCACTTGAGTGGTTACTATTCCCTATTCTACTTATTGGGCTCTGGATATTTATGTTCAGAAGAATGAACAAATCTATGGGGTCTGGTGGTCAGGGAGGAGGAATTTTCTCTGTTGGCAAATCTCAGGCGAAACTTTTTGACAAAGACGGAAATTCTGTAAAAATTACCTTCAAAGATGTAGCCGGGCTGGAAGAGGCCAAGGTAGAGGTAATGGAAATTGTTGACTTTCTTAAAAATCCAAAGAAATATACAAGTCTGGGAGGAAAAATTCCAAAAGGGGCACTTCTTGTTGGCCCTCCGGGGACAGGAAAAACACTACTTGCAAAAGCTGTAGCAGGCGAGGCAAATGTACCTTTCTTCTCAATTTCGGGCTCTGATTTTGTTGAGATGTTTGTAGGAGTAGGAGCCTCAAGAGTTAGGGACCTATTCAGACAAGCCAAAGAGAAGGCACCTTGTATTGTATTTATAGACGAAATAGATGCAGTAGGGCGTGCAAGGGGTAAAAATGCAGGTTTTTCGTCAAATGACGAGAGGGAGAACACTCTTAACCAACTCCTTACAGAGATGGACGGATTCGGCTCAAATTCAGGTGTTATAATACTCGCTGCAACAAACAGGGCCGATATTCTTGACAAAGCACTTATGCGTGCCGGAAGGTTTGACAGGCAGATTCATGTAGATCTTCCTGAACTTAGGGAGAGGATCGACATATTCAAAGTCCATCTTACAAACCTTAAACTGGTTGAGGGTTTTGAAATTGAATTTCTTGCTAAGCAGACACCGGGATTCTCAGGAGCAGATATTGCAAATGTATGTAACGAAGCGGCACTTATTGCTGCCCGAAGAAATAAAGAGTTTATTGAGAGACAGGATTTTCTTGATGCTGTTGACAGAATTATAGGTGGACTGGAGAAGAGAAGTAAAATTATTTCTCCTGTAGAAAAAAAGACAATTGCCTATCACGAAGCCGGACACGCTACTGTGAGCTGGATTCTGCCACACGCCAATCCACTGTTAAAAGTGACCATAATACCTAGAGGCAGAGCATTGGGAGCAGCATGGTATCTTCCGGAAGAGCGATCTATCACCACCACAGAGCAGATGATGGATGAGATGGCAGCCACACTTGGGGGAAGAGCTGCAGAAGAGATAGTCAACGGTAAAATATCCACCGGAGCGCTAAGCGATCTGGAGAAAATAACCAAGCAGGCATATGCAATGGTTTCATACCTAGGCATGAGCAGTAAAGTAGGCAACATATCTTTCTACGACTCAACTGACTCTGCAGGCTTCACAATTGGGAAACCTTACAGTGAAAAGACAGCAGAATTGATCGATTCAGAGGCTAAAAAACTAGTTGACGATTCATACGTAACAGCAAAGAAGATCCTAAGAGAGAATATGGAGGGATTCACCAAACTTGCTGAACAACTGTTGGAAAAAGAGGTGATTTTCGCCGAAGATCTTGAAGTCATATTTGGTAAAAGAGCTGGAAATCAGCCACCGATTTCAGAAGCAGAATCCAAACCTGCACCTGAAGAGCCCGTTTTAAGTTAGAAAATGAACAATACAATTGTCAGATCGCTCAGCGGAGTAATCTTTCTTATAGTAATGACAGGGTCCCTGCTATGGAGCCCTGTCGTTTTTGCTGCTGTAATGCTTTTGTCTGTAGTTGTTATGATGTGGGAGTATCTCACAATTTCGCTCGGCAAAAATTTTAAAACCGGAAAAATCCTCTCAATAGTTACCGGCATCACTATTTTTACACTTTTCTTCTTAGCCAATGCATACACAATTGCAGACAGGTACCTGTACCTTGCTGCTTTACCTGCAGCACTGCTATTCTGCTCATTCATCTTTGAAAAGGATAACAAGGGAGAGATTATGGGAGAGGGCTATGAGAGGGCGTTTTTTACTATTACTGCCATCATATACATTGCTCTTCCTTTTGCCCTGACAACTACAATCCTATTTGGTATCGACAACATTTATAATCCCAACCTGTTGCTCTTCCTCTTTATTTTGCTGTGGAGTTCAGATGTGGGAGCATATGTCTTTGGAATGACTTTCGGGCAGACAAACGGGCATAAGATGTATCCCAAAATATCTCCAAAAAAGTCATGGGAAGGCTTTTGGGGAGGATTGGGAGTAACATTGGTTTCGGCGTTAATAATTGAGTTAACCGGGTTCATTTCAATAGGTGTTATTCACACACTTGTGATTGCCTTTATTGTTTCTGTGTTCGGAGTGTTAGGTGATTTGGCAGAGTCACTCTTTAAGCGTAATTTTGCCGTTAAGGATTCAGGAAGTATTCTTCCGGGTCATGGCGGCTTACTTGACAGATTTGACGGAGCACTGATAGCTTTTCCGGTTGCGATTGCCTATCTCAAGTTTTTCTGCCTAATTTAATATATTTGACTAAAAAGTATGAGAATACACAAAGAGGGTTACAGAATAATATTCAACAGTCTCCTATCAATCACGGTTATTGTTGCACTCTTTTTCATTTTTACAAACTCATTTATGGTAAGATCAATTGTTGGTTCTCTTGGAGTGCTGATAATGATTCTTATTATCAGATTCTTTAGAGAACCTCACAGAGACCCACTTAACGAAGATGATTCAGTAACATCTCCTGCAGATGGAACGATAGTAGAGGTAAAGCCTGTTTACGAAGGGGAGTTCCTAAAAGCAGAGTGCATTCAGGTCTCTGTGTTCATGTCAGTTTTCAATGTACATGTTAACTGGTTCCCTGTAAGGGGATTTGTTGAATACTACAAATACCATCCCGGTAAATACCTCGTTGCAATGCACCCTAAGTCTTCAGAGAAGAATGAGAGAACAACCGTTGTAATAAATAATCAGGGCACCAGGGTGTTGATCAGACAAATTGCAGGGCTGATTGCCAGAAGAATTGTATGTTACGCAAAAGAGGGATCTGCTGTATCTCAGGGAGATCAGGTAGGATTTATCAAATTTGGTTCTAGGGTTGATATTTTCCTTCCTCTAGATGCAAGAGTACAGGTTACAAAAGGGCAAAAGGTGAAAGGTAATATTACAATTATTGCAAAATTACCCCTCTCTTAATAAGGGCACATTTCATTTCAGAGGCCAAAAAATCGGCTGCCTCTGCTGCATCTTTTGAGAAATTAATACCGGTATTATTGCCGGTTTTTTTGTCTTTATAGGCAAAAATTACAGATCTTGAAGAATTGATTAAAAGTCCGCATCTGCTGTTCATACCATAGGCAGATACCTCCTCAACACTTCCACCCTGAGCACCAACACCGGGAACCAGAAGAAAATTATCGGGGCAGATGCTTCGTATTTCAGTTAACTTTTCGGCCTTGGTAGCACCGCAAACAAACATTGTATTCTCTTTAGTGCCCCACTCCATTGTCTTTTTAATAACCTCTTTGTAAAGAGGATTATTCTCACCTGTAACTTCCAATGTTTCAAAATCAGAAGAGGATTGATTAGAGGTAAGTGCAAGTACAATAGCCCATTTACCCTTGTATTCAAGAAACGGGTCAACCGAATCTCTTCCCATGTATGGAGCAATTGTTACAGCATCAAACTCGTTTTGCTCAAAAAATGCAGAAGCATATTTTTTGGCTGTGTTGCCAATATCACCCCTCTTTGCGTCGGCAATAAGAAACTGAGCAGGATAATTCTTTTTAATGTAGTTGGCCGTCATCTCAAATTGCTGCCAACCTTTAAGCCCTTCGCACTCATAAAATGCAAGGTTAAGCTTAAATGCGACAGCATATTGGGCTGTAGCATCAATGATCTCTTTGTTGAATTCAAACAGTGGAAACTCAAATTCTTTAAGATGAACCGGAATCAGTGAAATATCTGGATCAAGCCCTACACAAAGAAAACTTTGCTTAGCTTTAATTCTGTTATATAACTGATTATAATCCATTTTTCATGCTTTAAGATTACTGTCCGCTCTCTTTAAGTCTTTCGGCATTCTCTGCAATCTGAAGCTGATCAATTAGTTCCTGAATAGCTCCATCCAGAAAGACAGGAAGGTTATACATAGTGTAGTTAACCCTGTGGTCAGTCACCCTTGACTGAGGATAGTTATAGGTTCTGATCTTTGCAGATCTGTCACCGGAAGATACCATGGTTTTTCTCTTTGCCGAGATTTCGTTAAGATATTTCTCGTATTCAAGGTTATAAATCCTTGTACGGAGCTCGGCAAGAGCCTTTTCGTAGTTCTTTATCTGAGACTTTTCATCCTGACATTGAACAACTATTCCTGTTGGTGCGTGAGTCAGACGAATTGCTGAATAGGTCGTATTTACAGACTGACCACCGGGACCCGATGAACAGAAGGTATCTTTTCGCACATCACTTATATTGAGTTCAATATCGAATTCATCTGCCTCAGGTAAGACCGCAATTGAGGCGGCTGATGTGTGCACCCTGCCCTGAGTCTCTGTCTGAGGTACTCTCTGAACACGATGAACACCGCTTTCATATTTAAGGACACCATACACACCGTTACCTGAAACCTTACAAATAAGCTCCTTAAAACCGCCTGATGTTCCCTCGCTCTGACTGTTGATTTCCAGCTTCCATCCCTTTCTCTCTGCAAATTTTGAGTACATTCTGAAAAGGTCTCCTGCAAAAATTGAGGCCTCATCTCCTCCAGCACCTGCCCTTATCTCCAGTATAGCATTTTTGGTGTCCTGAGGGTCTGCCGGAATCAGAAGTAACTTTATCTCTTCCTCAATTATTGGAATCTGTCCTTCAAGCATAGCAAGCTCCTCTTTAGCCATCTCCCGCATCTCTTCATCCTTCTCAACCATTAGCATCTCCTTAACAGAATCAAGGTTACCCATCATCTGTTTGTACTTCTCTCCTGCCTCAACCAGTGGCTCCAATTCACGGTACTCCTTATTCAGGGATACATATTTTTTCATGTCCGACATTACAGAGGGTTCTGAAAGCTGTTGCGACAGGGATTCAAATTTCTCCTTAATTCCGGAAAGTTTTGATAATAAACTGTTATCGATCATATATTTTTAAAATAGTCTGCAAAAGTAATCAAAACAAACCATATACTAAAATCCGGCAATCTTGTACCTTATTCTTAAAATGCCGGACTCACTATTAAAGTCAGTTGAAATAATATTTATGGCACCTATCTCTGAGGTATTTGAAACATGTTGTCCGATACATGGGCAATAATCGTAATCACCCACTGCAATAATTCGTATAACGTCACCGGCATTATCAGGCAATTTTGACACATTGTACCTATCAGATGCCTCTTCTCTTGTGACAAAACTCTCATTAACATCAAGACTCATAGCAATAACCTCGTTAACACTCTTCTCCAACATTTTAACCTCAACATCATCCAGTGGTCTGTCAAACCTGTAATCGCATTTAGATTTCTTCTTCTCAATATGGTTAGTTACAGAGCGGCCTGTTCCAAACTTTCTTATCATTGTCTGGTTTAGAATATGCTCTGCTGTGTGCATCTCCCTGTTATAATCTTTTTTAGGTTCATTAATCATATTTAGGTTAATTAAATGTGTAATTTCAAATTTATGAAAAATGAGAGTAATGCAAAAAAAAGAACGATATTATCCGCGCCATTTTATAGTATATTAGAGAATACGGGAGCCAAAGTTTTCCTTTGCTGATACATATAACTGTTTGCTTTAATTAGAAAAAGGAGTAGCGAGTTTATCCAAAAAATGAGACCGACCTAAAAATCACTTTTTAGCCGGTCTCTTCAAAGCTGTTTGGAATAATTTAAAATCAAATATTAACCCAGAAACAACTTCATATCTTCGTCTACGGTTCCTATCGGTGCAAGTCCGAAATTCTTAACCAGTACAGATGCTACATTTGGAGAGAGGAAACCCGGAAGTGTTGGGCCCAGGTGAATATTCTTCACTCCCAGAGCTAGCAAGGCAAGTAAAACAATCACAGCTTTCTGCTCATACCAGGCGATGTTATAAGCAATAGGAAGTTCGTTGATATCATTCGCATTGAATATCTCTTTCAACTTAAGAGCAATAACAGCAAGAGAATAAGAGTCGTTACACTGACCGGCATCAAGAACTCTTGGAATTCCTCCGATATCTCCCAAAGGAAGTTTGTTATATCTGTATTTTGCACAACCTGCGGTAAGAATAACGGTATCTTTTGGAAGTGCCTCAGCAAACTCTGTGTAATAGTTTCTGTCCTTCATTCTGCCGTCACAACCTGCCATTACAAAGAATTTGCGGATAGCTCCCGATTTCACTGCGTCAACAATTTTATCTGCAAGAGCAAATACCTGAGCATGAGCAAATCCACCAATAATTTCACCTGTTTCAATCTCTGTTGGGGATGCGCATTTTTTTGCATGCTCAATAATTTCAGAGAAATCTTTTGAACCACCCTCCGGTCTGTCAGCTACGTGCTTGAATCCTGGGAAACCTGATGCTCCTGTGGTGTATATTCTATCCTTGTAGGTTGCATTGCTTTTTGGAGGAACAATACAGTTGGTTGTAAAGAGAACAGGTCCGTTGAATGATTCAAAATCCTGAGTCTGTTTCCACCATGAACTTCCATAGTTTCCTACAAAATTGCTATATTTCTTGAAAGCCGGGTAGTAGTTTGCAGGTAGCATCTCGGAGTGGGTGTACACATCAACTCCGGTACCCTGAGTCTGCTTGAGCAGGTCTTCCATATCTCTGAGGTCATGACCCGAAATCAGGATAGCAGGGTTGTTCTTAACACCAATGTTAACTTTGGTAATCTCCGGGTTGCCGTATGCAGATGTGTTGGCTTTATCAAGAAGAGCCATCACTTTAACACCAAAGTCACCTGTCTTTAAAACCAAAGCAGTAAGTTCGTCAGCACCAAGAGAGTCATTTGTTGTATCTACAAGAGCCTGCTGCATAAAAGCATATATAGATATATCCTCATGTTTCAGGTTAAAGGCGTGCTCTGCATATGCAGCCATTCCTTTCAGACCATATATAGTAAGTTCACGAAGTGATCTTATATCTTCATTTTCTGTTGCAAGAACTCCAACTTCAGTTGCCTTTTGTTCCATTACTGCAACATCTCTTGAAGTCCAGAAGGCTCCTTCAAAAGTAATATCTTCAATCTTTCCCCCTTTGGAGATAAACAGAGCTCTGGTTGAGTCTCTCAGATCAATGGCCTGATTAAGTCGTGTTATAAATCTGTCTCTGTCAAAGTTCGCATTTGTGATTGTCATAAATAGAGAGTCGGTAACAAATTTATTTACCT
>JAUYTX010000056.1 GCA_030695025.1 Bacteroidales bacterium | reverse complement strand
TTGTTATTAAGTATATTACAAATGAGACTTTTTAATTTTATAATTATTTTATTTAAGGTCTATTTTTCAAGCTATTGATATATAGCAATATATCAAAAGTGGCGCGGAGATTTACCCGGCAAGTGCGTTGAGCTCTTCCAGAACTTTGCGACGCTTGGCATCTCCAAGGTTGAGGGAGTCAAGAACTTTCAGATCTTTAAGAATCTGACGGCAAATGACAATACCTTTATACATAAGTGCCTGTTTTTGCGCATATGTAAGGTTTGAAAGAGAGGTTACCGGAAAAATCTTCTCACGGTCAATTATCTCTTTTAGGCTGTTACCTTTTGGGTAATCCCAACTCATAAGAAACAACCCGCTGCACTCTCCGTAGGCCTCAGCATCAGAGGTAAAACGAGTGTTAGTAACAACTCCTCCCGAAAAGGTGAAATCCTCAAATCCCGAAGCAGTTTTTTTCTTCCGGATAATATCATCAACCCTGGACCGAATATATAAGGGCACCTGAACATTTGCGTTTTTACCGGTACTTTGATAATATTTACACTCTATAAAACGCTGATGGTTCTCTTTGGTGGCAACAACATCAACTTCGTGTGTAACACAATGGCCATCAAGAATTACAGATACTTTAACATCAAACCCCAATGTGCGATAAATCTCTCCGACAAAATGTTCAAAAGGGTGACCCGTAGGACCAAGCTCCATCATAGCTGTTTTAAGCTTGTACCTTGCAGCATTGGAGGTGGTCATCTTCCTAAGCATCGAGAAGGCACGAGCATAAATCTTATTACTCGGAATTACTGCCTGCCCAAAAATCCACTCCTCAATCTCCTTCACAATCTGATTAATAACAACCTCCTCTGCACCTGAACGAACCAGAGACTGCCTTAGTTTTGACGAGGAAAACGGAACCAGCTCCCCTGATGCCTTTTGAATTAATGTTTTCATTTATTGATTTGTTGTTATCGACTAGTTGTTATCGAAGTTTAAACGATTCGCCCGGCAAATATACGCTTAACTCCATGTTTTTAGCACCAAGAAGACCATTTAAAATTGCTTTTTTACCATTCTGGTTTTTAATTACAATTACCTGACTCTCCCCGGCTACGGTGGCTATATCTCCATCAACAATTATGGCAGTTGATTCATCAATTCCAATGCACAAAGTTTCGGGGTACTCTATCGCTACAGAGACCAACCTGTTAAGACGTTGTCTCATTATAAAATGCTGATCAATTATCACATCCGGCAACAATCCAAGTCCCTCTTCTAACTCCATATTATTCTGAGCAATTGTCACGTAACCGCTGCCCGGGCGGGGATTCAGTTGATTCCCGGTTATCATTAAACGGCTCATCACGGCAGCCCCCGCACTGGTACCGGAAATAAGAGCACCATTTTGGTAAGCATAGTGAATAGCCTCTGCAACAGCTGTATTTTTGATGGCATTCATAAAATTACTCTGCACTCCCCCGGGGATATAAATTAGTTTAGCATTTTTTAATGAATCAATCATCTTCTTGTACAAATCACTAGCATTGATGTCATTCGAAGCAACTAAGTTGCTGTCAGATTTAAAATTAAAGCCAGTAACTCTCTTTACCCCAACCGAATAGAAATCTTTTTTAGCTCTCTCAATAGCACTCTCCGGCTCACCGCTTGACATTGGAAGAACAAAGGCATAACCATTTTGAGTAGTTCCCGAAAGTTCGGCAATTTGCCTGATCATTGTTACCGGCCTGCTCCCACCTCCAATAATGTACAATTTCCCCTTTGGCTTACCGGGAACCGGGTCATTGGAAAACGTACCATTGGGATTTGTACCCGTTTGATGGTTGGCAATGTAATTTGCATACACTATATCATTTGAACATGTACCAACCGGATCAATTGAATTGGCGTTTAAGTCAATTGAAGCAAGTGTGAAGAATGAAATTGAGGCAAATGTGCACAGGGTAATTTTGGCAGATTTGCAGAGGACAACGCTACCTAAAGTGCTTGGAGTTAATTTCATATGATTAGAGTGTTATTGAGTTTTGAATTAGTCTGATAGTAGTGCAATTTAGCAAAAATAACATTCGCCGCTTGCTAAGAAACCTTTCAATCCCTGGGAATTCTTTCCTTTTGCCTTATTAACGAAAAGGAAAGAATTCCCAGGGATCAATTGGCACGTGGTTCCAATCAATAAAAAAGCCGGCTAAATAGCCGGCACCAATTGTCACACAATTGTCACGTTGTTATCACTATGTTGCAACTCGTTTGTAGTCACTTTACTTCTTAACCTTAATCGAACAACCAACCGCAACGGTTGTCTTAACCTCGACCTCCTTACCTACCAGCAGAGCATCCACGGCAGCCTCTACATACTTATTGGAAACGTCATTTGCATTTTTGTAATTGTCATCAATAGCACCTATGTATTTGACAATATGTTTGTTGTTCTCTTTTTTGAGCACAAATACATGAGGAGTTCTTGTGGCTCCGTATTGAGGATAAATTTTTTGACCGTCATCAAAGAGGTATGGGTAAGGAAAATTCTTCTCCTTTGCACGCACCTGCATCAGTTCAAAGCTGTCCATAGGCTCTGCAGCGGGATCGTTAGGATTGATTGCAATTACCGGGTATCCAAGCGGTGCATACTTTTTGGAAAGCGCGATCTTTCTATCTTCGTATGCCTTTGAATATGGGCAGTGGTTGCAAGTGAAAATCACTATAAACCCTTTGGCATCTTTGAAGTCTGCCATCGAAACCATTTTATTGTCAACATTTTTCAGTTTAAAGTCAGTTGCCTCGTCACCTATTTTGTACCCTCCCTGCGCACTAAGTGTGCCAAAGGAGAAAAGAGTTATCATGAGTAACCCTGCTATTTTAGAGATTGTTTTCATTTGCTGTTTATTAAGATTATTTATTATTGGGATTCAATTATTTAAAATTATTTATTGTTGGGATTCAATTATTTATGTGTTGAATTTTGATTTGAATTTTTTGATCCGGTTTTAATTCGTTTTGGAATCGTTTTCGAATCGTTTTCGAATGAAATTTCTGTTTACAAATGCTTTGCAATACGTTCAATTAGTTCATCTTTAGAGAGATCTCTTGAATCGAAACTGAGCGTTTGGCCGTTTTTAATAACAAGTGTTGCCGGAATTGAGCCGGACCAATCTTTGTTTACAGCAGGAATCCACTCGTTCATCTTCTTAATGTCGTCAAGCAGGTAAAGCTCTCCTTTGAGGTTCATTCGAACGATAAAGCTTTTAACAGCAGTCTCAAGATTGTCCGAATCGTCCAATGAGACAAGAATCATTTTGAACTTCTTATTTGATTTGAACTCTTCATAAACCTCCATAAAATGAGGTAACTCTTTTACACACGGACCGCACCAGGTAGCCCAAAAATTAACAACATAAAGCACATCGTCATTTTTTGTAAAAACAGGCTCAAGTTGTTCAAAATTAACGACTTTAATTTCACTTTTGCTCTCAGACTTGCAGCCATTTGTAAGAAACAAAAAGCCAATAGCTGCAGTAATAAGGAATATATTTCTAATACTCATACATCATATCTTTATTTTTTAAACAATTAAGTGAGGTAAAAGTTCTCCGCGCCAGTTTTGGTTATGTTGTTGATTATGAGTGTGTCCAAAAATAGACTTAGGAAATAAAGTGCAAGTATTTAAAAAGTCTGTTTTGCAACATGCACTATAGTAGGTAGTTGTCCAAAACTGGCGCGGAGATTTGCCGCTATGCAAAATTTTAATACCTTTATTTTCATTGAGATTTTGAAAAGTATAAACGAATATGAAACGTATTAATAAATTTAGAGCGCTCCTGCATATTGCACTGGCAGTTTTGCTGATGATTCCAGCTGTAATGGCAAAGGCTGAGGATAAGGTATTGGTTGAGGGAAGGTCAATGGTTTATGACAAAATTGTTACTACAAATGAGGGAGAGCAGAGAGATGGCAGAGCAAAGAAGAGTGTGGCAATCAGGGGGAGAGTAGTAGATGAGAAGGGTGTTGGTATTGAGGGCGTTGTGGTTTCGGAGGGTTTTAATGTGGCCAGAAGTGGCAGGATGGGGGAGTTTAGCTTGGAGAGGAGCCCCAGGGCTAAGTTTGTATTTATTTCAACTCCAAGCGGATATGAACATATCGGGCCGTTTTACTACACGTTGGAACCGGCAAATAAAAACCTAGCCGATTCACCTTCTGACTTGGCAAAATCTAATAGTGACAAAAAGAACACTTCAAATAAGGTAATCGGTGAGCAGCACAAAAACCTGCCTGATTCCAATAGTGACAAAAAGAACACATCAAATAAGGTAATCGGTGATCAGTACAAAAACCTGCCTGATTCCAAAAATGACAAAAAGAACATTTCAAATAATGTAATTGGAGAACAGTACAAAACCCTGTCTCAAACTAAAAACAACACTGCTGGCCAAGCGGAAATTCTTTTCCCGCTCAGGAAAACAGAAAAAGAATCCAACCTCTTCATTCATACCGGAGATACCGAGGAGTCTGTTTACAGAGACTGGATGGATATTTTGAAGGAGAATATTGCTAATAATGATTATGCGTTTGTTCTCTTTAACGGGGACATTTGTTACGAGCCGGGGCTAAGGCTTCATGCCGAGCATTTTACAACAGGTAAACTTGGTGTGAGAATTGTTTATTCGGTTGGTAATCATGATCTTGTTGATGGTGCCTACGGCGAGGAGTTGTATGAACAGTTGTTTGGACCTGTGTGGTACTCGTTTAATGTTGGAGGAGTTCACTTTATTAATACTCCTGTCCTGACAGGTGACAGAAAACCGAGTTACAATGCCGATGATATGTATAACTGGATGAGAAAAGATCTTGAGTCCATTCCCGAAGGAACACCGGTCGTACTGTTCAACCACCATCTGCTTGGCTTTGAACAGAAATTTAAACTTAAAACAGAGACCCAGGAGTTAGACCTCGGCAAATACAACCTAAAGGGATACCTCCACGCACATTATCACACCAACCTCTATCATAAGACAGACAGAGGAGTCGCGGTAATGGCCACAATGCCACCAAACAAAGGGGGAAAAGATCACAGCCCCTCTTCTTTCAGGGTTGTTGAGTTTGACACACTTGGAAACCTCTCCACACACCTTAAATACTCCCCGCTCAGGAAACACATTGTGGCAAATGCGTTTCTGACGGCCGGCGGTGACGTGTGCAATTTAGTTGCGGCAATTTACGACACACCATCTGAAGTTGTTGAGGCAACCATGATGATAGCCGGGGCAGAGTACCAGCTGACACAAAACAGCAACTGGAGCTGGAGCACAAATTTTGAACCCTCATCTGAAGCCAAAAACATCATGCGGCCGGCCGAACGACTCAACAAAAACCTCCTTAACCCGGTCGTAATCGAAAGCAAAGCCATACGTCACAACGATCAACCAAAACTCAGGGTGAAATTCTCTGACGGCAGCACGGTGATTACGCTCGTAAACATTCTTGAAGGGGCAAAGTCAGCCAAAATTAAATCAGCCGAAATCAAAACTAGTGAAGGCACCTCTACCGAAAAAGAGATTGCAGAAAATTCTGATCTCAAAAAGTCATCAAGAAAACATAAGGCTGCAAAAACCAATGCCCAAAATCCGTTAGTAAAACAGCAACTTGCAAATTCAGATGCCGGGAATACAAACGTTGCACAACAAGTCGCAACAACCGACACCAAAAACTCACCCAAAATTGAATGGGTGAAAAATCTCGGCGGCAACATCTTCATGACTTCGCCGCTGATAACCGAAAATCTTGTGATTTCGGCCACAACTGACGACAATATGGCTCTGGACGCTGCAATCTGTGCGCTGGACAGGATTACCGGAGAGGTTGCCTGGAAGTTTAACACCCACAACTCTGTGAAAAACAACCTCCACCTATATAACGGAGTTGTTTTTGCTGCGGATGTAGAGGGCTTTGTATACGCAATTGACGCACAAAGCGGAGAGCTTAAATGGGAAAAGCCTCTTAGACAGAATATTATACAATATCCTTATACTCAGGGAGTAGTTGTAAGCCGAGGAGTTGTTTATGCCGGTCAAGGCTATTATCTTACGGCTCTTGATGCTGCGAGTGGGGAGGTTTTGTGGGTGAACACCCATTGGCGTGGAGATGTTGGCACAGTTGCAAATCCGATAGTTGATGAGACCAACAACATTCTGCTTACTGCAGCCTACTGGACCGGACGCTTTGCACACGATGCCACAACAGGCAAATTAATCTGGGAGAAGAGGGATGGAGATACCCGATATGCCGACAATTCGCCGGTACTCTTTGACGGAAAATTTTACTACGCCTCGCCTGGTTTCATTACCGAGGTTGATCCTATGAGTGGAGAGGAGCTAATGAAGTTCAAGATCGATTACCGTATCAACAGTAACTCAAGACCACTGGTCACTGAAAAATACTACATCACAGGTACAACCGACAAAGGGGTTGTGGCCTATGACCGCTCGAACGGCTACAAAGAGCTCTGGAATTTCAAGACAAATCCCGCACTGCTCTACACAGCACCCTACACCAAAGATTTCCAAATGACAGTTGATGGAGGCGTCGCCCTAAAAGGCAACAACCTCTACTTTGGCGCCAACGACGGCTACATCTATTGCGTAGATGTACGCAACGGCCGCTTCATCTGGCGAATCAACACCGGTTCACCCATTTTGGGCAACCTGGTAATTGAAGGAGACACATTGTACATTGCCGATTTTGCCGGCAATTTGTGGGCCGTTAAAATTTAAGACGAAGAAATTGCTGAATCTATTGAAAGCTTGCCTGCCCCGTAAATAATCAGGTAAACCAGGAGCATTGTCATAGCAAAGTCCGTTCTTGAATCATGAGCCATCGTCCAGAACCCATCATTAACAAGTTTTGGAATTTTCGTAGTTACAATTGCTGTTGCCATAATGATAAGTAAAGGCATCGACGCTAAACGGGTAAATAAACCCACAAGTAAAAATATACCACACATTATTTCGAAAGTAGCTACGAAATAGGCCAAAAACTCTGCATTCTCGAAACCAATTTTTACGAAACGACCTACTCCAACAAGTTCAGGAAAAAGAAATTTCTGAATACCTTCCGATAAAAAACAAACCCAACCACCAAACGAGGAATAAGGGATTTATAGTCGTCGGAAGAACTCATAATAAGCGAAAATAGTTTATTAATTGTTTTCATAATGATTGAATAAAAGCACGTATTCGAAATTACATAATGTACCAGCAAACTCACCTCTAATTTAAACATTCTGGATAAATCTCCGCGCCAGTTTTGGACATGTTGCTGAAAATAAGTGTGTTCTAAAATAGACTTTAATAAAAGTTGCTAATTTCAAAGAAAGTCTAATTTGTATATGGTTGAAATATAAGACGTTGTCCAAAAGTGGCGCGGAGAATTTTTTTTTATACTTCGTACAACCCCAAATATAGTGACCAAACAGCACTACAAACTCACTCACCAACGAATCCCAAAAACCTACTACAAACCTCAAAACCACTTGCCTCCCTAAACAATCCCTGGGAATTCTTTCCTTTTCGCTGATAATCTGTTAATTAGCCAATTTTCAATAATGTGTTTAATGTTTTGATAATGAGGTATAAGGAAAGAAATCCTGAAAATTCCGGATAAACGGCTCCACCTATTCCGGGGTGAAACGGCGCCAGTAAAGATGACTGGATCTGGAACAAATTTATAATTATTTTTTTGATTTTTTTCTCAATGTGTCACCTTCCAATTCAATTCTTGT
>JAUYTX010000001.1 GCA_030695025.1 Bacteroidales bacterium | reverse complement strand
AAAATATCCTCCAGAAACATATCTATTATAAGATATCTCATAACGTTGCGCTGCTTTTAATGATGTCATATCCTTTTATTTTAAACGCAAAATTAAGGATCACAAATGCATCTAAAAAGGCGGGGCTCAATGAACGGTTACGTATTTTTAACGCATGAATTATGTAATTGAAACAAAATAAGCAGATTACAAGATAACTTAAAAATTCAACATCCTTCAAGTTTAATCCGTATTTCAGGATTTAGTATTTAACTACGATTTTGAAAGGTCTCATAAAAGAAGAGAAGGCCTCATAAAAAGAAAAAAGGATAAAATCAGCCTCTGTCCTCTTCCCGTCTCAGGTCGTTCTCTTTTATTGTGTGACGTTTGTCGTACTCTCTCTTTCCCTTTGCCAGTGAGATATTAAGTTTTGCATAACCATTCTCTGCAATGAAGAGTCTTGTAGCTACAATTGTGAGTCCTTTTTCACGGGTAGCCCTGAAAAGTTTGTTAAGTTCCTTTCTGCTAAGCAGAAGTTTTCTGTCACGACGAGGGTCATGTTGATTGAAACTCCCCCACCAGTACTCGGCAATGTGCATATTCTTAACGTAGAGCTCACGCTTTACAAAATAGCAATAGGATTCAACAATAGATGCCTTTCCCGCCCTGATTGACTTAATCTCGGTACCCGAGAGGACAATTCCTGCAGTAAAACTCTCTAAAAGCTCATATTCAAATGAGGCTTTTTTGTTTTTTATCTCTATTTTGCTCTTTCCTTTAACCATGGGAGTGCAAAATTAGTGTAAATTTGTGGATTGAGCCAATATTTGAGATTAATGAGCAGCCAATTGATATGCATTCTGGGTCCAACCGCTTCGGGCAAAACAAAATTTGCAGTGAGAGTTGCGGCAAAGACAAACGGTGAGATAATCTCGGCTGATTCCCGTCAGGTGTACAGAGGAATGGACATTGGAACAGGCAAAGATTTATCGGAATACTCATTTTCTGAATCCCCGCAAGATAAAATCAAAAAAATCCCGTATCACCTTATAGATATCGCAGATGCGGGTACCAAATACAATATTTTTGAATATCAGAGGGATTTTCACAAAGCATATAACCAGATTGTCAATAGGGGAAAGCAACCGATTCTATGCGGAGGAAGCGGTTTATACATTGAGACTGCAACAATGGGTTACTCACTGCCCGAAGTCCCCCCCGATTTTGCGTTGAGGGCAGAGTTAGAGAAGGAGAGCACCGTTGATCTTGTAAAGAGGCTAGCTTCAATGAGGCAACTTCACAACACAAGTGATACTGAAAGCCGCAAAAGGCTTATCAGAGCTCTGGAGATTGCTATCTATATGGAGAGGCACTCAATAAATGTGGCAAGTTATCCGCCTATTAACACACGATATATAGGAATGCTTGTAAGCAGAGATGAGCGTATTGCCAGAATTGACAAAAGGCTTGACGAGCGACTCAAAGAGGGGCTTATTGAAGAGGTAAAAGAGCTGATGGAGAGTGGAATTGCTGCCGATGATCTGATTTATTACGGGCTTGAATATAAATTCGTTACACTCTATCTTACAGGGCAGATTTCATTTGAGACAATGCGCAATCGTCTGGCTGTGGCAATACATCAGTTTGCAAAAAGGCAGATGACCTGGTTCAGAGGTATGGAGCGAAGAGGCATAAAGATTGAGTGGGTAGAACCGGATTCTGAGTTTGTTTTATAAGAAATCAAAGTAGATTAATAAAAAGAGAGTGAGTAAGAGAGAAAGAATAGAATAATAATTATAAAATTGATATATAATTATTTCCGGACATGCAAGATTTAAACGATATAAAACAATATAAATGAGAGATATGATGAGAAGTGTAAGTGCAAGGTTCTGTTTAGCGTTAATTGGCGGGTTGATGATTATCTCTTCGGCTGCTGTAGCTCAGAAGCAGGAGGAGATGAAGTTTGTTCAGGCAGACAGTTTGATGTTGCTTGGAAAGGGATTTGAGCAAAGTATTGTAAAATACGGCAGGTTGCCTAAGGAGCTGGAGGGGGAGTTCAGAAAAGAGCTTGTTTCGCTTGGTTCAAACAGCTCGGGTCTGGCAATTAGGTTCAGTACCAACAGTACGGCAATTTCGGCCAGATGGAAGGTTACCAATAACACAAGCTTTAACCATATGGCCTCTACAGGAATAAAGGGACTTGACCTCTATGTACTCGAGGGATCTAAATGGATGTATGTTGGAACTGCCAGGCCGGCGGGACAAGAGTCATTCTCGGTCTTTGTAAAGAGTATGACAAGACAAAACAGGGAGTACATTGCCTATTTACCGCTTTACGACGGAGTTGAATCTCTGGAGATAGGGGTTGATCCGGGAGCAGATATCTCTCTTCCAAGAAATACACGATTGGTTAAAAGTGTTAATAGCAATAAAAAGCCGGTAATTTTCTACGGCACCAGCATTACACAAGGTGGTTGTGCATCAAGGCCGGGAATGGCATATCCTGCGATATTGGGCAGGATGATGGACAGAGAGACAATAAACCTTGGTTTTTCAGGAAATGCAAGATTGGATTTTGCAATTGCTAAAGCGATTAACATGATTGATGCAGAGGCGATTGTTATAGATTGCCTTCCAAATACAACCACACAGATGGTTAGAGACAGCGCATACAGGTTTATTACACACATTGCACTGGCAAATCCTCAAACACCAATATTTATGATCGAAAACCCAAACTTCCCCTATCTTCTGCTTAACGAAACAGCAAATGCAGAGCAGAGAGAGGAGAATGCAGCGTGGAGAAACCTCTATGCACAACTTGCAGGTGAAGGATTTGAGAATATCATTTATGTAAGGGGAGACAATCTTCTGGGAGATGATAACGAAGCTACGGTAGATGGAGTACACCTTACCGATCTTGGTTTTTTAAGATTTTCGGAGGCTCTTTTTGGAATAATTACTGACGTTGTCCCTCTTCGGTAGGGTAAAACTGAGGGAAGTCAACTCCGGTAGGATACTGGAATACCTTTAGGTCAAACTGTGGGATTATTGCCAGTACATGGTCAAATATATCTGACTGTACGCTCTCGTAGTATACCCAGTCTTTGATTCTTATGAAAAAATAGAGCTCAACAGGAATACCTCTTTCGGTAGGCTGGAGCTGCCTTACCATGTGTGTCATCTCCTGATTTACCTCGGGGTGACGGCTTATGTACTCCTGAAGATATGCCCTGAATACACCTATGTTGGTTTGTCTTCTTCCGTTTACAAGTACAGAGTTGTCAACTTCGTTTTCCCGATTGTATCTCTCAATCTCTGATTCGGTAATTTGTATATACTCCTGTAGATATTTGATTTTGCTGAACCTTTCGAGCATTTCAGGGGTGCAAAATTTAATGGTGCTCATGTCTATAAGTACAGACCTCTTTACCCTTCTTCCACCTGACTCCTGCATTCCTCTCCAGTTCTGAAACGACTCACTTACAAGAGAGTATGGAGGTACTGTTGTGATTGTGTTGTCAAAATTGCGCACCTTAACAGAGTAGAGACTTATCTCCTCTACGTTTCCATCAGCACCATACTTGGGAACCGTTATCCAGTCACCTTGCCTTAACATATCGTTTGCAGAGAGCTGCCAGCCGGCCACAAAACCCAGAATGCTGTCCTTAAAAATAAGCAGCAAAATTGCCATTGAGGCACCCATTGCTGCAAACAGGGTGGTAAAATCTTTATTTATAATTATGCTTATAATTGCAATTCCACCAACGAAATAGGCAATAACCGCAATAATCTGAAATATTACCTTTATAGGCTTATCGGAATAATCTTTTGACTCGGAATAGATCTCTGTAAGAGCCTTTGTTGAGGCGTGAACTGCACGCATAATGGCTACCACGATAAAAATTTGAGCTACCCGCTGAAAAACAATTACCCACAAATCGCTCCTTATTGCTACCGGTGTTGCAATGTAAAATACTATACCGGGAATTATATGAACCAGATATCTGATTACCTTTTGTTCAATGAAAATATCATCCCAGCGGGATGTGGTGTATTTTGCAATTCTTTCAACAATTTTGTGAATGATAACCCTTGCGAAGATATCTGTTACAAAGGCAAGTACAAACAAAAGGAGTACGCTGATAATCTCATCAAGCGTTGAGGCCATCCCCGGAGAGAGGCCCCACCTGATAAGAAGATCGTAAATACCGTCAACAATGCCAAATAAAGCTGTTGCCCTTTCTGTTATCACGGTCTCATTCATAAACAATCGCTTTTATTCTATAACCAGCCTTCGCAGCTGCACATCAGGTTACGGTCTCCGTAACCGTTGTCTACCCTTGCCACATGTGGCCAGAATTTATTGTCTCTGATCCACTCCAGAGGATAAGCGGCTACCTCTCTCTCATATTTATGGCTCCACTCGTTAGCGGTAACCTCACCTGCTGTATGTGGAGCATTTTTAAGAGGGTTGTCATCTTTGTCCAGTTTGCCTGCTTTAACAGCCTCACACTCTGCTTTTATTGAGATCATAGCCTCAATAAAACGATCAAGTTCAGCCTTCGGTTCGCTTTCGGTAGGTTCTACCATCAATGTGCCAACAACAGGAAATGAGAGCGTTGGGGCGTGGAATCCGTAGTCCATCAAACGTTTTGCAACATCGGTTGCATCAACACCATACTCTTTGGCAAAATCTCTTAAATCAAGAATACATTCATGTGCAACCCTTCCCGTAGATCCGGTATAGAGTGTTTTGAAATGATCTTTCAGCTTTACCGAGACATAGTTGGCATTTAATATTGCCAGCTCTGAAGCTCTTTTGAGACCATCAGGGCCAAGTAGTTTGATGTATGCGTGGGTGATAGGCAATGCCATTGGATATCCGTAAGGTGCTGAGCTAATTGCTTTTGCTCCCTTAGTTGTGCAGTTTTCCATAAATGGATGGCATGGGAGGAATTGTGCAAGCTCTTTTGTTACACAAATCGGGCCTATTCCCGGACCGCCACCTCCGTGTGGAATTGCAAATGTTTTGTGAAGATTCAGGTGACATACGTCAGCACCAATGAAGCCCGGATTTGTAAGGCCTACCTGAGCATTCATATTGGCTCCGTCCATATAAACCAACCCTCCGTTCTCATGGATAATATCCATTATCTCCCTTATCTTAACCTCGAATACACCATGTGTAGATGGGTAGGTTATCATTATGCATGATAATCTCTCTTTATTCTCCTGCGCCTTCTGGCGAAGTTCGTCAACATTGATGTTTCCCATCTGGTCACAAGACACAAGAACGATCTCCATACCTGCCATTGCAGCAGAGGCGGGGTTGGTTCCGTGAGCTGATGTTGGAATTATGGCAACGTTTCTGTGTGTGTCACCTTTCGAAAGGTGATACGCCCTTATTGTCATAAGACCGGCATACTCACCGGCAGCTCCTGAGTTTGGCTGAAGCGAACAGGCATCAAAGCCGGTAATTTCTGCCAAATCTTCCTCAACCTCTTTAATAATCTGCATATAACCCTCTGCCTGATCTGCAGGAACAAAAGGGTGCATATTGGTAAGCTCAGACCAACTGAGAGGCATCATCTCAACTGCGGCATTAAGTTTCATCGTGCATGAACCCAGTGGAATCATTGAGTGGGTAAGCGAAATATCTCTGCGTTCAAGCTTTTTGATATAACGCATAAGTTCTGTCTCAGAGTGGAATTTATTGAAGGTTGCCTCTGTAAGGTATTCGTTTTCACGGACCAGGAATATCTCGCCTGCCGGTGCTCCGGGACACTCTTTAATTGAAATTCCGAAAAATGAGAGTATTTTAACAGCCTCCTCACAGTTGGTAAGCTCGTCAAAGCTCATTTGTACTGTCTTGCTGTTTGGGTAGTAAAAATTGAAACCGTGATTAAGAGCTGCGGCTTTGATTGCACCCGCATCAACTCCGGTAACCTGTATTGTGTCAAAAAATTTGTCGGTGGTGAGTTTAAAGCCGTTTTTAGTGAGCTCTACGGCAACACTCTTTGCATATGCGTGAACTCTTGCTGCAATGCTCCTGAGGCCGTGAGGGCCGTGATAAACAGCGTACATTCCGGTCATAGATGCCATAAGAGCTGTAGCGGTACAGATATTTGAAGTTGCCTTCTCTCTCTTGATGTGTTGCTCTCTTGTCTGCAATGCCATTCTCAGCGCCGGTTTACCGAGGCGGTCAACAGAAACGCCGATGATTCTTCCCGGCATATTTCTTTTGTATTCGTCACGTGTAGCCATAAAGCCGGCAGTTGGGCCGCCGAATCCCATAGGGAGGCCAAACCTTTGTGCTGTTCCGACGGCAATATCAGCTCCCCATGCAGCCGGTTCTTTAAGCAGACAAAGAGCCAGAAGGTCGGTTACTGCTGTAACCAGAATTCCCTTTGAGTGGGCTGTCTCGCAGAACGAAGAATAATCCTCAACTGCTCCATTTGCAGCAGGGTATTGCAGAATTGCACCAAAACATCTGTCATCAAACTCAAATTTATTGAATTCACCTTTAATAATCTCAATCCCCAGAGCCTCTGCCCTAGTCTCAATTACAGCTATTACCTGAGGGAATGTGTTTGAGTCGATAAAAAGTAGATTTTTGCCCGCCTTTTGTGCCTCCCTTGAACGGAGTTCATACATCATTCTTACTGCTTCAGCTGCTGCAGTAGAGTCGTCCAGCATTGAGCTGTTGGCCATCTTGAAGCCGGTGAGGCTTGCAACCATGGTCTGAAAATTTAAAAGCGCTTCAAGCCTTCCCTGAGATATCTCTGCCTGATATGGTGTGTATGATGTGTACCAGCTTGGATTTTCAAAGATATTCCTGACAACCGCAGGGAGAACGCCTGTCCCGTAAAAACCAAGACCTATCAAAGACCTGTAGTTCTTATTCTTAGATGCTGTACCTTTAAGTTTTGCAAGATATTCGTACTCGCTTAAAGCTTTGTCGGTTTTCAGAGGAGATTTTAAAAGGATGTCGGCCGGAACAGTTTGCTTTACAAGTTCATCGAGACTCTTTACGCCTATCTCATTAAGCATTTCATCGATTTCACCTGTTCGCGGACCATTGTGTCTGTCAGCAAAAGGGATTGACATATGATATTATTTATTAGGTTTTTAATAACAAATTGTGCACAAATGTAGTTAAAAAATCATAAAATTTGCTTATTAAAATAATTTCATATTTTTGTGCGGAACAAAACTAAAACCTATGAATCTATTAAAAAGAAAAATTTCTGAATTGCAGGAAAGGAGAGCCAAAGCCATACAAGGTGGAGGTGAAACCGCCATAGCAAAGCAGATAGCAATGGGGAAGCTTCCCGCGAGGGAGAGAATAAGCCAGTTGCTTGACCCGGGATCTTTTTTCGAGTATGACCTCTTTATCGAACACGAAGCCAGGGAGTTCGGCATGGAAGGCAAAGATCTGGCAGGTGACGGAGTTGTAATAGGCACCGGAACTATTCACGGCAGACCGGTTGCAATATACGCCCAGGACTTTACCGTAGCCGGTGGTTCTTTGGGTTCGATGCACGCCCGAAAGATTACAAAAATAATGGACTATGCTCTTAGAATGAGAATTCCTATAATAGGGATTAATGACTCAGGTGGAGCGCGTATTCAGGAGGGGGTAAATTCCCTGGCCGGATACGGAGAGATATTTTTCAGAAATACACTCTCAAGCGGAGTTATACCACAACTCTCGGTAATTCTCGGACCATGTGCCGGAGGAGCAGTTTACTCTCCTGCATTAACCGATTTTGTATTTGTTGTAGACAAGATATCAAAGATGTTTATCACCGGTCCCGAAGTTATAAAATCGGTTCTGGGAGAAGAGATTGACATGGAATCCCTTGGAGGAGCCCGTGTACACAGCGAAATAACAGGAAATGCACACTTCTTTGCATTGAGTGAAAAGGAGTGCTTTGAACAGATTAAGACACTACTGGCCTACATTCCATCTCATAATGAGTGCAACTGTAACATTGAAAAGGTGGTTGAACCGGATATTAAAAAGTATAAAATTGAGAAAATTGTACCTGTAGACCCGACTAAACCTTATGATGTAAGAGATGTAATTAAAGCACTCACAGATGGCTCGAAATTTTTTGAAGTTCAGGAACTTTGGGCTGCAAATATTGTAATCGGTTTCGGAAGAATCGCAGGCAGAACTGTTGGATTCGTATGTAACCAACCTATGGTGCTGGCCGGTGTGCTCGATTGTGATTCGAGCGATAAAGCAGCAAGGTTTATAAGGTATTGTGATGCCTTTAACATTCCGATAGTTACCCTTGAAGATCTGCCGGGATATCTTCCGGGAGTTGACCAGGAGCATGCCGGTGTAATCCGCCACGGAGCAAAACTTCTCTATGCTTATAGTGAAGCAACAGTTCCAAAGGTTACCATTATTCTCAGAAAGGCATACGGTGGTGGTTATATTGCAATGAACTCACGCCATCTTAGGGCAGATTTTGTATTCGCATGGCCACTTGCAGAGATTGCTGTTATGGGTCCTGAGGGTGCTGCAAACATTATCTTCAGAAAAGAGATATCTGAGGCAGCAGATCCCGAAGCAATGAGGAAACTTAAGGTTGAGGAGTACAAGAAAAAGTTCGCAAATCCATATGTAGCTGCTGCAAAAGGATATATTGACGCTGTTATTGATCCTTCAGAGACCAGAAAGTTCCTTATACATTCGTTTGATGTTTCTTCACACAAGGTGGTTAAAAGACCTTCAAAGAAACATGGTATTCCACCATTTTAAAAAGAGGATACTCTTTTTGAAAAATCACGGAGTTACTTACTAATAAACGAATCGGTATGAAAATATCTGAGAAAAGGGCACTTGTCCTTAAGAGACAAAAAGCCAAGGATAAAGAGCTGGCCAAAATGAAGAAAGAGCAGGAGAGAGAGGCCAAAAAGCTGAAAAAGACAGCTGAAAGGGAGAAAAAATTAATTGAAAAGGAGATAGCTGATAAGCAGAAGTATGATGTTATTCAGGTTTTTCCCAATGCAAGAATGTACAAAACTACGCTCACGAAAAAATATATCAATCGTAAGGTGTGGAAAAGACCTGACCCTCAGGAGGTAAAATCAATTATCCCGGGTGTGGTAACCTCCCTCGAAATTAAAGAGGGTGACCATGTTGTGAAAGGAAGTCACATAATGACATTCGAGGCTATGAAGATGCAGAATCTTGTTCTGGCTCCTTTTGACGGTACAATTGAGAAGATATTTGTAAAGGAGGGAGAAAAGGTCCCTAAAGGAGGGATAATGCTGTTCCTGAAGTCTGATAAAGAGTTTGAAATTATTATGGACAGAGCTACTTCCACCGATCTAGGTCTAATCGAATAAAGATAAATAAAAACAGCGTAAAGCTCCATAGAGATGATCCCCCGTAGCTCACAAAGGGCAGGGGGATTCCTATTACTGGCATAATCCCGATTGTCATTCCAATATTGATGAGAAAGTGCATGAACATTATTGATGCAAGGGAGTAACCGAATATGCGGTTAAAGTTGTCTTTCTGCTTCTCTGCCAGATTAACAATCCTTATAATCATAAAGAGGAAGACCATTATCAGCGCAGTTGATCCCAAAAAGCCCCACTCTTCTCCTACTGTGCAAAATATGAAGTCTGTACTTTGTTCTGGGACAAAATTATATTTAGTCTGAGTTCCTTTAAGAAAGCCCTTGCCACTGAGTCCTCCTGAGCCTATGGCAATTTTTGACTGGTGTACATTGTACCCGGCCCCTTTAAGATCGACATTTATTCCCAAAAGGTTCTCTATTCTTGCTCTTTGGTGGTCTTTAAGTACCCTCTCAAAAAAGAACTCAACTGAAAAGACCAGCAGAACAGCTCCAATAAAAGAGAGGGTAGCCAGCCACATTCCTGAAAATTTGTGTTTTACAGTTGAGTAAATATGATACACAAAGGCAGGCACAATAAAAACTGCTAGCCAGCCTTCATCGGGCAATACAATACTTTCTGCTATAAAACCAATCTCCCCGATTCGCGGAGTGAGAATCATTATGGGTACAGAAACGCTCAAAAACAATATGTGGAGGAAGATCCTTCGCATTATTATACCCCTTGATATCACCAGCAGGGCAAACATAACGATAAGTGCTGCAAACGGAGAGATACTCAGGGTTATCAGAAAGATCATGATAGCCAGTATGCCGAACAATATATACCATCCGCTAAGACCCTCCCTGAAAAGCATAAAGATAAAAGCAAGAAAGACAAGAGCCGACCCAGTCTCTTTCTGCATTACTATTATTGCCATAGGCAAAAAAATTACAGCAACTATTCTGAGGATACTCCTTGCAGATTTAATCCTGAACTGATGACTGCTCATCATTGCCGCCAAAGCTAGTGTGGTGGCTATTTTGGCCACCTCTGCAGGTTGAAACCGAACAGGTCCGAATTCGAACCATGAGCGTGAGCCGTTTACCTCAATTCCCAGAAATATTACGGCCACCAGCAGAAGCATGCTCAACCCATATATAATCCAGGCTAATGTGCTGTATAATTTTGAGTTGACAAGAAAGATAACCGCAAAGGCAATTGCAAACGAGGTTACTATCCAGATGAATTGCATTCCGTAACGTTGGGTAATATCAAAAATCTGAGCATGATCTTCGTCATATACTGCAGAAAAGATGCTTATCCAACCCACGAATGTGAGAATAAGATAACAAATTATCAGTGGCCAGTCAAGTTTCCGGTAATCGTAATTCTTCATAATACCGCCTACTTTAAAACATTTCTTATCAGATTTCCCTGAATCACATAGGCCTCCAAATCCTTTCTGTCAACCTTCTGATTTAGGTATCTTTCAACCAAAAGTGACGCAATGGGGGCAGCCCATGTTGCACCAAAACCTGCATTTTCTATATAAGCTGCAACGGCTATTTTTGGGTTGTCTTTTGGAGCAAAACAGATAAATACAGAGTGGTCTTTTCCGTGAGGGTTCTGAGATGTTCCGGTTTTACCACAAATATCCAAACCTTTAACTGCAGCTATTCTAGCAGTTGCTCCTGAACCGGGAAGCGAATTTACAGCCAGATACATGCCCTCAATAACCTCAAGAAAGTGTTCCGGCTTAACCTTTGTAAAATTTTTCTCCGAGTAGTCAGAATTTATCAGAGTATCGGGAGAGCCTTTTACAATATGAGGTGTGTAGAAGTGCCCCCTGTTTGCAATTGTTGCTGCCAGATTTGCCAGGTGCAGGGGGGTTGTGCCAATCTCTCCCTGTCCTATTGCCAGAGATATTATCGAAAGTGAACTCCACCTGTTTTTACCGTGAATTCTGTCGTAAGTTTCTGTTGTGGGAAGAGTACCTCCCTGTTCTGCATGAAAATCGGTATTGAGTTTGCTGCCAAATCCAAAGCTCTCAACCAACTCTTTCCACCTGTTGAAACCGGCAGCTACATTTGGATATTTGGGATTGTCTATAATATTCCTGAACACATAGCAATAATAGGTGTTACACGACATATATATTGACTGGGTAAGGTCAGTAGGAGATGGGTGGGGGTGACATCCGACACCTCTGCCTACAGGGTATCTGCCTGCACAAGAGTATCTTGTATCATGGGTTAAAACGCCCTCTTCTAGTCCTATAAGAGCATTTACAAGTTTAAAAACCGAGCCCGGAGGGTAGGGAGACATGACTGCACGGTTGAACATCGGTTTTAACGGATCGGCTGAAATTTCACCAAAAAACTTGTTAATATGGGCAAGCTTGTCAATATCTATTCCGGGACTTGAGACAAGCGTAAGTATCTCTCCTGTTGAAGGTTCTATTGCAACAAGACTCCCCACTTTATTGGTCATAAGCAACTCTCCGTATTGCTGCAGTTCACCATCAATAGAGCTTGTTATGCTTTTGCCGGGAATTGCATCCAGATCGTACTGACCATCAGAGAAAGAGGCCTTAACCTTATTGTGAACATCCCGCAGAAATATATTGTACCCCTTTTTCCCTTTAAGAATATGTTCATAGGATCGCTCAATGCCCGTCCTGCCAACATAATCACCTCTGCGATAGTCGGGATTTCTGCGAAGAAATGCTGTGTCAACTTCGGAAATATATCCAAAAAGGTTGGCCCCTGCGCTAAAGGGATAGTTTCGGATAGTTCTTGAAACTGCACTGAAACCTGGGAATTTATACGATTTTTCCAAAAACAGTGAGTATTGCCACCCGGGAACCTGTTTAACAAACGGGAGTGACTGATATCCTATTCTTCTGCGGTCTCTGTGGTACTCTTTGAGTTTAGCCCTTACATCGTTAATGTCAAGATTAAAAACGGAACAAAGGTCTGCAGTGTCAAGCCCCTTTACCTCAAGAGGGGTAATCATTATATCGTAAGCTGTTTCGTTGCCAACGAGTATTTTTCCGTTTCTGTCAAGAATGAGCCCTCTGGCAGGGTATCTTATATCATAACGGAAAGCGTTATTGCTGGCGTTTATCTTATACTCTTCGTCAAGTATTTGTAAGTTAAAGAGCTGCACAATATAAACCAGTGCCACGGCAATTACCCCGACTGTTAATATTGTCTTTTTATCAAACGTGAATGCCATTCGTATGCTCTTTAACGCATCAATTTATAAAAAAGGCTGTATTCTACAAGTATTATTAGCAAAGTATTTGCGGCAATGCTTACAAACAGGCGGGGAAGATTGTATATAAAGTGGGTGAAGCCCAGACTCTCTGCCATTGAAAAAAAGATGTGATGTATTGTTAGCAAAATGAGCGCATATAATGCAAATTTTGCATAGCCAAGTTGAGCAAGACCCGGCCTGATCTGATTTTCAAGGTCTCCTTTACGGCTGACGGCTTTAAAAATCTGGGGTTGAAGCAGGGCCATTACAAGTGATGCCGAACTGTTTAATCCCATTATTGAGTTGGTAAAATAATCCACTGCTAACCCCATTGCAAATGCCCACAAAAGGAGTCCGTTAACGGGGGTATTTATAGGTAGAGTAAAGATGAAAAGAGGATATATTGCAATAAATACGAGTGGTCCAAAATCAACAAGACCGCTCAGCATTATCTGAACTAATAGCACAGCGACAAACGACATCAGTATGTTACCTCTTAGCTTCATTCTCCTTTAGAAATTGGTTTAGCTCATTTTTTTTATTGTTAACCACTACACTTACATAACGAAGTGAATTGAAATTCTGGAACAACCTTACCTGAAAATTGTGATGTGACCCCATAATTATCGTTGAACGCCTTATTGTGCCCAGAGGAACATTGGGGGGATACAGTGTGGAAAAACCGCTTGTAAAAACCGTATCACCTACCGATACACGAATATGGTATGGTACTTCAGTCAAGGTTGCATAGTCTGAGCTTCGCCCCTCCCATACAAGGGGGCCAAATGCCCCTGATGGTTCAATTCTGGCACTTACGCTCTGATTAATGTTTAAAAAGGATATTATGTATGAATAATTATCAGATACAGAGCTCACAACGCCAACTACCCCCTCTGGAGAAATAACTCCCATGTCTTTCTGTACTCCATGTTTCCTCCCTCTGTTAATGATTATGAAATTGTTAAGCTTATTTGTGCTGTTTGAGATGATCTTAGCGGGAATATATGTAAAATCAGGGGTAACCGAAGAAAAGCCCTCAAGGGTATCGGCCATCTCTGCTTTAGTTTTGTAAATTGATAATTGTTCTCTAAGACGTTGATTTTCACTGAGAAGAACCTCGTTGGTCTCTTTTAGTCCAAAGTAGTACCTCACATTAGAGGTGGCTGAAGATACTCCGGATTTAAAATACATTAATGCTCCACCAATCTTTACCCTTTGAAAAACGCTGTCGTTTGCAATAAATAAAATTGAAACAACCTCAAGGGTAAGAAAGAGGATAATGGTGGCAAGGCCGCGTAGAATAGGAGATCTTCCCCACATTTACATTTATCTCATTAAAAACGAATGTTTTTCTGCATTCTTTAGTGCTATGCTGGTGCCTTTGGCTACAGAGTGAAGAGGATCATCAGATACATGAAACTTAATGTTTATCTTTTCATAAAGTCTCTTGTCGAGGCCTCTGAGGAGTGCCCCTCCTCCTGTGAGATAGATTCCGTTTTGTACAATATCTGCGTACAATTCCGGAGGTGTCTGCTCAAGAACCTGAATAATGGCAGCCTCTATTTTAACCAGAGATTTGTCAATACTGTGAGCAATCTCCTGGCTGGTTACACTCACCTCAACCGGGTGAGCGGTCATGAGGTTAGGACCCCTTACAGCGTAAGGTTCGGGATAAACGTCCAGTTCCGACATAGCTGCTCCCACTTTAATTTTGATGTCCTCTGCGGTTAATTCACCAATTTTTATGGAGTGTTGCTGACGCATATATTGTTGAATTTCTGATGTAAATACATCACCGGCAACCCTTATACTTTGGTTAATTACAATACCTCCCAGTGATATAACAGCAATTTCAGTTGTGCCCCCTCCTATATCAACAACCATGTTTCCCGTAGGAGCTTCAACATCAAGACCTATACCGATAGCTGCTGCCATTGGTTCGTAAATCAGATATACATCCCTGCCTCCGGCATGCTCAGCAGAGTCTCTTACCGCTCTGATTTCAACCTCTGTACTTCCCGAGGGAATACATACAACCATCTTAAGGCTTGGGGTGAAAAAAGAGTTTCTGTAGTTAATCATCTTTATGAACCCGCGTATCATCTGTTCGGCTGCATTAAAGTCGGCAATTACCCCGTCTCTCAGCGGCCTTATTGTTTTGATGTTTGCATGCGTTTTACCGTGCATCATTCTAGCCTTCTGTCCGAAGGCAATAGGTTTGCCGGTATTCTGGTCTATAGCAACAATAGATGGTTCGTCAACGACAATTTTGTCGTTCATCAGTATTATTGTGTTGGCAGTTCCAAGGTCTATCGCCAGCTCTTGTGTCAAAAATGAGAATGCCATAATATATATTATCTCTAGTGTTTAAAATGTCTTGTTCCTGTTGTTACCATTGCAATGTTTTTTTCATTGCAGTATTGGGTGCTTTCGTCGTCTCTTACCGAACCTCCGGGCTGAATTACAGCTGTGATGCCGGCATTGTGCGCAATCTCAACGCAGTCGGGGAAAGGGAAGAAGGCATCAGATGCCATTACTGCCCCCTGGAGCGGCATACCGAAACCGGTTGCTTTGGTTATTGCCTGTTTAAGGGCGTCTACCCTTGAGGTTTGTCCGATTCCGGAGGCAACAAGTGCAGAGTCCTTTGCCAGAACTATTGCGTTGGATTTGGAGTGCTTAACAAGTTTGTTGGCAAAGATAAGATCAGCAACCTCTTTTTCGCTTGGTTTTTTGTTGGTAACAGTTGTAAGTGATGCAGCAACCTCGGTGGCTGTATCTCTCTCCTGAACCAGCACTCCGCCCAGAAGTGATCTGAACTTGGTGTTGGTTGTGAGTTTTCCGTTATCGGTTAATATGATTCTGTTTTTCTTTTGCTTAAGAATTTCGAGCGCTTTTTGGGTATATGCCGGAGCGATTACCACTTCAAAGAATATTTTGTTCATCTCTTCGGCGGCTGTCTCCTCAACTTCACGGTTGGTAATAATTATGCCCCCGAATGCAGAGACAGGATCTGCAGCCAGAGCTGCGTCCCACGCCTCTTTTACGGTTTTGCGGGATGCACACCCGCAGGCATTATTGTGTTTGAGAATGGCAACCGTTGTCTCTTCAAAGTCTGAGATAAGTTCAATTGCAGCCTCAATGTCAAGCAGATTGTTGTATGAGATCTCTTTGCCGTGAATCTGAACAGGTATTCCCGAAGCAGGGCCGAAAAAACGGGCGTTCTGGTGAGGATTTTCACCATAGCGTAAAGGAGTGGCCTCTGTCTGGCTCTCCTTAAAGCTCTCTACCTTTTGTTCTCTGTTGAAATATTTGAAGATGGCAGTATCGTAGTGTGAACTTACATTGAAAGCCCACATTGCAAAATACTCCCTTTGCTCTAATGTTGTTACTCCTTTTCCCTCTTCAAGAATAGAGATAAGTCGTGGATAAAGCTCCTTACATGGAACAATCAGTACATCTTTATGGTTTTTGGCAGCTGCCCTTATAAGCGAGATGCCTCCGATATCAATCTTCTCAATAACCTCCCTGTGTGGAGCCTTTGATGCAACATATCTTTCAAACGGGTAGAGATCTACTATTACAAGATCTATCTCCGGAATACCATACTCAATAAGTTGAGCAAGATCTTCGGTGTTCTCACGTCGTGCAAGAATTCCTCCGAAGACTTTCGGGTGAAGTGTTTTTACCCTTCCGCCCAGTATTGATGGGTAAGAGGTGATATGTTCAACCGTGGTTACAGGAATACCAAGATCGGTGAGAAAGTCGTAAGTCCCCCCCGTAGATAAAATTTCAACCCCTAATTCGTTGAGTTGTTTTGCGATAGTTTCAATTCCCTCCTTGTGATATACGGAGATTAGTGCTCTTTTGACTGTTCTGTTTTCCATGTCCTGTAAATGCTTACAAAATTACTAAAATATACAATAAATACCTACTTTTGTTACACCGAATACCTATATTTATCAACTTAAAGTGCGCAAACAGTAAGATGAAACACTATGCAATAATTGTAGCAGGAGGCAGCGGAAGCCGGATGGGAGGCGAAATTGCCAAACAGTTTATTTTGCTTGGCGACAAACCTGTTCTTGTTCATACAATTGAAAAATTCCTCTCTCTTTCATATCCTGTAGAGATTATTCTTGTTTTACCCTCAGATTATAAAGATTACTGGAAAGATTATTGTTACGAAAATAAACTGACATTCCGGCACATACTGGTTTCCGGAGGCATTACACGTTTTCACTCAGTTAAAAATGCGCTTAAACACATTCCTCCGGGTTCATTGGTTGCCGTTCATGATGGAGTGCGCCCCTTTGTGACAAAAGAGTTCATAGAACAATTATTCGAAATGGCAGAAGAGATGGAGGCGGTAATTCCTGTTCTGGAACCTGCTGATTCCATGAGGCAGATGAAGGGTGATATTTCAGAAGTTGTAAAAAGAGAGGAGTACCGTTTTGTGCAGACTCCTCAGATATTTCATTCAGATTTACTTTTGAAGGCTTACAGCCAGGCATACTCTCCTGTTTTTACCGATGATGCCTCTGTTGTTGAGGGTATGGGTGTAAACATACACCTTACACAAGGTAAGGCGGTTAATATTAAAATAACAAAACCTGAAGATCTGCTGCTAGCTGAGGCAATACTTAGCGTTTTTTAACGGAAGATACTTTTCCGGGATAATCTTTTACCCACACTTGTCTCTCTATTGCCTGATCCAGTGATATGAATGTCTCTGTCTGCTCAACAGACGGGATATTCTGGATTGTATTGATAAGGATCTCCATTAGGTGATCGTGGTTTTGGCAATAAATTTTTAACATAAGAGCGTGTTTACCGGTTACGAAGTGACACTCTACAACCTCTGGGATGTTTCTGAGTGCTTCGATCACCGAAGGGTAATGGTTTGCCTGAGCCAGACTCACTCCTACAAAGGCACATACATTAAGTCCCAAAGTTTGGGGTTTTACAAGAAGACGCGAACCGGTTATAATTCCTAAGTTCTCCATCTTTTTAACTCTCTGGTGAATAGCTGCTCCGGAGACGCCACATTCGCGGGCTATCTCAAGAAATGGCATCCTTGCATTTTTAACAAGAAATGACAGAATCTTTTGATCGATCTGATCAATCTGATATTTTGGCATATTGGTAAAAGATATATTGTCTGATTACAAATATAATAATAAATTATAATTAATTCGGATTTATTTTCTGAAAAAAGAAAAGCCATCTGATAGGCACATCTCCCGAACAGGCAGCCAGATAATCAGAATAAGAGCACGGAATGTATTGATTTTTATTGATTTTTATCTCAGGAACCTCCATCCACCATCGCCCTGTTGAGGAGCTTGTTACAAAGACGATGTCTTGCCCGTGTTCGCCCATGCTTACGATTTTTCTAAGAAAGTGTTCATCCTTTCCCAACGCTCCGGGATCTTCGTGTTTATTGGTTGCCAGAGCCTCTGTCATATGCCACAGAATTTCGGCGGCAAGCTGTGATGAGGGTGATTCTGCTTTGCATTTGGAAGGGTATCCGAATATGTATATTCTCTTAACCCTTTGTCCCATTCCGGCATATCTTGCAATCTGACATATCTCTTCTGCATAGAGGCCGTTGGGTGAGTGAGTCTCGTTATCAGGAAAATCACTGTATCTGACAGAGCGAAGGTCCATAAAAATATACTCTTTGTTTCTTAGCAGTGGCTCTGTCAAAGCAATATCTTTTCTAAGTTCTCCAAGTCGCAGCTCTTCGAATTGCCTCTCCTTAAGCTCTTTTAAGACAGAGGCTTCGTAACGGTATGTCTGATATGCTATGTGGGAAAACTCGGTAACGTTATTATCTGAAATTATACTTTTGAGCAGCTTGGCGGTATCTGCACTTGAGTTGCCGGGTGCAATAAGGGATGCAGAGTAACTTGCTGCGGGCAGAGCTGTAGAGAAATCAGGTGCCTTTTTTCCTCCCAGGACTATACATCTGATACCGTTCTCTTCTGCAAGTGCCAGAGTGCGGGAGAGACCATTTATCCCCGGCCGGGTATAATATATCTTCTTGTTGCTTACAGAATAAAGAGCTCCCAATAGCTTTGCCATGTCGTCGTTTGTGGTGGTATCGACAATCAAAGCGGGAGTACCGGCAATAGCTTCGCCTATGGCAGCAGCCGGTATTATCTCTATGGAGTAGTTGAATTCCATATCAGAAAATGTATTAAGTGGATATGTCTATTTCTTTTTGCGGGTCTTGCTACCGGTATCTGCTTTTGCAATGATCTCTTTTGCCTTTTCCAGATCGATTGATTCCGGTTCAACACCTTTTGGAATCTTGTAGTTGTTTTTTCCCTTTTTGATATAGGCACCAAAACGACCGTTTAAAATCTCTATACCATCCTCTGCAAAGCTCTTAATGCTCTTTTTTGCCTCTTTTGAGGTGTATTCATCAATTAAAGTTATGCATTTTTCGAGACTTATGGTATGCGGGTCGTTCTCTTTTCCTAATGAGATAAATGATCCTTTGTACCTGATATATGGGCCGAATCTGCCTATTGCACAAACAATCTCTTCACCGTTATGAGTACCTACAACCCTTGGTAAATCAAAGAGACGAAGGGCCTCTTCGAGTGTGATTGTTTCAATAAGCTGACCTTTAGCCAGACTCATAAAGCGTTTTTCGGGATCGTCATTTTCGCCTATCTGAGCAAGAGGGCCAAAGCGGCCGATTCTTACTAGAACCTTCTTGCCTGTTTTGGTATCTGCACCAAGAACTCTCTCGGCATTGGTTGGCCTGGAGGCGGAGAGTGTCTCGTCAACCCTTAAGTGGAAAGGTTTATAAAAGTTTGAAATTAGTGTGTTCCAAACAAGCTTACCCTCTGCCACAAGGTCAAAATCCTCCTCAATTCCGGCAGTGAAATTATAGTCTATAATTGTTTGAAAATTATCTACCAGAAAGTCATTTACCATAATACCAATGTCTTCGGGAAAGAGTTTCGATTTTTCTACTCCCCACATTTCGGTTTTTATAGCAGATGTTATCTCATTTTTCTCAAGAACTATCTCTTTGTAGCTCCTCTCTTGCCCGGGGCGGTTATCTTTTACAATATAACCTCTTTGGCTTAGGGTAGAAATTGTGGGAGCGTATGTCGATGGTCTGCCTATGCCAAGCTCTTCGAGCTTTTTAACTAGGCTGGCTTCTGTGTATCTTGGAGGTTTTTGTGTGAATTTTTCGGTGGCCTTTATCACCAGGCTGTTCATCTTCTGACCCTCTTTAAGTGCAGGCAGAAGCATCTCCGGAGAATCATCGTTTGAGTCGTCATCCTTAGACTCCATGTAAACCTTGAGGAATCCGTCAAAAGTGACTCTGTCTGCAGTGGCTTCAAATTTTTGAGCGACCGAAGGTGAAACTATTGTTATTTGTGTCCTTTGTATTGTGGCATCTGACATCTGTGACGCAAGGGTCCTTTTCCAGATGAGATTATAAAGTCTTTTATCCTGAGGAGATGCGTCAACTTCAATGTTACTCATGTATGAAGGCCTGATTGCTTCGTGTGCCTCCTGAGCTCCTTTACTTTTAGTTGCATACTGACGGGTTTTGGAATACTCCTTGCCGTACATATCGGTAATGACTTGTTTTGCAGCTGCAATCGCCATCTTCGACAGGTTAACGGAGTCGGTACGCATATATGTAATATACCCTGATTCATAGAGGTTTTGTGCGCTCCTCATGGTCTGACTCAGAGAGAAACCAAGCTTGCGGGATGCCTCCTGTTGCAATGTGGAGGTGGTAAAAGGTGCCGGAGGTGTTCTTTTGCTCTCCTTCTCTTCTATATTGCCAATGTTAAACTGAGCACCGTTGCAGCTTTTTAGAATCTCAAGAGCGGTATCTTCATTATCAAATCTTTCTGAAATCTCAGCAGTTACCTTAACTGTTTTTGCCTGCCCTTCGGGGTTAAATACCCCCTCAATTTTAAACTGAGACTTTGCTGCAAATTGCTGAATATCGCGTTCTCTCTCTACAATCAAACGAAGTGCAACGGATTGCACCCTGCCTGCAGAGAGTTTTGGTCTTACCTTTTTCCACAGAACAGGTGAGAGCTCAAAGCCAACAAGCCTGTCCAGAACCCTTCTGGCCTGCTGGGCCATAACAAGATTCATGTCTATTGCCCTTGGATTCTCAATTGCATGAAGAATGGCCTCTTTTGTTATTTCATGAAATACAATCCTTTTTGTCTTTTCCGGCTTTAGTTCAAGAGTCTTGAACAGGTGCCATGCAATTGCCTCCCCTTCGCGGTCCTCATCGGATGCCAGCCAGACGGTTTCTGCCTTTTTGGCAAGTGATTTAAGTTCCGATACAACCTTTTTTTTGTCGTCAGAAATGAGGTAATCCGGCTCAAACCCGTTTTCTATATCTATTCCGAGGTTCTTTTTTGAAAGATCCCGGATATGTCCGAAACTTGATTTGACCGTAAAACTGCTTCCCAGAAACTTTTCGATAGTCTTGGCTTTAGCCGGAGACTCAACGATAACTAAGTTCTCTCCCATAGATGAAAATAATCCTTGATGGCGCAAAGTAAAGGATAAATTAAGGGATTATCAAAATTTTTATTTCTAATTTTGCCTTTTAACAGACCGGGAAATTGATTCATAATATGGATATAGCAAAGAGAAAAAAGTTGATAAAATGGTTTTGGGTAGCGTTGCTGAGTCCCTTTGTCATACTGATTGTTACGATTCTTCTGGTGGGCGTTTTTTCGGACATTCCATCGTTTGAAGAGCTTGAAGACCCCAAAAATAATCTGGCAACCGAAATCATCTCAGAAGATGGTGAGATACTCACCACCTTTCATATCGAGAACAGATCATTTATTTCATATGACCAGCTCTCTCCTTCACTCATTGACGCTGTCATTGCTACAGAGGACGTTCGGTTTCACAACCACAGTGGTATTGACTTTCGCAGCCTTGCAAGGGTTGGGGTAAAATCGATAATACTTGGAAGAACTCGTTCAGGGGGAGGAGGAAGCACAATAACTCAACAGCTTGCAAAGACTCTCTTTCCGAGAGATTCTGTCAGGAGCAGTTTCCCCGGAGCAAAAATTTATAAGCTTGGAATCTCAAAATTCAAGGAGTGGATTACTGCTGTAAAACTGGAACGGAATTACACTAAACAGGAGATTGTAAGTATGTATATGAATGCTGTCTTCTATGGCAGTAATGCATATGGAATAAGAGCCGCAGCAAATACTTTTTTTGGCAAACACCCGTCACAGCTGACCGTTGAGGAGGGAGCCATGTTGGTTGGAATGGTAAACAAACCCACCAGATTTAATCCGGTATTGAATCCGGAACTCTCTCTGGCAAGAAGAAATCACGTTCTGAGCCAGATGCGTAAATATGGGTTTCTCGAGAGAGCGGCTTACGATTCAATAGTACAAATTCCAATAACACTATCATACTCACAGCAGGATCACAATTCCGGCCTTGGCCCCTACTTCAGGGATATGCTTCGCAGGGTGATGAATGCCCATGAGCCAAGACGGTCGGACTACCGTCAGCACGAGGATTTCAAAGCAGACTCAACCCTATGGAGAGACGATCCTCTTTATGGCTGGCTTAATAAAAACCTCAAACCGGACGGTACAAAGTACAATCTGGACAAGGAAGGTCTCAAGATTTATACTACAATCAACTCAAAAATGCAGCGTTATGCCGAGGAGGCAGTTGCAGAGCATTTGGGAGGCGAGTTGCAGAGGGTCTTTTTCAATGAGCTGAAACGGAAAAACAACAGTCCATTCTCGAACAACGAACCAAAAAGCGTTACCGATAATATAATGAGACAGGCCAGAAGGTGGAGTGACAGGTACCGTATGATGGCTGCTGCCGGAGTAACTGAAAAGGAGATTGAGGAGAGCTTTTCGAAACCTATCAGGATGACTGTTTTTGCATGGAACAAAAGGGGTAGTGTTGATACAGTTATGTCTCCAAACGACTCAATCAGGTACTACAAATCTTTCCTGAGGGCATCATTTATGGCTATGGAACCACAAACCGGATTTGTCAAGGCATATGTTGGTGGTCCAAACTACAGATTCTTTAAATATGACAATGCAAGACAGGCAAAAAGACAGGTAGGTTCAACAATTAAGCCTTTTCTCTATACTCTGGCGATGCAGGAGGGATATACCCCTTGTTACAAGGTTGTTAATGTGCCTCAAACCTTTATTGTGGGAGACACAACATGGACACCTAAGAGTACCGATAAAGATGAATCGATTGGTAAAAGCGTAACTCTCAAATGGGGTCTGACCCGAAGCAGCAACAATATTTCGGCCTATCTGATGAAGCAATTTGGTCCGTTTGCAATGGTTGACATGTGCCGTAAGCTAGGGGTAAACAGTTTTCTTGATCCTGTGGTTTCGCTCTGTCTTGGGCCTGCCGACCTTACCCTTTTCGAGATGGTTGGAGCTTACAATACATATCCCAGCAGAGGAGTTCACGTTGAGCCAATGTTTGTTCTCAGAATTGAGGACAAGGCGGGCAATGTTCTAAGTAATTTTACTGCCAGAAAGAGGGAGGCAATAAGCGAAGAGACTGCATACCTTATGGTTAACCTAATGCAGGGTGTGGTGAATGAGGGAACTGCGGGAAGATTGCGTTACAAATATATTCCGGTAGGAGCCCTTGCGGGTAAGACCGGCACAACAAATGATCAGAGTGACGGATGGTTTATCGGATACATGCCGAGACTCACAGCCGGTGTTTGGGTGGGAGCAGAGGACAGGCAGGTTCACTTTGAGAGTCTTGCTCTGGGAGGAGGGTCAAATATGGCGTTGCCAATTTGGGGCTTGTTCATGCAGAAGGTGCTCAAAGACGGGACTTTGGGAGTATCAACGCAGGATTTGTTTACGGCACCACCGGGTTTCTCGGCTGATCTGAGGTGCACCGGAGGTGACGAAGAGCTTGAGGGTGCCTCTTCGGGCAGAGATCCCTTTTTCTTTAATTAATTACGGTTATTGATTTATGACTAAGAAGACAATCGCACTTATATATGGAGGAGACTCCTCCGAATACGAAGTATCAATAAAAAGCGGAAAACATATTTCGGGCCATTTAGACAGGGAGAGATACCTTGTTTATGAGGTTTTGATGAAAGGGTCTGACTGGAAAGTTCTTTTCTCTGAAGAGAAGAGTTATCTGATTGATAAGGCAGATTTTTCATTTGTGATTCCCGACGAGTCGGGAATAGGGGGCAAACGAGTAAAGTTTGACAAGGCGTTGATTATGATTCACGGTACTCCGGGCGAAAATGGTTTGTTACAGGCGTACTTTGAGATGATTGGCATGAAATTTACCACATGTTCGGCAACTGTTTCTGCTATTTCGTTTGACAAGTATGCGTGTAAGTGCTACCTGAGAGATACAGGTGTGAAGCTGGCGAAGGAGCAGTTCATAAGAAGGGGAGACAGCTACAATGCCTATGATATTTCTGCGAGAATGGGACTTCCGCTTTTTGTTAAGCCCAACAACGGGGGAAGTAGTTTTGGCGTTACAAAGGTAAAGCATCTTGAAAATTTGAATGATGCAATAGAGAGCGCATTTAAGGAGGACGAGAGTGTTTTGGTTGAGGAGTATATTCAGGGTAGGGAGATGACAAACGGGGTGTACGAATACAACGGTAAACTTGTGAGGCTGCCTGTCACTGAGATTATCTCCAACAATGAGTTTTTTGACTATGAGGCTAAGTATCTGGGGGCATCAAAGGAGATTTGTCCTGCAGAGATTACCAGTGAATTGAGTGAGAGAATTATTGATACTTCTCATAAAATATACAAATATCTTGGATGTAAGGGGATTGTAAGGGTAGATTACATTGTGAGAGGAGACGAGATATTCTTCCTCGAGATAAATACCGTTCCGGGGATGACAGAGATGAGTCTTGTTCCGCAGCAGGTGCGGGCGGCCGGGATGACAATAAGGGAGTTTCTTAACCAACTGCTCGGGTAGTTGGTTTTTTTTTAATTTTTCAGTTGGTTCTTAAACGTTGGGTTATGAATAGAATTATTTCTTACAGTCTTGTTATTGGATTAACAATTTTTGCAGCGATTTTTCATCTTAACAGTCTTGCCGCCGCCCTCCCTGCACATGAGGTGGTTGAGGTTATAAAGGGAAAGGTTGTTGACGAAACCGGCAGGGGCGTTGCAGGTGTTGTACTATCTGATGGTTTTGATATTGTAAAGAGCAACAACAGAGGTGAATTTCAGATTACGGCAAACAGGAGGGGCAGGTTTTTATTCATGACTACTCCCAAAGGTTACCGGCAAGTGGGTTCTTTTTATATGCCGCTTGCAGTTATGCAGCAGAAAACAAATATAAAACAGGATCTTTCAAATGTTGTTTTCAGGGTTGAGAAGGAGTCAGGCGGAGTGTTAACTTTCTTGCATCTTGGAGATACTGAGGCCAGAATTCAAAAAGAGTGGGTTGAGGTATTAAAGGATTATGTTTCGTTTAATCAGCCCGATTTTGTGTTATTCAACGGTGATATCTGCTACGAAAACGGTTTAAAATATCATTCAAGGGAGCTGACAAGTGAAAAGCTGGGCGTTAGAGCTGTCTACTCTTTGGGAAACCACGATCTGGTTGATGGAGAGTATGGCGAGGAGCTTTATGAAAAGTTGTTTGGTCCTGTCTGGTATTCCTTTAACAGCAAGGGTGTCCATTTTGTGAATATTCCTGTGCTGACTGGTGACAGAAAGCCCTCATATACAGCTGATGATGTATACTCCTGGCTAAAAAAGGATCTTGAAGAGGTTGAACCGGGCACTCCTGTTGTGCTGATTGACCACCATTTTGTGGGATATGCCGATGATTTTACTCTCAAAGGGGAGAACGTGTCAGTTGACCTTCTCAAGCACAACCTCAAGGCCTATCTGTATGCCCACTACCATGTTAATCTTTTTGAAAAGTCAGATAAAACAGGTGTTACAACAATCTGCTCAATGTCGCCCAATAAAGGGGGAATAGATCATACCCCATCATCTTTCAGAGTTATTTCTATTACCGGCAATGGGGAGATCTCCTCCGAAATTCGCCACGCATCACTTAAAAATCATGTGATTGCAGGCTACTTCACAGGACAAAACAATAACATTCAGATTTTTGCAAACATTTACGATACTGCTTATGATACAGAGAGTGCTGTTGTAACATTTAAAGGGAGAGAGTATCCTCTTAAAAGAGTAAGCTCATGGAGCTGGAGAGGAGACCTTCCCGGTAAGGTAAATGAGGATCAAATCGGCTCCCTTGACAGAGAGTTGACTTTGAAGGTGCGTTTTGCAAATGGAAATATAATTAATTCAAGGGTTAAAGCTATTAATGAAAAGGAGCAATACCCAAGAGTGGTAAAGTGGGTTGCCTCAAATGGTTTTAACACATACATGACTGCGCCGTTAATTTCAAATGAATTGGTATTTACTGCTATTTATGACGATGACGGAAAGGGCGGGAATGCCCTGATTGCTATTAACAGGAATAACGGAAACAGTGTTTGGAGATTTAATCTTAAAAACTCTGTAAAGAACAATATGGCTCTTTGGAACGGAACTCTGTTTGCCTGTGATGTTGAAGGGAATCTCTATGCGGTAAATTCTGAGACCGGAAAATTAATCTGGAGTAAAAAACTCAGGGAGGCAGAGCTTCACCCGATATATACCCAGGGGGTTACCGTGCACAATGGTATTGTTTATGCCGGACACGGGCACTATCTTACTGCGCTTGATGCCAAAAATGGCGATATAATCTGGAAAAACACATCGTGGAGGGGCGGTGTATGTACAACTGCCTCACCAATTGTAGAACCGGAATCCGGAGTTTTACTGACTGCTGCTTACTGGACAGGAAGATTTGCCCACAATGCCAAAACAGGAGAACTTCTGTGGCAGAAGCGTGATGATGACACAAGAATTGCCGACAATTCGCCGGTTTATTTCAAGGGAAAATTCCTCTATGCATCTCCTGAATACATCATGGAGGTGGACCCTCAAACCGGGGAGGAGCTTATAAAGCACAAAATTAACTACACCATAAATAACAACTCTCGTCCGGTTGTAACGGATAAGCTTTTTGTGCTTGGGACAACAGATAAAGGGGTTGTTGCATTTGACCGCCAGAATGGTTACAAAGAGTTGTGGAACTTCAAAACAAATCCGGGCCTGATTTACACAGCACCATACACAAAGGATTTTCAGATGACTGTTGAGAGCGGGGCTCTTTTGCTTGATAATGTTATATATTTTGGTGCAAATGACGGATACCTGTACAGTGTTGATGCAAACACGGGTGTTTTCAGATGGCGAATAAATATTGGGTCTCCAATTTTGGGTAATATCGTGAATGATAATAACACCCTATATTTTTCCGATTTGGGGGGTAATCTGTGGGCGATTAAGGTTTAAAACAATATCAATTGGTTTACAAAGAGTTTATAGAGCTTACAAAGGTGCGTCTGTCACACCTCTACCCAAATGAAGAGGGGCGGGCGATAGCCGTGAGGCTATTGGAGCACTTTTGCGGCATTAGCTCGTATGAACCGTTAATTGAACCTTTTGGGGCAATTTCTCCGGAACATCTGCTGCTGCTCGAAAGTGCTCTGCAGCAACTTGCTGCCGCCCGCCCTTTGCAGTACGTTGTTGGATTTCAGGAGTTTTGCGGGCTAAAAATAGTGGTGCGAGAAGGAGTCCTGATTCCAAGACCCGAAACTGAAGAGCTGGTTCTTGCAGCATCGCAATACCTTATAGATTCGGGAAAACAGTATGCTTCGGTAAATATCCTGGATGCCGCCTGCGGTTCCGGCTGTATTGCAACAGCTCTTTCGGCAAGATTCCCAAACGCAAATGTTTATGCATGCGACATCTCCTCAGAAGCACTTAAGGTAACAACAGAAAACCTTAAACCCTCTTCTCAGCATTTGATTTTCAAATACGATCTGCTAAAATCTCCTCAGGAACAGTCCCCTGATGAGTTGACTGATAAATTTGTCTCGATGAATGGACAATTCGACCTCATTGTAAGTAACCCCCCTTATGTGACAGAATCTGAGCAAAAAATGATGAGGCCGAATGTGACCGAATATGAACCTCACATGGCTCTCTTTGTTCCTGATCACAATCCACTTCTCTTTTACAAAGCACTGGCCTCTCTTGCAGATAACCATCTTAAGCCCTCAGGAGCAATTTTTATGGAGATAAACGAACAATTCGGAAGGCAAACATCAGAGCTTTTTAATGGAGGTAATTATTCAGAAAATGAGATAATTAAAGACCTGTTTGGAAAGGACAGAGTTGTGAAGGCAATAAAAAAGTAAAAATAATTTTCAAAAAAGTTATCAACCGTAACCATTTTTTTATACATTTGTCACGCTAAACAATGAAAAGAAATCTGAACATACAAATGTGGTGGTGGCACAAGTCAAATAGATTTGTGAGTACGCCTTTATATGTATGTTAAGCCAGAATTAGATTAATTATAATTTAACCATAACAGAGGTCCGATGCTCACGCATCGGGCCTCTTTTTTTATTCACAATTAATATCTCTTTAACGATGAAGACAACCAAAAAGTTCCAGTTAAGCGAAAGCGAAATTCCTCAACGGTGGTATAACATTGTGGCAGATATGCCCAACAGACCCAAACCACTGTTAAACCCACAAACCAGAGAACCTCTGCAACCCCATGAAATGGAGGGGCTGTTTGCAAAAGATTTGGTAGAACAGGAATTTTCAGCTGAGCGATGGATAGATATCCCCGAAGAGGTAATTAATTTATACAAAATATACAGACCCACACCTCTGGTCAGAGCCACAGCCCTCGAAAAAGCGCTTGACACACCTGCCAAAATCTTTTTCAAAAACGAAAGTGTAAGCCCGGTTGGGTCGCACAAGCTCAACACAGCACTTGCACAGGCATATTACAACAATAAACAGGGAATCAAAAAGTTAACCACAGAAACCGGAGCAGGCCAGTGGGGCTCGGCGATGAGTATTGCTTGCCAGTATTTCGGGATTGATCTGGTTGTATTTATGGTCAAGCGAAGCTTTGAGCAGAAACCGTACAGAAAGATAGTTATTAACAGTTACGGCGGGCAGGTTCATCCATCACCAACTAACCTTACCGAGTATGGAAGAAAGGTGCTGGCTCAGGACCCGGATTGTGGAGGAAGCCTTGGAATGGCAATCTCTGAGGCGGTAGAGATGGCGGTAACTACTCCAAATACACGATACACTTTGGGAAGCGTTCTAAATCACGTGCTTTTGCACCAGACAATCATCGGCCTTGAGGCAGAGAAGCAGATGGCAATGGCAGGTGAATACCCTGATAAGGTAATAGCCTGTTTTGGTGGTGGTTCAAACTTCTCAGGAATATCTTTTCCTTTTCTCAGACACCGACTCACAGATGGTACTCCAACCGAATTTATAGCAGCAGAGCCCGCCGCATGCCCTAAACTTACACGTGGCAAACTGGAATACGACTTTGGCGACACGGCCGGCATGACCCCCCTCATACCCATGTACACCCTCGGTCACGATTTTCAACCCGAGCAGATTCACGCAGCCGGCCTTCGCTACCACGGCGGCGGCCAGCTTGTAAGCCAGCTAAAGGCAGATGGCTATATTAATTCATGTGCTATTGAACAGGAAGAGACCTTTAAAGCCGGCCTCCTCTTTGCAAAAACAGAGGGCATAATTCCTGCACCCGAGTCAACTCACGCCATTGCAGCAACCATCAGGGAGGCACTCAAAGCAAAAGAGAACGGAAAGAGCGAAGTAATCCTCTTCAACCTCTCCGGTCACGGCCTGTTAGACATGGGTGCATACGAAAACTACCTGTAATCAGTCACTTAAAGTAAAATTTAACACCTTATTTTATTTGTGGGTTGAAGTAGGACGCGAGCTAAACTATGCCGTTAGTAATGCAAGACCGGCAGGAAAACTGCCGGTCTTTTTAAATATAATTTATTCACTAAACAATTCCCATGCCCTGACATGCTTAATTCCGCCCCGCAGAGGAAGCACAACATCATCAAGCGATACCACAACTTTTTCAAAGTTATCATCTATCGCCTCAAGAGCCGAATACTCCCGTTCAACTGTTGCTTTGTCGGTTAACATATATGAGCACTGCAGATATACTATGCGATCGGCCTTTTTTGCAACAAAATCTACCTCTTTACCTCTGAGAGATCCTACATAGACACTAAAACCAGCCCGCTTCAAATGCAAATAAACCAGATTCTCTACCAGGTGTCCATGTCCATATCCAAATCCCGGATATAGGTAGTTTTTATAACACAAGTCATTAACATAGTATTTAGCATTTCCCGATAAAGTCTCCTTGCCTTTGATGTCATACCTGTCACATTTATGAATAAGGAAACAATCCTCTATATAACCAATGTATGTAGAGACAATATCATAACCTATCTTTCTTCCTTTACTCTTAAAATACTTAACTATGTTAGGGATTGAGATAAGATTTGATGCATTGTTGACTAAGAAGGCAAAGAGATCCTCAAGTAACTTTGGCTCCCTTATATTATTCCGTTGGATTATATCCCGCAGTAACACAGTATCCTTTACGGCAGATACATAGTTTTGCTTTAGTTCCGGGTTGTTTAATAAAAATAATTCCGGCAGACCCCCACTGCTCATATAATCGGAATAGCTAATACGCCCCGGCTCCTTTTTGGTTACTCCCAGAAACTCACTATAGCTCAGCGGGAAAATTTCAATATTAACATATCTCCCCGACAACAGAGTAGCCAGCTCTCCGGATAACATTTTTGAGTTTGAACCGGTAATAAACAATTCATAACTGTCTGAATAATCTTGTGAGTAAGAATTTACAACCCTCTCCCATTGTTCTATATTCTGAATTTCATCTATGAAAATGTAAACCCTGCCCTGTGGCTTAATCTCCGTTAGATATGTTTTTATCAACTCATCCAGCTCTTTGTAGGTTTTAAGGAAATCGAAGTCAGTGAACTCTCTGTTTATAATGAGGATATTAACAGGGTTGACTCCTTGTGAAACTAGCTCCGCGGCTACTTGTCGTAAAATATAGCTTTTACCGGAACGCCGTTGCCCTACAAGTACTTTCACAAGTCTGGTGCCTGTAAAATCAATAATTTTTTGGGTGTAGCTTTCTCTCTTAAATCCAAAATCAAACGACTTTTTCCCCCACAGGTTATACTTTTCCAGCAATTTGAAATATTCTTCCATAGCCCAATATTTTGCACCAATATACAAATAATTCGTCTATAAACGAATATTATTCATTTTTTTATCTTAATAATTATGTTGTGGAGGAAATTAATCAAATGAATTGATTAGTTTTTAAGTTTCACCCTAACTATGACCGGGTTATCGGTATCTTTAAGGCTATGGGCAATCTGCTTAAATCTCTCTGACACTTCGTGGGTTTCTGCGTGGGCTTTAAACTCGTGTGCATACAAATATGTTATAAGGTAGCCGTCTGAACTCACATATTTTGGCCATACAGCAGGGCCTCCTTCAAAGTCCTCCACAAACCCAAGTTGGTTGATTTCAGGCTGGTGAATAAATTGGAATTCTCCTGTTCTCTTGTTGAAGAAGGAGCAGTCGTGCTGATAATCATATTGATTTCCTCTCATGCCAATCATTTTAGCTGGTTTATCAGCCAATGGCCCAACATGAAAAAACATAAATAAATATTGGTCGCTTTCGAAAATTTTAAACCTCGACCATATATAAGGAGCTCGTGATAATAAGTGGTTCATATTATTTAAGTCTGCAGTATATTTTCCATAATTTAAAATGAAAGCAGTATCTACTTCGAACTTTTTATTTATTCTTAATATCTCTTGATTATAGCCCTTTATTAATCTGACTGTATCTTTAAACATAAATGAAGTTGGCAGCATTATAAGGTCGGGGTTTCTTAGATAAATTTCATATTGGGATTCAGGGTAGAAAATGCTTTTTATGATGTTTGACGCAGAGTCAATTATAAATCCTGAGTGTTTTGTTATTTTGCTAATACGCGCAAGTAGAAAATATTTATTATCTATCTTCTGCACTTTAGTTATAAACTGATCGTTTAATAAAGTGTTATTTCTAAAATTGACAATCCTGATAAAATCACCATTAATAGAATATTCGATAATTTTATTCATTCCTACTATTAGAATATTGCCTGTTATTATGTCTACATCCATATCAAAAGCAGTTTCATACTCTTGAGGTCCTCGACCATATCTATTAATTCTATTAAAATATTTACCACTCTTGTCATAAATGATTATGGATCTGCTCCGTTCCATAAAATAAAAACAATCTTTCTCGTAGATAATTCTTTCAAAGAATATTTTTCCAACAACAGCTTCACTATTTGTCTCTAGCGGAATATATTCTATTGACTCAGCTATCTCAGACAATTTCACCAACCGACCCTTACCTACCCCTCCTTCAACGTCAATTATTCTTAAATCTTTGGGTTGATTGCCACTATTGTTCTGACAGGATGTAATAGCAATTATAAATAAAATAATGAGTTTCTTCATATTATTAATTTTTTTATTCATACACCAATAGTTACAACACCGGGGGTATACTAGCTAATTGGAAAACCTAATTAAATGAGGTGCATTTATTATGATTTGTAAGATTTGTCTCCTAAATCAATCTTCTAGATTTTGAACATGAGATTACAGTTGTGAAAATATCAATTAAAATCCAATTAACCAAATAATTATAATTTATTAAAGGAGGCACTCTCCTCCGTTTAGAGGTTCCGACACGTTTAGAGACTCCGGCCGCTCAGACTATTTGAATATTCAGCAAACTGTCAGCAAGTTGTGAGTGTTCTGTGGGCAAATAGCCCGACTATATTGTTTATATTCCGCCGGCACTGTAAAATGCCACTATGTGCTAAATATTAGCGCTTTAAGAGAAATTAGTCATAAAATGCCAAATTTATTCCTCATTAAATGCTGACAAGTGACTGAAATGTTGCTGAAAATGTGAATTCAGTTTTGGTTTAACATACAAGCACAAGAGTAAATATTCTTTATAATGGCAATCAAAAATTTTTCTACTTTTGCCGCATGCAATATTTTGGTGAATTTATATCAATTTCGGTTGCGGTATCGTGGACCTTTACCGCTCTCTTTTTTGAATTTGCGGGCAAGAGAATCGGCTCACTGTCAGTAAATCTGCTGAGGCTCTTTTTTGCTTTTTTCCTTTTGGGCACAATGCTTTACTTTACAACAGGCTCTTTTTTGCCTGCCGGTGCTGATACAAAGACATGGATTTGGATGTCGCTTTCGGGAGTTGTAGGGTTTGTCTTTGGCGATTTATGCCTGTTTTATTCATACATATTAATTACTGCGAGATTTTCACAGCTTTTGATGACTCTTGCACCACCGTTTGCTGCTCTGTTCGGGTGGATGCTTCTTGGTGAAAAATTATCGCCAATGGGTTTTCTTGGGATGTCTGTGACGCTGCTGGGTATTGCAATCTCTATTCTTAAACGGGGTTCTGCAAACGGAGGCAAAGCAAATTCTGGTGATACGCTTGTTGCGGGCACCAGTAATCTGACGGTAGTTGCCTGCTGTGAAAAAGAGAAAACAAGCTTTTTGAAAAAGATTACTCCGAATGTTTCGCTGCACCTGCCTTTAAAGGGTGTTTTGCTTGGTATTGGCGGAGCTTTGGGACAAGGGCTGGGTATTGTTCTCAGTAAACAGGGGATGAATCACTACTCTGTAGCTGCTGCAGGCAGTGAGGTTGCTTCATATATCCCTTTTGCAGCTACACAGATGAGAATAATCACCGGAGCAATCGGATTTGCCCTTATTATACTTCTCACCAAAAGAGTGGGGGTGCTTAGAGAGGGAATCAAAGATAAGAGAGCAATGGGTGCAATCTTCATGGGGGCAATTTTTGGCCCTTTCATCGGAGTCTCCCTCTCTCTGATGGCAGTTCAATACACCAACACCGCCGTGGCTTCTACAATTATGGCCACTACACCAATAATAATTCTTATCCCTTATGTGTTGTTTTATAAGCGTAAGGTAACCTTCATTGAGGTGTTAGGGGCGATTCTGAGTGTGGGGGGTGTCTCGCTGTTTTTCCTTTAAAACTGATTTGTAAACCTGCCGGACAGTGTCATTGCTGCCCGGTGTCGTTGCTGCCCTGCTGCTGAATTAAAAATCTCCTTACCTGAAAAGCACCTTCACAAGATCGGGGATATCCTGAAGGGTTACTACAGTTATTGCCGATTTGGTCTTGGGTTTGTTATATGCCGATATAAAGATCTTTTCAAAACCAAGTTTCTCTGCCTCGGCTATTCTTCTTTCGGTCTGGGCAACCGGCCTTATTTCGCCGCTAAGCCCTACCTCTGCTGCAAAGCAGTATTTCTGTGAGATTGAGACATCAAAATTTGATGAGAGTATTGCACATACAACTGCAAGGTCACATGCAGGGTCACTCACCTTTAATCCTCCTGCCATGTTCAGAAAGACATCCTTTGACGATAGGTGAAAACCTGCTCGTTTTTCCAGAACGGCAAGCAACATATTCATTCTTCTGACATCAAACCCTGTCCCTGACCTTTGAGGTGTTCCGTAGGCTGCTGTGCTTACAAGGGCCTGTGTCTCAATTAAAAATGGTCTCGTGCCATCGAGCATTGCCGAAACCGCTATTCCGGATAGGTTCTCTTTGTGCATGGGAATAAGCATCTCCGAAGGGTTGTTCACTTCACGAAGCCCTGTATTTACCATTTCGTAAATTGCAAGTTCTGCCGTAGAGCCGAATCTGTTTTTAATGCTTCGTAGTATTCTGTATGAGTGGCGGGTATCTCCTTCAAATTGCAGAACAACGTCAACAATGTGCTCCAGAATTTTTGGCCCGGCAATCATTCCGTCCTTAGTAATGTGGCCAATTAAAAAGACCGGGGTGTTTGTCTCCTTGGCATATTTTAGCAGCATGGCAGCACACTCTCTCACCTGAGAAACTGAGCCGGGTGAGCTTTCAATAAGTTGGGAATAAACTGTTTGAATAGAGTCAATTATTATTAACTGTGGTTGGCTCTCAATAGCTCTGTTTAAAATGTTTTCAAGCAGGGTTTCGCTCAGAATGTAACAGTTGGTGTGGTCTCCGCCAAGTCTTTGGGCTCTGAGTTTAATCTGGTTTGCACTCTCTTCTCCCGATACATAAAGTGTCTTTAGTCCCGGGCAGTGGATGGGAATTTGAAGAGAGAGGGTAGATTTTCCTATACCAGGTTCTCCTCCTATAAGTACCATTGAGCCGGCTACCAGACCTCCTCCCAAAATTCTGTCAAGCTCTCCGTTGCCAAGTGAGATTCTGTTCTCTCCTGTAAAGGTGATCTCGGACAATAATTCTGGTTTTGGGTTTCTTACCGACAGAAACCCTGATGACCTCGAGCCTGCACCTCCCGCATCCTTACTCACAATCTCCTCCTGAAGTGTATTCCACTCTCCGCAGGCGGGACATCTCCCCAACCATTTTGCGCTCTCGTTTCCGCACGATGTGCAGAACCAGGCCTTTTTGATTTTTGCCATAAACTTGAATTTGTGAGACAAATATACGAAAATAGATTCCCAAATTCTATTATCTTTGTAACCGACCGATTTTAACCTGCTTATTTAAAACGTGTGTAATCAGGCAGTTAGTCGGTTAAATAAATAATAGTGGGAATTTTCCGTTAACATGGATGAAAATTTTAAACCAGATATTATGAAAAAACTTATCGGGACATTACTGCCCCTTTTTTTAATTATTGCAGCTCCTGTGTTTTCGCAGGACAATGAGGCGATCATTCGAAAAACCGAAGAGTACGCCAAAAAGGTTCAGGCACAGTGGCAAATACCGGGCATGGCCATTTCTGTGGTTAAAGATGGAAAGATGATCTATTCGAATGGGTTTGGGGTGAAGGAGCTTGGGAAGGACGAAAAGATTGATGCCAACACTCTTTTTCAGATAGGATCGGTTTCAAAATCGTTCACTGCAGCTGTTATGGCTTCACTGGTTGAGGAGGGTAAGGTTAAGTGGGAAGATACTGTAAAAAACATACTGCCTGATTTTAAGATGTACGATAAATGGGTGGAGTCAAATCTGCAGGTGAAAGATATTATGACTCACCGAACCGGCCTTCAGGGGCAGCTTGGCACCTATATTCCAAATATGGGCTACGAAAGGGAGGACATTTATAATATGCTTCCTCTGCTTAAGCCTAAATACAGCCTTAGAGGATCATACGAATACAACAATATTACATTCATAATTGCATCAAAAATTATTGAAAAACTTACCGGAAAGAGTTGGGAAGATAATGTGAGGGAGAGAATTTTTGCTCCTCTGGGAATGACCTCAAGTCGGGTAGAGGGGGAGGAATTTGCTGTTGCAGAGAATGTTGCTACTCCTCACGAGTTTGTTTACAAGAGGGGAAAGATGCTTTCAGACACCACATGGGTTGATTCTGTTGCGGTTAATCCGCTTTATGGCGACGAGCAGGCTTTGCACTGGCTCACAGTAATTGGTCCTGCGGGTTCTGTAAGCTCTAATGTAAATGATATGGCCAAGTATCTCCTTTTTCACATAAACAAGGGTTTATATGATGGTAAACAGGTTGTTGCCAAAGAGCAGATGGAGTATATCAGAAGGGGGCAAACCATCACCTCTCAGGATTCATCCAGAATTACTCTCTATGGCCATTGCTGGTTTGTTGAGCAGAACAACCGTTACAGGGTGATTTTCCATACGGGGACTACTTGGGGCTTTACCGCTTTATGTGCATATGTGCCGGAATACGACCTTGGAATCATGATTCTGGTAAACTCAGAAGCTCCTGCTTTTCCGCGCTATGCGATAATGAGGAGGATGATTGACCTCTACAAAGGTTTTCCTGATAAGGACTACAACACTCAGTTTTATGCTGAATGGCTTGCCTCTTCAAAAAAGAGCCAGCTTACTTCAATGAAAAAAGAGGCAGAAAAGGAGAAGCTACCTGCTCCCGACACCAAATTGCTCCCGGGTATTTACGATAAGGGCGCTCTGTTTGGAAAGGCTTATGTTACCATTGAGAACGGTGATTTATATATAAAGATTGGCCCAAAGGGCTGGAAGAGCAAATTGTCACACAGCAATGGCAATGAGTATGCCTTCAGAATGGGAGGAAATGAATTTAAAGTAACATTCGAAATTGATAAAAAGACTGGAAAGTGTACAGGACTTGACATAAACTTCGGTTATACCGAAAACTTTGGAGCCTGGACTAAATTAAAATAATTATAAACTTTTAAAAATGACAAAATGACTAAAAAAAGCCGTTTTGCCCGTGTCTTAGACACAATTGAAGTGGTTGGGAACAGACTGCCTCATCCGGCCACCCTCTTTTTTATTATGGCAGTTCTGGTTGCATTGCTATCATGGCTTGCAGCCTCGTTTGATCTGCAGGCTGCGCACCCTGCAACAGGAGAGATAATAAAGGTGAAAAACCTTTTAAGTGCAGATGGTATCAGATGGATCTACACCAATGTAGAGCACAACTTTGTGAAATTTCCCCCTCTGGGACTTGTACTTGTAATTATGATTGGTATTGGGGTTGCCGAGGGTTCGGGACTCTTTACCGTACTTGTCAGGCAGCTTGTTTTGGGTGCTCCAAAGAGTCTCATAACATCGGCCATAATTGTTGCGGGTATTTTCTCCCACCTTGCATCTGAGGTTGGATATGTAATACTAATTCCGCTTGGTGCCATGATTTTTCACGCTCTTGGCCGCCACCCGATGGCTGGTTTTGCCGCTGCGTTTGCAGGGGTAAGCGCGGGATTTGGCTCAAACTTTCTTATAGGCTCGGTTGATCCGATTTTGGCCGGTCTCTCTACCTCTGCTGCTCAGATTATTGATGCAGAGATGAACATTAACCCTATGGTAAACTACTTTTTTATGGTGGTTAGTGCTGTGATGGTTACGATTGTGGGAACCTGGATTACTGAAAAAATTGTTGAACCCCGGCTGGGGAAATATACCGGCACTGAGAAACCGCTTGAAATTGAGCAGATAACGCCACTTGAAAGAAAAGGACTCAGATGGGCAGGTTACGGTACACTTATATTTCTGGCACTTATGGCCTGGACCATAATTCCCGAAAACGGTCTTCTTCGCGATCCCGAAACCGGAGGAATACTACGCTCTCCTTTCTTTTCCGGAATTGTAGTAGGGCTACTGCTGCTCTTTTTCGTACCGGGTCTTATCTACGGAATGATTGTGAAGACAATCAAGAGCGACAAAGATGTAGTAAAACACATGACCCACTCCATGAAGGGGTTGGGCGGTTATATTGTTCTTGTATTCTTTGCGGCACAGTTCATCTATTGGTTTAACTACTCAAATCTAGGTTTGGTTGTTGCAATTGATGGGGCAGAATTCCTTAGCCATATTGGATTTACAGGCATTCCACTAATAATTGCCTTTGTAATTTTAGCAGCTTTCCTGAATATGTTTATGGGAAGCGCATCGGCAAAATGGGCAATCATGGCTCCGGTATTCATACCTATGTTCATGATACTTGGATACCACCCCGGCTTAACACAGGCAGCTTTCAGAATTGGAGACTCTGTTACCAATGTAATCACCCCAATGATGAGCTACTTTGCCCTGATAGTTACTTATGCGCAAAAGTATGACGAGAAAAACGGTATAGGAACAATAATCTCGCTTATGATTCCATACACTACAATCTTCATGATTGTGTGGGTTATCATGATGGCTCTGTGGATATGGATTGGAATACCTGTTGGCTTTGATGGTCCGGTGTACCTACCATAAATTTTTTTAGTTGTATATTTGTACAAAACCCTGAAAAATGAAAAAACTCTTAACTATCGTTCTTGTTTTGCTTGTGGCTGCTGCAGCATGTGCGCAGCAAGGCAAAAAGCCGGTAATCGGCATCTCTTCTACCTGGGGAGAGGGCACAGCAGTATCTGCCCCTTTAACCTATGTTAAATCGGTACTTAGAGCCGGCGGTGTTCCGGTTGTTCTTCCGATTACTCATGACCCTGAAATTATGAGCAGAATGCTTGATGGTGTTGATGGCATAATTATGACAGGAGGCGAAGACATTGATCCTCTAAAGTGGTTTGGCGAGGAGCCTGTTCCCGGAATGGGTCAGATTGTTCCTGAGCGGGACTCTTTTGATATTGCTCTTATCAGAATGGCAATTGAGAGAAATATACCGCTATTGGGTATATGCAGAGGCCACCAGCTGCTTAATGTTGCTTTTGGAGGCTCTCTTTATCAAGATATTCCATCTCAGGTTAGAGGTTCAAATGTAAAGCACAGTCAGAGAGCCCCTACCTATTACGGAACTCACACGATTGATATTGAGAAAGGCTCATTGCTTAACAAGCAAATTGGACTTGAGGTAGTAGCTGTT
>JAUYTX010000085.1 GCA_030695025.1 Bacteroidales bacterium | reverse complement strand
GAGGCAAAATCGGAGAAATTGTATGCAAGAAAGTGCCTGATACTGTCTATGAGTGTTGTGTACATTGTGCCGGAAAGGGCATATTTTGAAGCATGAGATGTCCATGCACGCGTTTTACTCTCGACATATACAGTTACATAGTTGTGGGTGGGGTCTCTCTCCCTGAGAAACGCTGTCTGAGCAGCTATATGCTGGATATTATAGCGCCATTCACTCTCGTCGGGTACAGCCCTGCCCTCTGTCTGTTCGATTGTGTTTCCGTTTGGGAGTGCATAAAGAATAACTCTGGTAGGCCTGAGTCCGTTTGCCAATAATCCTGAAGGAATATTTATAACTACCCTGCTCTCCGGAATTATGTCGTGCAGTTCAATTCTTGTTCCCCAAGCCTGAGATGTTGCCCCCTTGCCGAAAGATAACCAGGTGATAAACAGGAGAAGTGAAGCGGAAATTAATCTCCCGGTATATTTTTTCCTGTATCCTGATGGGGGGGTTGTCATTTGTCGAAAAATCCTCCTGATTCGAGTAATTCTTTAACCTTTAATACCTTTTGTGAGAGCAACTCTTCTGATGTAGCCTCAGCGATAAACCTAAGATATGGCTCTGTATTTGAAGGCCTTATATTAAACCACCAATCAGGGAACTCTACCCTGTAGCCATCAAAATCATAATTGGCAGTCGCGGTCTCTTTTGATAAAAAATAATCCCTAACAAGATCCATCGCCTCCTTTTTTCTCTCAATCCTAAAGTTTATCTCTCCTGAGTTTTTATACTTTTCTATTCCTGCAATAATCCCGGATAGCTTAATACCCCTTTTTTTGAATTCAGAAATAACTCCCAGTATAATCAGACACGCCATTATACCTGAGTCGCTGTAAAAGAAGTCCCTAAAATAGTAGTGTCCGGCAAGCTCTCCGCCATAGACTCCGTCAATCTCTCTCAACTTATGTGCGGCAAAGGCCCTTCCTACTCTCCAAGTATGCATCTGAGCTCCCATTGGAGCAAGGTACTCTCCTATTGCCTTGGAGCTTCTGATATCCTGCAAAACCGCACCCTTCTCTCCTCTCTCCTCCAGAAAATAGTGCCCCAAAAGTGCAATCATAAGATCGGGAGAGATAAAACGTCCGTTTTCGTCAACAAACATAACCCTGTCACCGTCTCCATCAAAAATAACCCCAACATCGCAACCCTTCTCTTTAACCTCTCTTTGCAAATCAACAATATTCTCGGCAACCAGAGGGTTTGCCTCATGATTTGGAAAAGTCCCGTCCAACTCATCAAAAATATAATGAAGTTCCGGGGAATCTTTACCAAGAACATCTTTAATGAGAAGCGCAGCCATACCATTGGATACATCGACGCATATTTTCAGATTTGAGAGGTTTTTCCTGTATTTAAGCAGAAAATCAATGTACTCTTTCTTAATGTCGATTTCAAATTTCTTGCCTTTAGCCTCTGTCTTTACAGTCTCGCGAGTCTCTGTCCACTCTTTAAGCAGGCCCAGACCGTTATCAAAGCCAACAGGAAGGGCGTTTTCGCGCGACACCTTGAGGCCGTTGTACTCTTTTGGGTTATGGGAGGCTGTTATTTGCACAGAGGCAGTAAAGCCATATTTGCCGGTGGCGTAATATACCATAGGGGTTGTTGATAGCCCCATATCATACACATCTGCCCCCGCATCAGTAATTCCTGCAATCAGATACTCCCTTATTTCAGGAGAAGATTCCCTGACATCCCGTCCAATCAACACCTTTTTGCTGTTAAGCAGCTCCGGCAGAAAGAATCCTATTTTGTAAACTGTCTCTTTATTGAAGTCTTTGTTGTAAACTCCCCTTATATCATATGCGTGAAATGCTCCCATTTTGAATTTTGCTTTTTTGTGATCTTGCTATTTTGCTGTTTTCGATTACGCTATTACACTATTTTGCTGTTCTGTAGTGCGTTTTAACCTTTCCGGTCTTTATGTTGTTCAGTTTTGACTGAAGCATCTTTTTTCTGATTGGAGGTGTCCTGTCTGTAAAGAGTATCCCATCCAGATGGTCCATTTCGTGTTGAACCATTCTGCAGGCAAACCCTTCCAGTGCCTCCTCCTTTTTTTGCAAATCCTGATCGTAATATGAAACCCTTATCCTGCTTGGCCTCTCTACGGTTGCATGAATATCCGGGATACTAAGACAGCCCTCGCTTAATTCACATCTCTCGTCACTCTCTTCAAGTAATACCGGATTTATCATTGCTCTCCTGAAACTTTTGAGTTCTGGCATATCTTCAGACATGAGAGAGCCATCAACAATCAAAACCCTTATCGATTTTCCAACCTGTGGAGCAGCGAGACCGACACCATCTGCCTTCTCCATTGTCTCCCACATATTGGTTATAAATTTCTTTAATTCATCTGCGGCGCCATCTGCTGTAATATCTACCTCTGCTGCCTTTCCTCTTAAAACTTCGGCTCCGTAAACATAAATTGGTAATACCATAACTAAAATCTTTTTTTATTTTACCTCTCTTTTTTTCTCTATTGCCTTTCTGTCCAGATATGACTGGAGAATAATGGCAGCACTGATTTTATCAACCATAGATTTGTCCCTTCTGTCCATCATCTTCACCCCGCCGTCTATCATAGTCTGAAATGCTATGGACGAAGTGTATCTCTCATCTTCTAATGTAACAGGTATTTCGGGAAAATGTTTCTTAAGAAGATTTAAAAACTGATCTACATATTTGGCTCCCTCAGAAGGTGTGTTGTTAAGGTTCATAGGGTAGCCTACAACAAATCTTACAATCGTCTCTTTTTGGGTATAATTTTTGAGATATCGGACAATATCGCCCGAGGGGACAGTCTCGATTGCATTTGCAAAAATACCCAGTGGATCGCTCACAGCAACCCCTGTTCTCTTTTTGCCGTAGTCTATTCCCACAATCCTCTCCATGGTGCAAAGTTAGTTTTTTTTAGTACATTTGGAGGTTTATTTACCACTATGCCAAGACTATTTTCATATGTTGATTTTGCCGGCGGAAGCGATAAGGTACGCAACTATGCCGATAAACACTCTCCTGTAATCATCTGTAACAGTGAGGCTGAGAGAAACACTCCCTTCAAGGTAAAAGTCAGAATTGGAACAAATGTAAAACATCCAAATGCCCCCGACCACCACTATGAATATATTCAGTTATGGAATCTTGAGACACTTGTCGGAGAGGTTAAACTGCAACGTTCGAGTTACGGAGATAACCCGGTACATATTGAGGCAGACTTTACCATAATCCCAAAGGTCAGCTTAAGACTTACTGCCGTTGCATATTGCAATAAACACGGGCTTTGGAGAAGTGAGGAGGTTTTTGTAAAAGTAGAAGGAGAATAATTAAACACCATGGCAAGAGTCAGAAAAGAGAAAAGAAACAGACTGAGAAGCAAGTTCCGCTTCTCGATATTTAACGATACGTCGCACGAAGAGCTATTTGTTTTCAGGGCAAATGGACTTATGATGCTTGTAAGCCTTGCCCTTGCGGTAATCTTCATCATAGGCTCGGTTACCCTTCTAATATCATTTACTCCATTACGTGAATTTATTCCGGGATATCCCAATGCATTTACCAGAAGGGCAATTGTTCAGAATGCAATAAAGGCAGACTCTCTTGAACACACCATAAGAATGTGGGATTTTCACCTTAACAATATTCAGAGAATAGTTTCCGGACTAGAACCACTACAACCTGAAAACCTAACCTCTGCAGCAACACCCGGTGACACATCATTAAAAGCAACCTTCTCACAATCTGTATCCAGAGAGGATTCGCTTCTTAGAGAGGAGGTAATAAGGCAGGAGAAATTCAATCTGGGAAGTGGTAACAGAAGAATTGAACAGATTGAGGGGCTCCATTTTTTCCCACCTGTCAAGGGTGTAATTTCAAATGGTTTTAACATTGCCACAAACCATCCATTTATTGATATTGCAGCACCTGCAAATGCGGTAGTATCTGCTGTTCTTGACGGCACTGTTGTTTTAGCCGCATGGACCGAAGAGACCGGCTTTACGATTCAGATCCAGCATCAAAATGACCTTATTTCAATATACAAACACAACTCAAAACTTTTAAAAAAATCGGGGGACAGGGTAAGTGCCGGCATGGCTATAGGTCTTGCAGGCAATACAGGGACACTAAGCAGCGGCTATCACCTTCATTTTGAGTTATGGCACAAAGGAGTTCCAGTAGATCCCACCCAATACATAAAATTTTAAAACCCTCCCGATGAAGAGAAGAATCGCAGTTTTGGGCTCAACAGGATCGATTGGCACACAGGCTTTGGATGTAATTTCCCGGCATCCCGACCTTTTTACCGCCGAAGTTCTTGTTGCAAACTCAAATTCTTCGCTCCTGATTTCACAAGCAATTAAACATGATGTAAATACTGTTGTAATTGCAGACGACACAAAGTATGACGAGGTTTTTAAAGCTCTCGACCCATACGGTATAAAAGTTTTTACAGGAAGAGAATCTATCGGAAAGCTCATTTCGGGAAGCAACATTGATGTTGTACTTGCAGCTATGGTTGGCTTTGGCGGATTGGAATCAACACTTGAAGCAATTCAGGCAGGAAAGACCATTGCTCTTGCTAACAAAGAGACACTTGTTGCTGCAGGGTCGCTTGTAATTAAGATGGCACGAGAACACAATGCAGCCATAATCCCGGTTGACTCCGAGCATTCAGCAATATTCCAGTGCCTTCAGGGCGAAAGATCGCCTGTCGAAAAGATAATCCTTACGGCATCCGGAGGACCTTTCTTTTCTAAAAGCATTCAGGAGATTGAATCAGCAACTATAGAGCAGGCTCTCAACCACCCAAAATGGTGTATGGGCCCAAAGGTGACAATTGATTCGGCAAGCATGATGAACAAAGGGCTGGAAATGATAGAGGCACACTGGCTTTTTGGAGTGAAACCCTCAGATATTGAGATTATAATTCACCCACAGTCTGTTGTACACTCAATGACTCAGTTTAGAGACGGCTCTGTTACAGCTCAACTTAGTACTCCGGATATGAGGCTCCCTATTCAGTATGCATTATCATACCCCTTTAGAGTAGAGCTAAATACAGAGAGAATAGATTTCGCAAAACTCTCAAAACTTGATTTTTACAAGCCTGATTTTGATAAATTCCCCTGCCTTACACTTGCATACAAAGCTATTGAAAGGGGGGGCAATATCCCCTGCGCAATGAATGCCGCTAATGAAATTGCAGTAGAGAGTTTCCTTGCCGGGAAAATATCATTTCCGGCAATTCCAAAAATTATCTCTCAGGTAATGAATCTGATTGGCCATATAGAGAATCCCGGCAGGGATGATATTTTTGCCACAGACACGGAGGCAAGAATAATTTCAAAACAAATACTGAGTAATTACAATTAATGAACATATAAGATAAATGGATACTATAATGAAAATTCTCCAGGTAATTCTGGCTCTTTCGATTTTAATTCTGGTTCACGAACTTGGTCACTACTTTTTTGCACGCCTGTTTAAAATAAGGGTTGAAAAATTCTATCTCTTTTTTGATGCCTGGTTTTCACTTGTAAAATACAAACCAAAAAATAGTAAGACCGAGTTTGGGATAGGCTGGATTCCACTTGGCGGTTACTGCAAAATATCAGGGATGATTGACGAATCTATGGACAAAGAGGCCATGAAAGAGGCACCCAAACCTTGGGAATTCAGAAGCAAACCCGCATGGCAACGTTTCATTGTAATGTTTGGAGGTGTATTTTTCAATTTTATTCTGGCAATCCTAATTTACTCTGCTACTTTGTTTACATGGGGAGAGGAGTACTTAAAGACAAGCGATGCGATTTACGGAGTTCAGTGTAACGACCTCGCTCTTGAAATTGGGTTCCGCAATGGAGACCAAATACTCTCATTTGATGGAGAACCTGTTGACCGTTTTCACGAAATACAGATGCAACTAGCACGCAACCAGGCACAAAGCGCTGAGGTCATCAGAGGAGAAGAGACCATTACCATAAATATTGACCCTTCATTTATTCCACAAGTACTTAAAACCCCGGGGATGTTTACCCTTCGGGCCCCTTTTGTAATCCAGGCATTATCTGACACCTCACTTAATGTGAGTGCAGGCCTGTTGCCGGGAGATATGTTTATTTCTATAGATAGCATACCGACACCGGCCATACAGGATGTGCATAAAATTCTTCTTGCAAGAAAAGGAGATTCAATAAACGTAACAATATTAAGGGAGGGAGCGCTATTAAACAAAGTTCTTGCCGTTGACAGTGAAGGGCGAATCGGCATAGTTCTTGAGGGAGATATTCATAAGTTCTTTAACATAACAACACATAAATACTCTTTGTCGGCCGCCATTCCCACCGGTCTTAACAAGGCAACCGGCACAATCGCAAACTACTTCAAAGAGCTGGGGCTGATTTTTTCGCCTAAAACAGAGGCTTACAAATCGGTAGGGAGTTTTATTACAATCGGAAAAATATTCCCATCATCATGGGACTGGGAGATTTTCTGGGGTATTACAGCCTGGTTGTCAATAATGCTTGCGGTGCTCAATCTGCTGCCAATTCCGGCGCTAGATGGGGGGCACATACTTTTCCTTATTTATGAAATAGTAACTCGCAGAAAACCGAGCGACAAATTTCTTGAATATGCACAGATTGTAGGAATGATGATCTTATTTGCGATTATGTTTCTTGCTTTTGGAAATGATATTTACAGACTTTTTAAATAGTATATTATGAAAACACTCAAATGGCTGTTAATAGTTGTAACAGGATTACTCCTTTTTTCCTGCAAATTCACAGGAGGGCCTCAGCTGATGCCGAATGTAAGCGGCAAAGCCGGTGAGGTTGTCATCGTAATTAACAAAGGCGACTGGGAGAGTGAAGCCGGTGCAGGACTTAGGACCATTCTTGCCGCTGACGAACAATATCTTCCTCAAAGAGAGCCGATGTTTACTCTGGTTAACATTCCTGAAAACGCCTTTACAAGCATTTTTCAAACTCACAGAAACCTGATCATTGTAAAGGTTTTACCTGACGCAACCGAAACAAAGGTTGTTATTCAGGAGAATGTATGGGCTGCACCTCAAATTGTAGTAACCATATCAGGCCCCAGCGGCGAAGATATTGCCAATAAAATTCAGGAAGATCAGGACAGACTTTCCGGCGCACTGCTTATGGCCGAAAGAAACCGCAATATCAACAACGCAAAAAGGTATGAGGAGCGCACTCTCAGGGATGTTGTAACTCTTGAGTTCGGGGGCTCTCCATATTTTCCAAAAGGTTACAGCGTAAAGAAAAAGACAGATGATTTCATCTGGATCTCATATGAAACGACTTATACAAATCAGGGAATTTTTGTATATCGCTTCCCATATAAAGACTCAACATCATTTAGTCATGACAATCTGGTTGCTATGAGAAACATCGTGCTGGAAAGAAATGTCCCCGGGCAGGTAGACAGGTCTTACATGACAACAAACCTTCTTGTTGAACCCGGCATCAGATGGGTAAAATTTAACAGAAGGGACTTTATTGAGATGAAGGGTTTGTGGGAGGTTCAGAACGACTTTATGGGAGGTCCTTTTGTAAGTCATTTCTTCTTAGATCAGGCAAATCAAAATGTTATCGCTCTAGAGGCATTTGTCTATGCTCCACGTTATGATAAAAGGAACTATCTTCGTCAAGTGGAGTCTATCATTTACTCATTTGAATTTTTTTAACAAATTTTTGGAACAATAAAAAAAGTTTTTACCTTTGCACTCCCAAGATCAAAAGTGACCGATACCTGTAACGGTAAGATTCATTAGATTTTGAATGGTCCGTTCGTCTAACGGTTAGGACTCAAGATTTTCATTCTTGCAATAGGGGTTCGATTCCCCTACGGACTACAAAAACAAATTAGATATGGCAAATCACGCATCAGCAGAAAAGCGCGCGCGTCAAAGCGCAAAACGCAGGTTACACAACAAGTACTATGCACGCACCACCCGTAACGCCATCAAGGCTTTGCGCAATACTACCGAAAAGGAGGCTGCAACTGCATTACTTCCAAAAGTATCTTCAATGTTAGATAAACTTGCTAAAATTAATGTTATTCACAAGAACAAAGCTGCAAACCTAAAAAGCGGTATTGCTGCCTATGTTAACAAATTAGCATAATTTTTTCAGTTTGTCTCCTTAGAATAGTAAATGCTTCTCAACTTTGAGAAGCATTTTTTATTTATCGGATATGACAACTGAAAAGAGGGTTCCAATTAAAGAGTGGCTTGAAGATGACAGGCCCAGAGAGAAGATGAAACAGAAGGGTGCAGCGGCCCTGAGTGATGCAGAGTTGATTGCAATTTTACTTGGTAGCGGGACCAGAGAGGAGAGCGCTCTTGATATCGCCAGAAAGATTCTACAGCTTTCAAATAACAATCTTAGAGAGATGTCACGAATCTCCTGTGACAATTTAAACTCTATCAAAGGTATTGGTCCGGCAAAAGCTGTTGTATTTATGGCAGTTTTTGAGCTCTCTAAGAGATTTCAGACATGTGAATCCAGAGATTTGCCAAAAATACAATCCTCTGCATACGCAGCCGGCATTATAAGCCCAATCCTAAGAGATCTCAGTCATGAGGAGTGTTGGGTAATGTACCTGAACAGGGCCAATAAACTAATATCAAAAGAGAGAATTAGCATAGGAGGTATCTCTGCAACTGTTGTTGACGTGAAAATTGTCATCAAAAATGCCTTGGATAAATTAGCCAGTTCAATAATTTTGGTTCACAACCACCCCTCCGGAAATCTTAGTCCCGGCGAAAACGACAAGACTCAGACCAGGCTGCTTAAAGAGGCTGCATCTCTTTTTGACATCTCCCTTTTAGATCACCTTATTATTGCCGGAGACGGATACTTCAGCTTTGCCGATGATGGTTTAATGTGATTAATTTGTATATTTGGGGCACAATTCCCCAAAAGCTAAAAAATGAAGATTATTAATCTTGGTGAAAACAACTCTGCTCTGAACAATTTTATTGCAGAGATAAGAGACTCTGTGGTTCAAAAGGATAGTATGAGATTCCGTATAAACCTCGAAAGGATCGGAACAATTTTCGCTTATGAAATCAGCAAAGGACTATCTTACAGTTCTAAAGAGGTGACAACTCCATTAGGAATTGCCAACTGTAGCACATGCGATGACAATATTCTTATTGCCAGCATTATGAGAGCCGGGCTACCTCTTCACCACGGAATGCTGAGCGTGTTTGATAAGGCCCAGAACGCTTTTATTGCGGCTTACAGAAAGTATGGTAAGGATAATAAATTCACTATCCAGATAGAGTATGCAAGCAGCCCGTCAGTTGGGGGAAAAACGCTCTTACTTGCCGATACCATGTTGGCAACAGGCTCCTCTATCGTACTCGCCTATAACAGACTTTGTGAGGCAGAAAATCCTGTTCATACACACATTATATGCCCGATAGCAAGTACAGAGGGGATTGAATATCTCTCAAAGCACCTGCCCCACAAAAAGACAACTCTTTGGGTAGGAGCTATTGATCAGGAACTTACAATAAAGGCTTATATTGTACCTGGTCTTGGAGATGCCGGAGATCTTGCCTACGGAAGCAAACTTTAATCTGCCTTGTAAACTCTCTCCCCTGCCAGGTATGTCATCACAACCTTAGTGCCGGGCACAGATTTCTCTTCGGCGGTCATAATATCCCTGTCAAGAACCACGAAATCAGCAACTTTACCCTTTTCAAGGGATCCTTTGAAGCCCTCTTCAAATGATGCTTTCGCAGCCCATATAGTCATTGAACGAAGAGCCTCTTCCCGTGTGAGAGCGTTTTCCATCTGAAACCCCTCTTCAGGAATAAAGTCAAGATTCTTTCTGAACACTGCTGCAAAAAATGTGTAGAAAGGATTTACCTCTTCTACGGGAAAATCTGTTCCACTTGGCAACCAACCAAGCTGCTCAAGAAGCTGCTTGTAAATATAGGCATCGGCTATTCTTTCGCCCAGCCTTTCATCTGCCCATAACATATCTGATGTAGCATGAGTCGGTTGAATTGATGGAACGATTTTATATTTGCCAAAGATATCAAGATCTTCTTTATCAATAACCTGAGAGTGCTCTACCCTCCAGCGAAGGTCATTACCCAGGGGCAGATACTTAGAATATACTGTAAGGGCCTCTCTGTTGGCAGCATCTCCAATACAGTGTGTTGCTACCTGGAATCCATGTTCGTAAGCCCACTTGCACATCTCGTCAAAATCTTCTCTTGTAATTACACTGATTCCCTTTGCAGATGGCATATCTGTATAGGGCTTTAAAAGCAGTGCGCCCCTTGAGCCAAGGGCTCCGTCAACATACAGTTTGATTGCACCTATTCTAAGTCTTCCGTTTTTGTATGGAGTTGTAAATCTTTCAAGGTTCTCTTTAGAAGGGGTAAGCCAAACATCTGTCCTTAGTTTTAGGCTCCCTTCGTTTGACATAGAGTCCAGTACATTAATTATGTCAAGAGACTCACCTGCGTGTGAAATAGAGGTAAGACCATGTTTAAAGCACTCATTTTGAGCCATTATAAACATCTCCCTAAGCTCAGAGGCCACAGGATCAGGTATGACAGCCTTGAATCTGTCTGCTGTGTTTTCCAGAAAAACTCCTTTAAATTTTCCACCCTGTATTAAAGCCTCCTCTTTTGGAATATCCTTGTCAGAAGGTTTTATTCCCAGTAGATTTATAGCAGCATCGTTAACGATAACTGCGTGAAAATCAATTCTTGAAAGCACAACAGGTATGTCAGGAAAGAGTTCATTCAGCTTTGAATTGTCAGGGAATTCCTTTACAGGCCAAAGGTTTTGGTCCCAGCCATCTCCTGCTAGG
>JAUYTX010000078.1 GCA_030695025.1 Bacteroidales bacterium | reverse complement strand
GCAATCTTGTTTTTTATAGCCCACTTAGTCAGATAGTTATGTAAGCACTTAAATTTCGGGAATGGGCACTCTCCCAATAATCTCATAAATCACTCAACTCAAAGGCAACATTTGTTTTCCGATAATTTTCCGCGGCTACTTTTCGGAAACGACGAGGACTGTTTGACGACCGCAGGGAGGAGTTCCGCAGTCGCCGAAAAGTACCAGGAAAATTTGAGGGTACCCTAAAACAATCGGTTGCCGGAGTTGAGTGATCCAAGAAAATGGCTCGGAGATAAAAAAGAGGATGTGCGAAATATCGTACATCCTCTTTTTATGTTGACCTACCAGGATTCGAACCTAGACTGACTGAACCAAAATCAGTAGTGCTACCATTACACCATAGGTCAGTGCTCTATAATTTGGGAGTGCAAATATATTGCTTTTTTTAAAACATCCAAAATTTTAAAATAACTTATACCTAAGAATGCCCTCTCCTATCAAATAATACAATGAAATCCATGTGGCAAAACGCAAAGCTCTGCCCAGCAACATATATAAAGCGCTTTTACTGAAGTTTACCCGGTAAAATCCCAGGGCAATTGCAAGCACATCGCCAATTATAGGAAACCACGTAATAAGAGCGACAAGACTCTGATACTTCTCTATTCTGCTCTTCTGCCTTAGTAAAGTCTCCTCCTTTACCCTGAACCACTTCTCAATTATCTCCCACTTTCCCAAATGCCCCACATAATAAGAGGTAAGCCCCCCCAACCAGTTACCGGCAGTAGCTACCACAAATGCTTCATATGGATTAATGCCCGCCAGAAGAACCCCTGTCAACAAAATCTCGGAACTGAAAGGTACGACGGTTGCCGCCAGAAATGAGCCCAAAAAGAGCCCAATAAGACCGTAACTCTGCAGAAACTCTACCATCAGCCTCTTTTTGACTTAAAGAATTGTTTTACTATCTCACCGCACTCCTTATCCATTACTCCCGAAACAACTTCACACTTGGGATGCAGGAGTGACGGAGTAAACAGAGAGTAGCCTCTCTTTGGATCGGCAGCACCGTAAACCACACCCTTCATCTGCGCCCATCCCAGAGCAGCAGCACACATTGGGCAAGGCTCTATTGTTACATAAATAGTTGCCCTTTCGAGATATTTACCTCCAAAAGCATTTGTTGCCATCGTAATGGCCTGCATCTCAGCATGTGCAGTCGGGTCGCTCAGTGTCTCGGTAAGGTTATGCGCCCGGGCAATTATCTTACCATCACAAACAACAACGGCACCAATTGGAACCTCATCTCTCGCCAAAGCCCTATTTGCTTCGGCAAGTGCCTCCTTCATAAACCTTTCATGCTGCTCCATATATAACCGTTTTCTCTTCAATTATGTACTCTATCTTGTCTTTAACCACATCTATCATTTCTTAAACGAGATCGATCTTGTGTTAAATCATAAATTATCTGTCAAACATCATACACATGCAAATATATTCATATTTTTACATTTGCTTTGTTAAGCCGTTACGACATTTTGTCAGTTAATTTCAGTGGCACCCATTTTGTGTTATCCAACCAGGAAACATTATATAAATTTATTTACAACATAATAATCTAAAATCGTTTAATTATGAACATCAAACCATTAGCAGACAGAGTTTTGGTAGAGCCTAAAGAGGCTGAGGCAAAAACAGCAAGCGGGTTATACATTCCGGACACAGCTAAGGAAAAACCTCAACAGGGAAAGATTGTTGCTGTTGGCAGCGGTAAAAAAGACGAACCTATGGAACTTAAAGTAGGTGATATTGTTCTGTACGGTAAATACTCCGGCACAGAGATTAATGTTGATTCAAAAGATTATCTGATGATGCGTCAGTCAGATGTTCTTGCCGTAATCGGCTAATAACATAACAATTAAGTATCTGCTTAACAAATTAAACAAATCATTAAAAAACAGAAATATGTCAAAAGAGATAAAATTTAACATCGAAGCCCGCAATCTTATGAAAGAGGGTGTTGATGCCCTTGCAAATGCGGTTAAAGTGACACTTGGTCCTAAAGGAAGAAATGTTGTCATCGACAAAAAATACGGTTCACCACAGATTACAAAAGATGGTGTTACTGTTGCAAAAGAGATTGAACTTGAAGATCGTTTTGCAAACATGGGTGCACAGATGGTTAAAGAGGTTGCTTCAAGAACAGCCGATCAGGCGGGTGACGGAACAACCACAGCCACTGTTCTTGCACAGTCAATAATAAATGTAGGTCTTAAGAATGTGACTGCAGGTGCAAATCCGATGGATCTTAAGAGAGGAATTGACAAAGCTGTTGAGGCAGTAGTTAAATCCCTTAAAAGGCAAAGCCAATCAATAGGTGACGATATCACTAAAATTGAGCAGGTTGCAACTATTTCTGCCAACAACGATTTTGAAATTGGCAAACTAATTGCCGAGGCAATGACAAGGGTTAAGAAAGAGGGAGTAATTACCGTTGAGGAGGCTAAGGGCACCGAAACAGAGGTTAAGGTTGTTGAAGGAATGCAGTTTGACCGCGGTTATATTTCTCCTTATTTCATGACAAATCCAGAGAAGATGGAGGCCGTACTTGAGAAGCCATATATCTTAATCACTGACAAGAAGATCTCTACAATGAAAGATCTAATGCCAATCCTCGAGCCGGTTGCTCAAGGAGGAATGTCGCTTGTTATTATCGCAGAAGATATTGATGGAGAGGCACTCGCCACATTAGTTGTTAACCGTCTTCGCGGAACACTCAAAATTGCTGCAGTAAAGGCTCCTGGTTTTGGAGACCGCAGAAAAGAGATGCTTGAAGATATCGCTATATTAACAGGAGGTACTGTAATTTCTGAAGAGAAAGGACTACGTCTTGACGGAGCAACTTTAGAGATGCTGGGAAAAGCTGATAAGATTACCATTGACAAAGAAAACACAACCATTGTTAACGGAGCAGGCGAAAAGACAGCGATTGACAACAGAGTTGCCCAGATTCGCAAACAGATGGAGACAACCACAAGCGATTACGACAGGGAGAAACTTCAGGAGCGTCTTGCAAAATTAGCAGGCGGAGTAGCAGTTCTATACATTGGAGCAGCAACTGAAGTTGAGATGAAGGAGAAGAAAGACAGAGTTGACGATGCACTTAGTGCAACCCGCGCTGCAGTTGAAGAGGGAATTGTACCGGGAGGTGGAGTTGCTTACATCCGTGCAATTGAAGACCTTAAAGACCTTAAGGGAGAAAACGATGATCAGACAACCGGTATTGCAATTATAGCCCGCGCTATAGAGGAGCCGCTTCGCCTGATTGTAGAGAATTCAGGTATTGAGGGCAGCATTGTTATCCAGAAGATTAAAGAGGGTAAAGATGATTTCGGTTACAACGCTCGTACAGATAAATACGAACATTTGTACAAATCAGGAGTAATTGACCCTACCAAAGTTACCAGAGTTGCACTTGAGAATGCAGCATCGGTAGCAGGTATGTTCCTTACTACAGAGTGCGTTCTTGCCGAGAAGAAAGAGGAGAACCCAATGCCAATGGGCGGTGCCGGCGGAATGGGTGGAATGGGTGGAATGATGTAAGATCTTTCTGCATGAAAATGAGGCCGGTTTAAAAGCAATTTTAATCCGGCTTTATTTTTTTATTAAACAGCTAACTATTTGCTTACATATTTGTTATAAAAACAAAAACAAAATTATGTTAAAAATTGGTGATAAAGCACCCGACTTTTCGGGCAAGAATCAGGATGGTAAAGAGATAACACTCGAGGATTTTAAAGGTAAAAACCTTGTGCTCTACTTCTACCCTAAAGACAATACTCCGGGATGCACTGCTGAGGCATGTGACCTGCGTGACAATTACGACAGGTTTAAGGCTATGGGGTATGAAATTTTGGGGGTTAGTAAGGATAACGAGAAATCTCACAAGGGCTTTATTGAGAAGTATAATTTGCCTTTTGCGCTGATTTCAGACACTGAGGCAACAATTTTAAAGTCCTATGAAGCGTGGGGAAGAAAGAAGTTTATGGGCAGAGAGTATGATGGAATAATTCGCAAAACCTTTGTAATCGGGCCGGACGGCATTATCAAAGACATTATTGAAAAGGTTGATACCAAAAAACATTCAGCACAGATAATCTGAAACGTCTCAAATCACCGAATTAATTACCCTACTATCCACGCCATTACATGGTCGTTAAAGATTTGGTAACTGAGTTCGAACTCCTCCTCGTTTCCCTCTTTGTCTGTAAAATAGGCAGTTATTACACCCTCGTCTCTGGGGGTGAATTTTTTTATGAATATCTGCTTTGCAAAATCGGTGTCTGATCGTGACATCCTTTTATAAACAGCCTCTTTTGCGCACCAATATATTGCCAGATGGGTATTACGATTCTTTTCGTTTACATCTTCCCGCTCCTCTTCTGAAAGCGCCTTCTTTTCAACCGCAGTAAAATTCCTTTTAACAGATTCAATATCAATTCCTACACTCTCTTCGGGATGAGTAATTATACAAGCGTATCTGCTTGTATGAGATATGCTTATTTCGGTGAGGCTGTTCTGAAGGAACGGCCTTCCGTTGTCATGATGCCCCAAATAAACCTTACCTTCAAACCTCTCATTAAGAAGCGCTCTTACGGCAAGAAGCTCTTTTCTCCTGGCAGCACTGCGGGTATACTGCAGCTCCTCCAGATCTTCACTAGGAACAGAACAAAGCTTTAGAAGCTCATCTTCACTTTCAGTTATTTCCCAAACCGAAATTGTTGCTCCGTTATCGGTCTCTGTGCTAAAAAACAGTCCCATTTTAAAAGTATTTTTAAATCTTTATTGACTAACCTGCTCTATTGTTGCTTCTGAATCCTCTTTATCTGACTCGTCTTCAATCTCTCCTACAATCTCCTCCAGCACATCCTCCAGAGTTACAACTCCATCTGTTCCTCCATATTCGTCAACCACCATAGCGAGGTGAATCTTCTTTTGACGGAACTCCTCAAGCAGATCGTTTATCTTTTTACTTCCGGGAACAAAATAAGCCCTCCTGATATGTCTCTGCCACTGAAAATCACTCACACCATCCCTGAGGTACCCAACAAGGTCCTTTATGTATAAAAAGCCCTTAATATTGTCGGGAGAGCCATCGTAAACAGGAAGTCTTGAGTAACCACACTCAATTGCGGTCTCCATTACCTGGCGAGAGGACATAGATGTACTAAGAGATACCATCTCAACCCTTGGTCGCATTATATCATAAACAGAGGTGTTCGAAAGTGCAGCAATCCCTTTAAGCATCTTCTTCTCCTCCTGACCCTGAATGTTTGCCTCATCAATAATCTCTGACATCTCCTCAAACTCCTGGGCATCACGATCCTCTTTCTCCTCTTCTCCTACCTCAGAAAATCTGGCAATAAACGCACTTAAAGGAGAGGTAATTGCACACATAAACCATATTAAGGGGTGGCATTTTTTAAGATAACTTTTCTCCCGGCCCGAAATCAAATGTATTGCAGAGCTTTCGGTAGCCAACATAAGAGTAAATGCAAGAGGAACGGCATAAATCAGCGCAAGTAGTGATGATGAGAGAATAATAACAGCAATCTTGAATAGCAAAAGAAACAGCATAAGTGCTTCGGGGAGGTGCTTGCCCCCTGTCTTGTCTGAAGATGGTTCGTTTTGAGCGCGAAAAGCATAATCAATACCCGAAATAAGGGCAAAGACCAGCAGAATGAGAATAAGAGCTATTCCCCTGGAGAAGTAATCATCTAAAACGCTACTGGGAGGTTCCAATTTTCTTTCTTAATAGTTATTGTCGCAAATATAACTAAAATAATTTAGCATGGAATTTTTCCAACATAAATGCGGGATAATAAGACTCTTTGGCTTTTCTAAGACCTTCGTCACCAATGTCATCTTCTCTGTTTATAAATTTATAGCCGGGAGCTATTCTTGATGCGAATTCTTTGTTTATCATAGGGTAAGCTCCACGATACTCCGAGAAGGCTTTCTCAATATGAACAATAATTGTATCAGAGTTAATTACCTCTCCGACTGTATAGGCCACAATCTTATCATCAACCCTCAATATTCCTCCCTTTACGCCCAACTCCTGGAAGTGGGAAAGGCATTTTTCAACAGCACAGCTCTCCCACATAAGGGTTTCGTACTGCCGGCAATCTGTCATTTTACACCATTCCAGGTTGAAGCTGGTAACCTCGTCAATTTTGTCCGGAGTAAAATCCTCGTATGACCAATTGTAATTATTCAGAAAATAATTGATGTGATTCCTTTTAGGTTGCAGCTTTTTGCCGGAAAGAGTAATCATCTTTTCGCTTTCGTACACATAGTCAAAACTATTCTCTGCAGGAGTGAATTCAAATTTTCCTGGAAACAACCCCTCTAATTCTGCCCGCGTTTCATTTGTCAAGCTTATTAAACTCAGCTTTTGACCCCATTTTTGCGAGTCCTCTATCAGAAGCTCAATTATCTCCCTCTTATCTCCTCTCCCTGCAGGGTACAAGTAATGATAATCATTCTCTTCTCCCGTTCTGAGAAGCAGAAAATCTTTATACCTGCCAATTTTTGATTTGTATATTCCATCCCAGATAAACAAGTTTGTAAAGCAATACTCAGCACCCCTGAAGTCCGAAAACTTCAGGAGGGAATCTGCCCAGGCCTTGTCATCTGTTTCGATTACCTTAAATTCAAGCATATAGTTATTGTGAAAGCCAATTGTTTAAAATGTCAACAGCCTCTTTTTTCATCTCTTCGGGTAATGTGGAAATCCTGGCTCTGTGACTTCCCTTTGGTTCAATAAAGAGAACAACATTCTCCTTTTTTGGTTCATTTACCATTACAGCGCTCCACGGGTCAAACTCACCATAAATAAACATAATCTTGTGATCTGTAGTAGCAACAAATCTCTTTAACTTCCGGTACAAACCCTTGTCAAACTTAGTTTTTGCTCCATCCGGGATAAATATTCGGTCAAGATAACCTTTTGATTTTTTGAGCCTTAACAGCCCTTTAAAAGGCTTAATATCATATCCGTAATAGCCAAGCTCTCTTCCGGCCTGAACAAAAAACGGAGTAACCGGAGTTTCGGACACAAAATAATCCGGGGAGCTAATTTTCATCCAGTACTTAAAAATAACATCTGCAGATGAGCCACGGGCAGGCACCTCAGCGACAGGGCTCCCCCACTGCCAGAAAGCAAAAGGAAACTCCAAAACTGAAAAATCATAAACCTCATCAAGAGGAATATTGAATTTATACTTTTTAACCTCACACAGAGAGTCGAATTTTGGCTGAAGTTCGGCTCTCCTTTTAAGCACCTCTCTCTGGAACTCATAAAGCAACGCTCTCTCCTGAGGAGTACCGGCTTTTTTACTCAAAAAAGGCTCATGACGACCATCTTCAACTCCGCGGCATAAAGGAGCCACATATGGTACGGTTATATCTACATCATTTGGGAAGAAAGCCCTATAGAGCAATGCCGTTTGGCCTCCTTTGCTTATTCCGGTTGCAATCCACTTTCCCTTGTAAAGCTCACCAAATGCCTTTCTAACATTATGAAGGTCATATGCAGAGTTTTTTGCCGTTAAGTATTTCCAGTTTTTATCCTCCGGCGTAGATGCAAGGAAAAAACGGTGTTCAACAAATACTATATTTGCGTCAAGCAATCTGGAAAGCTCCTCCCTGTAAGCAGGATTTACAACATAACCGGCACCATAGCCCTCTGTCACAATAACCGTAGGCCTATCCTGCGCAATATTCATCACAAAAACCCTCTGTCTGAATCTACCGGCAGCCGGATTATCATGATCCAGAGGCTGATCAATAAAGAGTGTGTATTTCTGATTAAAGTGGCGGCTCTCAAGGCTTTTTACATCACTAATTCCCTTTATAGACTCCACTTTCGAAATCAGAGTATCACTCTGGCTTAACGAAACTGAAGCGAACGAAATTACAGGGGTAAATAGTAAAATTGATGAGAAAGCAAGCAGGGATATAAATCCGTTGATTTTTAATCTTAATTTTCTTGCCATATTTTTACTGCTCTGTTTATTAATGTGAGTGTTAACTTAGTATCAACTAATTGGGCAAAAGTAAAGAAAAAACCTTACTTTTGCCCAAAATTAGAGCATTAATGAGCAATTTTGTAAAGGAACTCACCTGGAGAGGAATGGTCCACAATATTATGCCCGGGACCGAAGAACAACTTCAAAAAGAGATGACCTCGGCATATGTGGGAATAGATCCAACCGCAGACTCTCTCCATATCGGACACCTGGTAAGCATAATGATGTTAAAGCATTTTCAGGCAGCCGGTCACCGTCCGATAGCATTGGTAGGGGGAGCAACCGGTATGATAGGAGACCCTTCTATGAAATCTTCGGAGAGAAATCTTCTTGACGAAAAAACCCTTAGACACAATCAGGAGTCTATTAAAAACCAACTCTCGCTATTTCTGGATTTTGATTCAAAAGCGCCTAACGCTGCAATACTGGTTAACAACTACGACTGGATGAAGGACTATACCTTTCTCCATTTCATAAGAGATATAGGTAAGCATATTACCGTAAACTACATGATGAGCAAAGACTCCGTTAAGAAGAGGATTACCGGAGACGAAAAGGAGGGAATGTCATTCACAGAGTTTACATATCAGCTGGTTCAGGGATACGACTACCTGCACCTTTACAACAACTACGGATGCAGACTTCAGATGGGCGGCAGCGACCAGTGGGGCAACATCACTACAGGTACCGAACTGATTCGCCGTAAAGAGTATGGGGAGGCCTATGCCCTAACCTGCCCTCTAATTACCAAGGCAGACGGAGGTAAGTTCGGCAAAACAGAACAAGGCAATATCTGGCTGGACGCAAGATATACAACACCATACGCATTTTATCAGTTTTGGCTGAATGTGAGTGATGATGATGCTGATAGGTACATAAAAATCTTCACAATGCTTCCAAAAGAGGTTATTGATTCAGAAGTTAGCAAACACAAAGAGGCCCCCCACATGAGAGAGCTGCAAAAGCTTCTTGCAAAAGAGGTCACTATTATGGTTCACGGAGAACGAGAATACGAAAATGCCGTTAAGGCTTCGGCCATACTTTTTGGGCAATCGACCTACGAGACACTTAAGGAGCTGGACGAGAGAACGTTTCTCTCTGTTTTTGAAGGCGTTCCGCAGTTTAAAATCTCAAAAGAGGATTTGCCTGTCAACATAATTGAGTTGCTGGCCGCCAAAAGTACTGTCTTCCCATCAAAAGGAGAGTGTCGTAAAATGGTACAGGCATCAGGCGTTAGCATCAATAAGACCAAGGTTGACAATGCCGAGGAGATCATCACAGAGAGCAACCTGTTAAACGACAAATACATTCTTGTTCAAAAGGGCAAGAAAAATTACTTTATTCTAAAAATCAGCTGATATGGAGGGTGAAAGCACAAGGCAACAAAAGGTTGCAAGACAACTGCAGCGAGATCTTGCAGAGATTATACGCGCAAAGGGAACTGCCGTTTTCGGAGGAGCAATGATCTCAGTTACCGCCGTAAGGATAAGCCCCGACCTTTCGGTAGCTAAGGTTTACGTTAGTATATTCCCATCTTCAAAAGTTAAAGAGGCTTTTGCGATTGTCGAAGCATCTGCAAAAAGCATAAGAGGAGAGTTGGGCAAAAGAGTTTCAAAACAACTTCGCATTGTACCTGATCTCAATTTTTTGATTGACGATTCGCTTGACTATGTCGAACACATAGACGAGTTACTTAAAAAATAAAACCTGGATTGAAGCTATCTCTCTTCATAGCCAAACGATACCTGTTTGCAAAGAAATCGCACAACGTAATCAATATCATTTCGTTGATAAGTGCGATAGGGATAGCACTTGGTACAGCTGCTCTAATTATAATCCTTTCGGTTTACAATGGATTTGAAGGGCTGATAACAAACCTTTACGGAACATACGAGGCCGACCTTCTTATCACCCCCTCAACAGGAAAGAGCTTTATACCTCACGGACAATCCTTTGACATAATAAAAGGTGACTCACGTGTTAAGGCATTTTGCGAAGCAATTGAAGAGAATGTGTTTGTAAAATATGGAGAACAGGAATCCGTCGCCACAATTAAGGGTATTGACAGTACATTTACAACAGTAACCCGACTTAATGAGTTTATAAAAGAGGGGAGTTTTTCTGTTTGGCATGGCGAAATTCCTCAGGCAGTACTGGGTCGCACCATGGCTTTTAACCTTGGAGTAAGGGTCCATTTTGTTGATCCCATCTATCTCTACTTTCCTTCACGCTTTACACCCGTTTCATTACTGAACCCCGCATCCTCACTAAATACTCAAAGAGTCTTTCCTGCCGGAATTTTCTCCCTTGAACAAGGTTTCGACAAAAAATATATATTCATTCCCATTGAAATAGCCCGCGATCTTCTTGAGTACGACAATGAAGTCACCTCTGCTGAAGTTTATGTTGCAATTGGCGCAGACATTCAGCAAGTTAAAAATGATTTTAGAAAAGTGCTTGGTACTGATTTTATAATTAAAGACCGTTTTGAACAGAATGAAACTCTTTATAAGATGATGAAATCCGAAAAGTTAACGATCTACATTATACTCTTTTTTATTCTCATAATAATCTCCTGCAACCTCTTTGGATCGCTCTCGATGTTAATAATTGAAAAGAGAGAAGATGCCGGCACACTTCGTTCACTTGGGGCAAAAGATTCACTTGTAAAGAGAATCTTTCTCCTTGAGGGGTGGATGATATCTCTGCTTGGCATTGTTGCCGGAACTCTTCTGGCGCTATTCTTCTGTTTTCTGCAGCAAACCTTTGGTATAATACCTATGCCGGGAAACTTCATCGTAAAGAGTTATCCGGTTATCGTTAAACTGTCTGATGTGCTTCTAACTATCTGTGGAATAGCACTAATAGGCCTCTTAGCAGCAAGACTCCCATTTGTTATCGTAAAAAAGTTTGAAAATTTTTAAATTTTCGTGCAACATTTTCTGCAACTCGTGCATCTATAATATGTAGGTTTAGGTTTTAATACACAAGAAAAGGGGTCGGTTTCTGTAGCAGGGGGTCGGCCTTTTTATTTTTTCACATTTCTCTTGCTATATTTGTCTAAAGAGAAAAATTCAAACTATGTATAAAAGATTATTAATTGCAGGATTTCTTATTATTCTTGCCCTTTCACTTTCTGCTAAACCAAGAATTGTAATATTGGCAACCGGGGGAACAATTGCCGGATCTGCCTCAGGAGCAGCACAGGCATCTTATCAGCCGGGTGTTTTAAGCATACAGCAAATTATAGCATCAGTGCCCGATATTGAACAACTGGCAGAACTAAAAGGAATACAGGTTTGCAATATTTCAAGTCAGAATATGGAGGAGAGAATCTGGCTGGAACTATTTAAAACAATTGACAATCTTTTTACACACGACCTATGCGACGGCGTGGTAATAACTCACGGCACAGATACCATGGAGGAGACAGCCTATTTTCTCAATCTCACCGTCAGACACACTAAACCAATTGTTATAACAGGAGCTATGCGACCTGCCACCTCCCTTAGTGCAGATGGTCCTTTTAATCTATTCAATGCTGTTGCCCTTGCATCATCACCGGAAGCCCAAAACAGAGGGGTAATGGTTGTTATGAACGACTATATTTTATCGGCCGATGATGTAACAAAAACAAATACTGTTAATCCAAACGCATTCTCCTGTCCAAATTACGGGCCTTTGGGAATAATGCGGGACGGTTTACCTATCTTCTTTAGGGAGAGCCCTTTCAGACACACAGCATCGTCTGAGTTTAACATAACAAACATTGTGTCGCTTCCAAAAACAGAGATAATATACTCATATGCCTTTGCATCTGATGTTGCAATCAACGCAATTGTTGATTCCGGAGCAGACGGAATAGTTGTGGCTGGGGTTGGTCATGGAAATTACAACAGAGCAATCTCAAAGGGGCTTGAAAAGGCCTATGCAAGGGGAATAATGGTTGTAAGAAGTTCCCGTATAGCCTCCGGTGGTGTTGACCAGGCTGCTGAAGAGTATGATACACGATGGCCTGTGAGTTATAACAAAAACCCTCAGAAAGCACGCATACTTTTAATGCTTGCCTTGACCAAAACTAAAGATTCAAAAGAGATTCAGAGAATTTTCAAAGAGTATTAACTACTTTGCAAAAAGGCCGAAAACAGACGAACCGCTGCCGCTCATTGATGCATATATTGCCCCTTTTCTATAAAAACTCTCCTTACATTCAGAGAGTTGAGGATACTTATCAAAAAGAGTCTTTTCAAAGTCGTTTTTAATTGCACCCCTCCACTGATCAAGAGGCAACTTTAGAAGTTTGCGCAAAGGAACCTGCGGCTTTTCGGGTACGACTCCCCGATAGGCCTCAGCAGTAGAGATGAAAACATTTGGCGTCTCAATCTTTACCGATATCCCCTCCAGGGCCGGAACCTCCACCGGCTCAAGAAGTTCACCTCTTCCGCTAACAAGCATCGGTGTAAGGCTCTCTTCAGGTGCCTGGTTTGCATAGATGAAATAAGGGCAATCACTTCCAATACGGGAGGCGTAATCTGCCAGGGTAAGGTTATCCATTCCGAGACAAAACAGCCTGTTTAAAATTATAAGAGCGGCAGCACCATCCGAAGAGCCTCCTCCCAGGCCGGCGCCTGTTGGAATATTTTTATGCAGATGTATTTCGACCGGAGGAAGATTAAAGTCACACTCAAGAAGTCTGTATGCTCTAATACACAGATTTTGCTCTATCCGGCAATCCGGTATCATGCCATATAATGACAAGGAGAGCTTATCGCTCTCCACTATCTCCAAAATATCAGATAATTGTGCCAAACCTAAAAAGAGGCTCTCCAGATTATGATAGCCATCCGGCCGTTTTTCAATAATCTGAAGACCTACATTAATTTTAGATTTTGGGAATAAAATCATCTATCCGCATTTAGAGTTTCCACAAGCCATACATGTGAGACATCCCTCCTGATAAACAAGGTTATCGGAATTACACTTCTCACATTTCCTTCCGGAGTCATCCTTTGTTCCGTCCGGAATATATCTTTTAAGAGTTCTCTCAACTCCGTTTTTCCAGGTGTTGATTGCTTCACTGTCCAGCTGCAGACCACTAACAAGGTTAACAATGTCAACAATAGGCATCCCGTTTCTAAGCACGCCAGATATTAGTTTGGCGTAGTTCCAGTACTCCTTGTTGAACATATGAGAGACGCCTCCAACAATATTCCTGTAGCCGTATTTATCTATATAGTGAAAATCATACCGGGTATTGGCGTTATCGTCCTTCTCTTTTACAATATAACCCATTGTTACCGACTTAGGGATGCTTCTGGTATCCTCGTCAATAAGACCTGTAAATATCTCATATGGAGAACCCTTCATAAGCCCCACCAGCGCTATCCACTGCTCAGCTCCGTTTTTAAAACGAATAACCTCAGCATCAAGAGATTTAGGCCGCTCTTTTCTCTTTACGGATGCCTCTTTTGATTCATTCTCTTTTGTTGAAACTAGAACTCCCGATCTTGACCCGTCCCTGTATACAGTTACCCCTTTACAACCAAACTCCCATGCAGTTTTATAAACATCAGCAACCAGCTCTTCGGTAGCAGAGGCCGGAAGATTTACGGTAACGCTGATAGAGTGGTCAACCCACTTTTGCATCCTACCCTGCATTTTAACCTTGGCAGTCCAGTCAATATCATTTGATGTGGCCTTATAGTATGGCGATTTTGATACAAGCTCTTCAATTTCTGAAGCCTGCATAGCCTTCACCTTCTCCAGATCATAACCATTTTTCTCACACCAAATCATAAAGTTGTGGTGGAAAACATAGTACTCCTCCCATGCATCCCCTACCTCGTCTCTGAATGTTATAGTAACATTTTTATCGTTAGGGTTAACCTTTCTTCTCCTTTTATAAAACGGCATAAATACCGGTTCAATTCCGGATGTAGTCTGTGTCATTAGAGATGTTGTTCCGGTAGGGGCTATTGTAAGCATAGAGATATTCCTTCTTCCCTGACGAACCATTTGATCGTAGAGGGCTTCGTCCTCTTTTTTAATACGTGCAATCATCGGATTATTCGACTCCCTGTTTGAATCAAATATCGGGAATGCCCCCCTCTCCTCTGCCATTTGAGCAGATGAACGATATGCCTCAATAGCAAGCATTTTTTGAATCTCTACTGCAAAATCGGTAGACTTATCGTCACCATATCTCATTCCTAGTGCTGCAAGCATATCTCCCTCGGCTGTAATACCCAGGCCGGTTCTTCTTCCACCAAGTGTTTTCTCTTTTATCTTCTTCCAAAGGGTGATTTCAGCAAGTTTAACCTCTTCATCTTCGGGGTCTTTAGCTATTTTTTCAATTATTCCCTCAATCTTCTCCATCTCAAGGTCAATAAGGTCATCATTAAGCCTCATGGCCTTCCTTACGTGATCTTTAAACTTTTCTAGATTGAAAGTTGCTTTTGCGGTAAAGGGATTATCTACATATGAGTAGAGGTTAATGGCGATAAGACGACACGAGTCATATGGACATAAAGGTATCTCTCCGCAAGGGTTTGTACTAACTGTACGGTAACCGAGATCTGCATAACAGTCAGGGATTGACTCGCGTATAACAGTATCCCAGAACAGAACTCCTGGTTCGGCAGATTTCCATGCATTGTGAACTATCTTTTTCCACAAAGCTGCTGCATCAACCTCCATAACGTGGGTAGGTTCATCGGAATCTATCGGATACTGCTGCTTGTATGGTTTATTGTGAATAGCACACCTCATGAATTCATCATCTATCTTTACAGATACGTTTGCACCTGTCACTTTACCCTGCTCCAATTTGGCATCAATAAACTTCTCTGAATCAGGGTGTTTTATTGAGATGGTGAGCATTAGGGCACCTCTTCTTCCATCCTGAGCAACCTCTCTTGTAGAGTTTGAGTAACGCTCCATAAAAGGGACAACCCCTGTTGAGGTAAGAGCACTGTTTTTAACCGGAGAGCCCGCCGGCCTGATGTGCGAAAGATCGTGCCCTACTCCTCCGCGGCGCTTCATAAGCTGAACCTGCTCTTCGTCAATTCTCATAATTCCACCATATGAGTCTGCAGGAATCTTGTGACCTATAACAAAACAGTTTGACAGTGAAGCAATTTGATAATCATTACCTATACCTGTCATAGGCCCGCCCTGAGGAATGATGTACTTAAATTCGCTTAGAAGGTCAAAAATCTCCTGTTCGCTCATTGGGTTAGGATAATTTGCTTCTACTCTTGCAAACTCTTTTGCAAGTCTGCGATGCATATCTTCGGGAGAGGCCTCATAGAGGTTTCCGAATGAATCCTTCATCGCATATTTGTTAATCCAAACAGACGAAGCGAGTTCATCTCCATTAAAATAACGAAGACTAGCTGACATCGCCTCTTCATAGGTGTAAATTTTCATAGCGGTAAAATGTTAAGTGGAAAGAAAAAGCCGAGAGATAGCTCCTTCGGCTTTGACAAATTTATACTAAATAGCCCTATTAACCCTGTTTTATATTATTAATTTATCAACAAGGTAATGAACAGTGACAGAATGTCACTTTTTGATTATATTACTTATTTCCAGCAGGTTCCCATGTTTGGTTTCTTCCTATGATTCCTGTTTTGTCCAATGAGCCCCTAACTTTGAGCATTCCTGTCTTTTTATCTATCTGAATTGTGCAGTGGTAAATTTTTCCATTTGCAGGGTCCAGTATGGTTCCTCCGGTAAGTTTTTCACCATCGGCCTTAAAGTTCTTTAATATCTTCATACCCTCAATAGGCTTATCCTTATCGTCTCCTGTACAATTAACACATTTTCTCTTTGTATCACCTGTCAGAAGTTTTTCGATTACCCCCTCGTAGGTTCCTGAGGTTGTTTTATAAATAGAAACCAGCGATTTTTTATTCCCGTCTTCGTCTATTGAGTACCACTTTGCTGCAATTTTTGCCGGTTGGGCAAAAATCAGAGTCGGAACAAGTATCATGGACACCAGTAAAAGTTTTGCCAGATTTTTCATTTTAATTAAGTATTAATTGGTTAACAACAATTCATGCTACAGTTGGTACAATGACCAAATTCACCCCTTAATCTTGACTCCACAAGATCGTGCAGCCTATCTCTGAGGTGTTGATTTTCAATTTTTTCGAGCACATCATACACAAAGGCAAGCTGTTGAAGCAGTTTTGCCTCGGTTCCTGATATGCCTCTTGAGCGCATATAGAAAAGCCCCATCTCATCAAGTCTGCCGCTGGTTGCTCCGTGAGAGCATTTAACGTCGTCGGCGTAAATTTCCAGTTGTGGCTGGGCATAAGCTTTTGCTGCGGGAGATATCAGCAGGTTGTGATTTGCCTGATATGCCTGAGTCTTCTGAGCATCTTTAGCAACAACAATCCTTCCTGAAAAATAGGCCTTTGCACTATCATCCAGAATTCCCTTGAACAGTTGGCTGCTGTAGCACTCCGGCTCAAGGTGATTCATCATAATATTTGTCTTAATGATTTGTGAACCATCCATCAGATAGGCTCCATTAAGTTCACACGAAGCTCCTTTACCATTTAAGTTTACAACAACCTCGTTTTCAAGAAGTGCTCCGTGAAGTGTTATAAAGTTAATTCTTAAAAAAGCCCCCTCTTCAACCGAAATGTTTATTTGAAACTTATGAGCAGATTCATTATGCTCATTCTGCATTATGACAATATGAGACCTTGAACCTTGCTCTGCTTTAATATTTATCACCTCATCTGTCTTGAATTTATCAAGAGAGAGGGTGTGTGTACAGAGAAGAGTGCTTGAACTGCTCTCCCTGCCGAATGTTATATTACTTATAAAGTTAATATCCGATGTATCCGATGAATCCCTGAAGCTGATAACCTGAATAGTATCGTCAACTATACAGGCAGGGGCAACATTGAATTCAATACCTGCAGCACCCTGGGATTTAAGAGTAAATCTGTCATTGACAAGATTTTCCCTGAGTGCACCGTTATTCACAAATGCCTGAAGAGTACCCGGCAGGGGAACCCGGCATCGGAATACCTCCGGAATATCAGGTGTATATGTATATTTTGTCTCTGTCATTACTATTAAGCGTTAATCAACCAGTCATATCCTCTCTTTTCTACCTCAAGAGCAAGCTCCTTTCCTTCGGATTTGATAATTTTTCCGTCATAAAGCACATGTACTACATCGGGAATAATATAGTCGAGAAGTCTTTGATAGTGAGTAATTACAACAAAGGCGTTATCTGGCCTTTTGAGTTTATTTACACCTGCTGCAACAATTCTGAGGGCATCAATATCCAACCCACTGTCGGTCTCATCAAGAATTGCCAGTTTAGGCTCAAGCATTGCCATCTGAAAAATTTCATTCCTCTTTTTCTCACCACCCGAAAATCCTACATTTACTCCGCGACTCGAAAATGAGCTGTCCATCTCAACAACAGCCATCTTCTCTCTCATCATCTTTAGAAACTCAGCTGCAGTAACAGGAGGAAGATTTCTGAATTTCCTCTGTTCATTAATTGCAGTCTTCATAAAGTTAACATTGCTTACGCCTGGAATTTCTACGGGATACTGGAATCCTAAAAACAGACCCTCTCTTGCCCTCTCCTCCGGAGAATATTCCAGAAGATTTATACCATTGAACAATACCTCCCCCTCTGTTACATCAAATGTATCTCTCCCTGCAAGTACAGATGCAAGGGTGCTCTTTCCTGAACCATTCGGACCCATAATTGCGTGCACCTCACCAGCCTTAACAGAGATATCAATTCCTTTAAGAATCTCTTTACCGTTTATTGAAGCGTGTAAGCCTTTTATCTCTAACATATTGTTTTGTTTTTCAAATTAATTGTTTTGCCGCCACTGTTTTCTCCACATTCTGAATCCGAAGAAGGCGAGAATTGTGTATCCGGCACTTACCATCGGCAGAAAGACCATTCCTGCCAGTAAATATAGTGTAATGTTTGTTACGTTTACTGTTAACCAGGCTGCCCAGCAGTCAAGCTTTTTCTGTGCAGAGAGATACTGGGCAGTCAAAATTGCCACAGTGACAAATGCATCCAGAAATGGTCTCTTTGCCTCCCTGAAAATTGAAGGAAAGAGATCGTCAAGTCCTGTAAGGGCAAAGCCCCAAACTGCTGCGAGCACAAAAAGCTGAACTACAAAGTAAACCCGCTGCTTATTGGTTAAAAGCGTTATTTTAAGTTGTTTTTTACTATTCTCCTCTCCGCTTTTCGGGTGTGTCCACCTGTAATGACCATAAAAGTTGATCACAAAAGATACAGGCTGTACAAGCATGCTTGAGTAGAGTCCCTTCTGATAGAAAAGAATAAAGAGAAGTATATTGTACAGATAACCTACCCAGAAATTGGCAACCTTGGCCCTTGTGGCAAGATAGACACAAGTCAGCCCCGAAACCACAGAAATGGTTTCGATAATAGAGACATTCTGTCCTCCAATTGAAAATAGTATATTATCTATGCTGAAAAGTTCTGTCATATGTCTTCTGATTGATTATCCTACGCTACCCTCAAGAGTTATCTGTAAAAGCTTTTGTGCCTCAACAGCAAACTCCATAGGAAGCTGGTTGAGAACCTCTTTTGCATATCCGTTTACGATAAGACCCACAGCATCTTCGGTGCCGATTCCTCTCTGCTGGCAGTAGAAGAGTTGATCTTCACTTATTTTTGAGGTTGTAGCCTCATGTTCCAGTATTGCGGTCTGATTCTCGTTCTCGATATATGGGAATGTGTGTGCTCCGCATTTGTCGCCCAGAAGCAGAGAATCACACTGAGTATAGTTTCTTGAATTATCGGCATTGGGCAGAATTTTGACCAATCCTCTGTAACTGTTCTGGCTTACCCCAGCAGAGATACCCTTGCTCACTATTCTGCTTTTTGTGTTTTTACCAATATGTATCATCTTGGTTCCGGTATCGGCCTGCTGATGATGGTTGGTTACGGCTACAGAATAGAATTCAGATATTGAGTTGTCTCCCCTGAGTATTGTGCTCGGGTACTTCCATGTGATTGCAGAACCGGTCTCAACCTGTGCCCAGAATAGTTTGCTGTTTTCACCTTTGCAGATACCCCGCTTGGTTACAAAATTAAAAATACCCCCTTTACCTGAAGCATCACCCGGATACCAGTTTTGAACAGTTGAGTATTTAACCTCGGCGTCTTTGAGAACAATAATCTCTACAACAGCTGCGTGCAGTTGATTTTCATCTCTTTGCGGAGCAGTACAACCCTCAAGATAACTCACATATGACCCCTCTTCGGCCACAATGAGCGTCCTTTCGAACTGACCTGTACCTTTTGCATTTATCCTGAAGTAGCTTGAAAGTTCCATTGGGCACCTCACCCCTTTGGGAATATAGCAGAACGACCCATCGCTGAAAACAGCCGAGTTTAGTGCTGCAAAATAGTTGTCCCCGTACGGAACAACTGTTGCCAGATGCTGGCGAATCAGATCCGGATAATCTCTCACCGCCTCTGAAAACGAACAAAATATGATGCCCTTTTCGGCAAGTTGCTCCCTGAAGGTGGTCTTAACCGAAACCGAGTCAAAAACAGCATCAACGGCAACTCCTGCAAGCACATTTCTTTCGTGAAGAGGAATTCCCAGCTTCTCAAAAGTAGCCGCCAGTTCAGGATCAATCTCGCCACTCTCCATCACCTTTTTCGGTCTTGAAAAGTATATGATATCCTGATAATCTATTGCCGGTATCTTAAGTTGTGCCCACGCGGGCATCTTCATAGTGAGCCACTTGTTAAACGCCTTAAGGCGGAATTCAAGCATCCACTCAGGCTCCCCCTTAATCTGAGAGATTCTCCGAATAATATCTTCGTTGAGTCCTTTGGGGAAGTACTCCTGTTCGAGCTCCGTTTCAAACCCGTGTTCGTAATCGGACTCTGTTATCTTCTGAATAATTTCGTTATCGTTCATTGCGGTGCAAAGTTAAATCTTTTTAGACTATTTTTGTCATCAAATAATCCGATATGGCCAAAAGCAAAATTTCACTAATTCAGGAGCTTCTTTCACAAACCACTGCGTCTCCTTTCAATAACATTATTTTTGACACCCAGGAGTATGTTTTCACAAGCTCACATAAGCTTTTGCTGGAGGGTACCGACTTTGACCTGGTTTATACACCACTAAACCATCTCGGTTACAAAGCTGTATTAAGTGCCTTTGGTCCTCTGTACGCAAAGGGGTTTACTCCTCATTCGCTCTCTGTCAGAATTGGTATGTCAAAAAAAATTGGCACTACTCAGCTTGAGGAGCTTTGGCAAGGTATCTCTGCTGCTCTTAAGGAGCACTCTGCAGAATATATCGAACTTGACCTTTTATCTTCTCTCACCGGTCTCACCATTAGCCTTTCGTCCCAAGGAAAACAAAAAAGGGAGACCTTTGTTCAACATAACAGCTGCAAATCCGGCGATCTGCTATGCTTGACAGGTAGCGTAGGGGCTGCATATCTGGGGCTTCAGATACTTGAGCGGGAGAAGAGAATTTTTGAGGAGAGGGGAGTTCAGCCGAAGCTTGAAAAATACAAACCCATTTTAAGGGCTTTCCTTAACCCAGAGCTGGACAAGACACTTCCTGATCTGATGACCTCTGCAGGAATCTTCCCGAGTGAGGGAGATTTTGTTATTAACGGGCTTGCCGATTCTGTTAAGTCGATATGTGGCAGAAATAACCTTGGAGCCAAAATTTTTATGAACAGAATACCTGTATTCTCTGCAGCAATGGAGGTTGCAGAAGAGCTTAATATTGACCCAATGACAGCCGCCATGAACGGAGGTGAGGATTACAGAATCCTTTTTGCAATTCCACAATCTCAATATGAGGCTGTTCTAAAGGAGCTTCCACAACTTGACATCGTAGGGCACCTTTGTGATATTTCGGCAGGAACCAAATTCATAACTCCCGATGGCTCTGAAATAGAGCTAAAAGCTCAGGCTTGGAACGAAACGGAATGATATTCCCCTTGAATCGAAGTAATCGAGAAGATCATTATTTAATGAAATCTGATATTTGGTAGAAATTAGCTCAACTGCAACCTGGTTATCATAATCTACCAGTTTTATTATCAGCGAAGTTTTACCTTTATTTTCCTTCAGCTTCTTAACCAACTCTCCCCTGAATCCCGGAGTTATCATCTTAACAGGAATATCAATGGTAATATCCCTGACAAAATCCTCTTTTGTATTGGCCAGATGCCTTATTCTCTTGATTTTAAGTTCGTAGTCAACAGATTTGCCATCGTCTTTATTTGCAGAGGCATAGCCGAATCTGGGGTTGATTGCACATTTGATTATAAGAGGAAGATTTGGTTGTAAATACTGCATAAAGCCCTCATAATCTTTCCCATAAACAGCAAAATTTTGCGAACCGTTAAAATCCTCAACAGTGAAATTTGCAAAAGGCTTCCCGGTACTTCTTGTATATGAAATTTTTACAGATGTTACCAACCCTGCAATAATAATCTCTTTACCCTGCAACGACTCATCTTTTGGTGCCCTGTCAACCATATCAGAAGCGTCTGAAAGTGTTGCGGTTGTAAAGTTTTTAACTTCAAATGCGTATATATCAAGCGGATGGGCCGACAGGTACATCCCCACAAGCTCCTTCTCTCTTTTAAGAATTTCGTGAGTATCTGCCTCCATAAAGAGCGGAACATCGGGAGGTACCAACTTAATGCTTTCACTCGTTCCAAACAGAGAATTTCCACCGTTCACAGTATCGTTCTGAAATCTGTTACCATACTTTATCAGAGCATCAAGAAAGAGTTCGTCCTTTGAGGTAGTACCAAGATATTGTTGACGGGCAACCTGCCCGAAACTGTCAAAAGCACCGGCATATATAAGCGATTCGATGGTTTTCCTGTTAACGGTATTCAGATTTACCCTCTCTACAAAGTCAAAGACTGACTCAAACGGGCTTCCCTTCTCTTCACGTGCCTTTATAATATGCTCTACAGCTGCTCCTCCGACTCCCTTAATTCCTGCCATACCAAAGCGGATGTTTCCCTTTTTGGTTACGGTAAAATTATCGCGGCTCTCGTTTACATCCGGACCCATAACCGGGATCTTCATCCTTTTACACTCATCCATAAGTTTGGTAAGCTCCTCAATATCATTAAGGTTCCTACTGAGTGTAGCCGCCATGAATTCAGCCGGATAGTTTGCCTTAAGATATGCTGTCTGATAGCCTATCCATGCGTAACAGGTAGAGTGCGATTTGTTGAAAGCATACTGGGCAAATGCCTCCCAGTCTTTCCATATCTTTTCGAGCATAACTGCCTTGTGTCCGTTATCCTCTCCCCCCTTGATGAACTGCTGTTTAAGCTCGTCCATCACCGATTTTGTCTTCTTACCCATTGCCTTACGCAGAGAGTCGGCATCTCCCCTCGAAAAACCTGCAAGCTTCTGAGAAAGAAGCATCACCTGCTCCTGATAGACAGTTACACCGTAAGTATCCGAGAGAATCTCCTCCATCTCTTTAAGGTCGTACTCTATCTGTTTTACTCCATGTTTGCGGTTAACAAAGTCCGGAATATACTCCATCGGACCCGGGCGATAAAGGGCGTTCATCGCAATAAGATCTTCAAAGCGAGTCGGTTTAAGCTCCCTTAGCCATTTTCTCATTCCGTCACTTTCAAACTGGAATGTACCTACAGTATCACCCCTGCTGAACAGTTCATAGGTTAAAGAGTCATCGATCGGAATTGTATCAATATCAATATCTATTCCGCGTGATTTTTTGATATTAACAACTGTATCTTTTATAACCGAGAGCGTCTTGAGCCCCAGAAAATCCATCTTGAGCATGCCCACCTTCTCGATCTGTGAACCATCATACTGCGAAACCCATATCTTCTCTCCTGTCTCCTTGTCGTTGGCAGTGGTTATTGGAATAAATTCGCGCAGGTCGTCTTTTCCTATAATGATTGCACATGCATGTACACCCACATTCCGTACATTCCCCTCCAGCTTTTTTGCATAATCAACAGTCTCCTTAAGCAAAGGATCACCATTGTTGTAGGCATCAGCAAATTCGGGAACAAACTTAAGGCAGTTCTCAATTGTAACATCAACAGTATTGCCGTCATCGTCAGTAGGAAAGCGATTTGGAATCATCTTGGCAAGCCTGTCAGATTCCTGCAATGGAAGACGCTGTATACGGGCAATATCTCTTATGGCACTCTTTGCCGCCATTGTTCCAAATGTAATAACATGAGAAACATGGTCCTTACCGTACTTCTTCTCTACATAATTTAAAACCTTATGTCTGCCGTCATCATCAAAATCAATGTCGATATCGGGCATCGAAATCCTGTCCGGATTTAGAAAACGCTCAAAGAGGAGATCATACTTAAGGGGGTCTATATCTGTAATTCTCAGGCAGTAGGCAACCACTGAACCCGCTGCCGAACCTCTGCCCGGCCCCACAGAGACTCCCATCGATCTTGCCGCAGCAATAAAGTCCTGAACAATCAGAAAGTAGTCAGGATAACCCATCTTCTGAATTGTGGCCAACTCAAAATCAATTCTTTCTGTTATTTCCGGTGTTATCTCTTTATATCTGGTTAATGCCCCCTGATAGGATAGCTCTCTTAGATAGTCGTCTGAATTTTTAAAGGTCTCGGGAATTTCAAAGTTGGGCATTATGGGCTTCGAATTAATATCGTAACCCTCAACCTTGTCTGCTATTTCCTGAGTATTTAGCAGAACTTCAGGTATATCTGAAAAAATCTGCTCCATCTCTGCCTGGCTCTTGAGATACTCCTGTTTGGTGTACCTAAGCCTTTGCGGATCATCAATGTCGGCATTTGTAGTTAGACAGATAAGCCTGTCGTGAGCCTCTCTGTCGTCAGCGCTCACAAAATGGACATCATTTGTTGCTATGCATTTGATCTCCAGTTTACGGGCAATTTCCAAAATTGCTTCATTTGCCTTACATTGAGTCAGATATGTGTTCGAGTCCGCTCCAGGAAGATCAGTTTCGTGACGCTGCAACTCCAGGTAGTAGTCATCTCCAAAGAGATTTTTGTACCACTTTGCTGTCTCTTCGGCAAGCTCAATATTTCCGGCCAATATTGCCTGAGGGACCTCTCCTCCCAGACAAGCCGATGAACAGATTAGCCCTGAAGAGTACCTCTCCAGCAACTCTCTGTCAATTCTCGGCTTTGAGTAAAAGCCCTCAATAAAGGCGTTGGATGTTAGCTTTACAAGATTCTTGTATCCCTCGTAATTTTTGGCCAAAAGAACCAGGTGATAGCTGCCCTGATCTTCTCTTCCTCTCTTCTCTAAACGAGAATTTTTTGCCACATAAACCTCGCATCCCACTATAGGTTTTACAGAGGGAAACTTAGCTGCTGTCTCAAGAAACTCTTTTACCCCAAACATGTTCCCATGGTCGGTTATGGCAAGTGCTCTCTGATTGTCATCCTGAGCAGCCTTAAAGAGCTTCTTTATATTAGCAGCCCCGTCCAGTATTGAATATTGCGTGTGTACGTGAAGATGAACAAAGGGCATAGAGAGAGTATGTTAAACCAGTGGTTCCCCTGTCATTTCTGCAGGAGCGGGAATATTCATTATTTTAAGAACTGTTGGTGCAATATCTGCAAGCCTGCCCCTTTTAACCATGTGCACATCTTTGTCTATTATTACAATTGGTACTGGGTTTAGCGAGTGGGCGGTGTTTGGAGAGCCATCAGGATTTACTGCATTGTCAGCATTGCCGTGGTCTGCAGTAATTATGATGGAGTATCCGTTCTCCCTTGCGATATTAACCAGCTCTGCAACAGCCAAATCAACTGTTTTAATTGCCTTTTTAATTGCACTGAAAACACCGGTATGGCCTACCATATCGCAATTTGCAAAGTTAAGTACAATAAAATCAGGCTTGCTTCCCTGAAGTTCATTGATTAGCTCCTCCTTTACCTCAATTGCACTCATCTCAGGTTTTAGGTCGTATGTCGGTACAGATGGCGACGAAACCAAAATTCTGTTTTCTCCGTCAAACAGCGACTCTCTCCCCCCTGAAAAGAAGAAGGTTACGTGAGCGTACTTTTCTGTTTCGGCTATTCTAAGCTGCTTTTTGCCGGCTTTTGAAATTACCTCTCCTAGAGTATTTTTAACATTCTCTTTGTCATAAAGAATATGCAGTCCTCTGAATTTTTCGTCATAAGGGGTGAGGGTTGAAAAGTAGAGAGGAATCACCTTCATTTTTGGAGTGTCGTGATCTTCCTGAGTCAGAACAGTCGTCAGCTCGCGCGCCCTGTCATTACGGAAATTGAAGAAGATAACGGCATCGCCCTCTTTAAGCGTTGCTACCGGATTACCCTCGGCGTCTACCGCCACATGAGCTCTCACAAACTCATCTGTAACTCCATTGTCGTAGCTTTTTTGCATAGCTTCGGGACCGCTGGTGAATGGCTCTCCCGTACCGAACACAAGAAGATCATATGCCTCTTTTATTCTCTCCCATCTCTTATCTCTGTCCATGGCATAGTAACGGCCGATAATAGAGGCAAGCTTACCTCCGGTCGTCTTCATACGTTCTTCAAGTTCAGCTACATAGCCCTTTCCGCTTCTTGGATCTGTGTCCCGCCCATCCATAAAGGCATGAACGTACACCTTCTCAATGCCACTATCCTTAGCAAGTTCAAGAAATGCGAACAAATGCTCCATTGAGCTGTGAACCCCTCCATTTGACATAAGTCCCATGAAATGAAGCGATTTACCGCTCTCTTTAACATAGTTATATGTCTCTCTTATCTCTTTGTTGTTTATGAGTTTCTTCTCATTACAATCTTTGTTAATCTTTACCAAATCCTGATATACAACCCTGCCGGCACCAATATTCAGGTGGCCAACCTCCGAGTTACCCATCTGACCTTCAGGGAGGCCAACATCTTCGCCACTTGCATCAAGAAGTGAATTGGGATATTTATTTCTGATTGAATCCAGGTTAGGAGAACCCTGTACGTATATTGCATTTGATTCATCTTTAACGCCCTCTCCCCAACCGTCAAGAATCATTAACAGTACTTTCTTATCCATATTTATGTTACATTTGTCAATTAATACTCCCTGCAAAAATAGACAAAAATATGCGTAATAAGAAAAAACCGGAAAGAGGTGGAACAGCAAAATCTCCGAAACGGGAACAAAGAAGCGAAAGCAAAATTGAGATAAGCGGGAAGGTAATGATGACCAGAGAGGGTTATGCATTTATTGCTGCGGGAATTGGTGAGGACGATATTTTCGTACCGGCTCGTAAACTAAGAGGAGCTCTTCACGGTGATATGGTCAGAGTGGCCGTATTCGGCAAAAGAGGCGGCCAGAGGAAAGAGGGCGAGGTTATAGAGATAACCGAGAGGTCAAAGAGGCCTCACATAGGTGTTTTACAGGTTACAGGCAGCCAGGCGTGGGTAATTACCGAGGGTAAAAACATGCCATACGATATAAGAATTCCTTTTGAAGAGTCTCTAAGAGAGGCCAACGGTCAAAAAGTTGCCGCAATAGTTGATGACTGGTCACGCCACTCAGACGAACCATCGGGACATATTATCGATATTCTTGGTATGCCCGGCGACAATAACACCGAGATGCACGCCATTCTTACAGAATTTGGCCTTCCATACAAGTTTGACCCACAGGTAGAGAAAGATGCCGCAAATATTCCCGAAGAGATAACCGCACAAGAGATAAAGCTCCGCAGAGATTTCCGGAATATTACAACACTTACTATTGACCCTGCAGATGCAAAGGATTTTGACGATGCACTCTCGCTCAAAAAGCTTGATAATGGCAATTGGGAGGTTGGCGTACACATCGCTGACGTTACCCACTATGTTGTTCCGGGAACAGCCCTTGACAAAGAGGCTCTGGACAGGGCCACCTCGGTCTATCTTGTAGACCGCACTGTACCAATGCTTCCTGAGAAACTTTCAAACAGACTATGTTCGCTCCGCCCAAAAGAGGAGAAGCTATGCTTTTCTGCAGTATTTGAGATCAGCGATAAAGGTCATGTACTAAAAAGATGGTTTGGACGGACAGTAATTAATTCGGATTACCGCTTTAGTTACGAAGAGGCACAGGATGTTATAGAGACTGGCAAAGGGCCTTTGACAAATGAAATTTTAAAACTTCACGAACTGGCAACAATAATGCGTCAGGAGAGGTTCAGAAGAGGAGCGATAAGCTTTGAAAGACCTGAGATGAAGGTTGAAGTTGACAAAGATGGCAAACCGCTCAATGTTGTTCAAAAGATAAGCAAAGAGGCAAACTGGCTCATCGAAGAGTTTATGTTGCTGGCAAACAGAGAGGTGGCCTCACTGATTGGTATGCCGGGTGAAGGCAAAAAGGCAAAAACCTTTGTTTACCGTATTCATGAAGAGCCTAACATGGAAAAGATTGAGGCATTTCGCACCTTTATTAACCACCTTGGTTACAACATGCGTCCGACAAACAGTCCGCGTGAACTCTCAGGTGAAATTAACAACCTGTTGGCAGTAGCCAAAGGTAAGCCAGAAGAGGGAGCGATCGAGATTATGGCCCTAAGATCAATGGCAAGGGCACGCTACTCAATAGAAAATATGGGCCACTACGGATTGGCCTTCGACTACTATACACACTTTACATCACCCATCAGAAGGTATCCAGACATGATGGTACACAGAATGCTTGCCCACTATCTGGACAACGGCAAATCAATGGATGCAAAGGTTTACGAAGAGCGCTGCAAACACTCAAGCGAAAGAGAGCAACTGGCAACCGAAGCAGAACGCGCAAGCATCAAGTACAAGATGGTTGAATTTATGCAGGACAAAGTTGGCAACATATACGACGGAGTCATCTCGGGAATTACCGAATGGGGAATGTTTGTTGAGCTTGCCGAAACCCGCATCGAAGGACTTGTCAGCCTCAGAGATCTTAAAGAGGACTTCCTTGTATTCAACGAAGAGTCATTCTCACTTAAAGGAAAGAGCTCCGGACAAACCTTTGTTCTGGGATTCCCCGTTAAGGTCAAGGTAACCCGCGCCAATCTGGAACAGAAGCAACTCGACTTCGCCCTCATCTGGGACGAATCCTGGGGCGGCCCCACAGACGACTCCGGCTCAGGCCGCAAAAGCTCCCGCGACACATCGGGTGGGTCATCGAGAGGTGGATCATCAAGGGGAGGCTCATCGAGAGGCGGTTCGTCGAGAGGAGGGTCATCAAGGGGAGGTTCATCGCGAGGCAGTTCGTCACGAAGCGATTCATCTAAAGATGGTTCTGCACGAAGTGAGTCAGCCGGCGAATCAAAAGGCGAATCACGCAGCAGCTCTTTCAGCAAAACACCCTCTGAACGCAGCAGATCTGAAAAGAACTCGCGAAGCAGTTCACAAAATTCATTTGGCACCAGAGGCGGTGGCAATTCACGCGGCAGATCCAGCGGCAACTCCCGCGGAGGCTCACAAAGGTCTTCGGGCAACAGGTAACGCGCAAACTGGCGCGAAAAATTATTTTTTTTGAAAAAAAGTATATACTTTTGGGCCGTTGAACAACCAACCATTGTATATGCAACTAATAGAGTTTGTAAAAACTAATGAATTGCTGTCTGTGTTAAGCGGACAGCTTTCTGCTTCTTTGAGCCGCCATTTGAACAGAAAGTTCCGAGCTGCCGAACTTGAAATAACAACTGAGCAGTGGATCGTCTTGGTGTGCCTTTGGAACAAAGACGGTCAAACCCAGCAATCACTTAGTGAACAAACCTCTAAGGATAAAACAAGCATAACCCGATTGCTTGACACATTGTCAAAACATGGTCTGATCGAAAGACATGGAGACCCGGCAGACAGACGAATAAACAAAATCCACCTGACAAACAAGGGGCATAAGATGGAAGAACGAGCAATGCAAATTGTAAAAGAGTCATTTGACCAGGCTGTCTCCGGAATCACACCGAAAGAACTTCTTGACGCCAAACAGGTGATTGTAAAACTCCTCAACAACATCAGTTAATCCAATTTACTAAAAATGCAACTGCACACTCACTTTCTGACAACCCATTTGGTTGCATATTCAACTATCGAACATACAACAAATAATATATTACTTTATATGAGACAATTAGCCCTGTTTTTGTTATGCATTTTGATCACCGGCCAACTTTCCGGGCAGAATGTACTTACTATTAACGATTGTAGAAGGCTTGCAGTTGAAAACAACAGATCTCTGCAGAAAAGCAAGGAGAAAGAGGTTATCGCATCTGAGTTGCGAAAGGCTGCATTTACCCATTTCCTTCCAAGATTTTCTATCAATGGAACCTACGTACACAACCAGAAAAACATCTCTTTACTGGGTGAAGATGCTTTGCTGCCAGTCGGTACAAAAATGGAAGATGGTTCTTTCGGATTTCGTCAGGATCAGATTAACAATAACTGGATTCAGATAGCTCCAGGTAAATACGCCCCGGTTGATTCACAAGGCAAACCGTTTGACCCTAAAACCAATCCGGAAAAAATTGAGTGGAAAAATTACGCTTTACTCCCCAAAGAGGCAATGGAGATGGAGTCAAGAAACATTTTTGCCGGTATAGCCGGATTTGTTCAACCTATATATCTGGGAGGTAAGATTCGAGAGTTGTATAATATTGCAAAAAGCAGCGAAAGGCTTGCCGGAATAGAGTCAGAGAAAGCAGAAGAGGAGCTCTTGAGTCACACAGACGAGGCATACTGGAGAGTTGTCTCTCTTAAATCAAAATGTGAGCTTGCTGCAGAATATCTGCGACTTATAGAATCAATTGCAGTAAATATATCAATAATGGCAGACGAGGGTGTTGCCACTAAAGGAGATATTCTTAAGGTAAATGTAAAGGTTAATGAGGCGAAGATGATGCAGGCAAAGGCAAATAATGGCCTGGCTTTGTCAAAAATGGCACTACTCCAGATTTGTGGATTGGATCCCACGGGAGAGTATCTCTTCCCCGACACCCCCGATATTGCAGTTCACTCGATTGAAATAACCGATAACATTGATGAAGCAATTGAAAACAGGGCCGAAATAAGGGCCCTCGGTGAAGCGACTAAGATTGCCAATTCAACTGTCAGGATTATGGAGTCAAGATTCCTTCCCAATGTTGTACTCAACGGAAACTACATCATATCCAACCCCAATTTTAATCATGGAGTGAGTTATTCCTTCGGGGGAATGTTTTCATTTGGAGTAGGCATAAACATCCCCCTGTTCCACTTTGGAGAAAAGGTACATACTCTAAATGCAGCCAAGAGTCAGCAGAAAATTATCCGTTTACAGAATGAAGAGGCGAGAGAGAAAATAGGTCTTCAGATAAATCAGGCAAAATTCAGAATGGATGAGTCTGTCAGACGTCTTGAGTTGGCAGAGGCATCTTTTGAGAAGGCAGAGGAGAACCTTCGGTTTGCCAAAGAGGCATTTGAAGCAGGTGTCGCAGGGAGCACAGATCTTATGGAGGCACACAACGGCTGGCTTTTATCAAAATCAGAAAAAATTGATGCTCAGATTGACATTATGATGTGTCAGTCGTATCTAAAGGAGTCATTAGGGATATCATTGAAAAACTAGAATAAATATATGAAAACAAGAAAGAACAATAACAACCTTTTAGCTGGGCTTGCAGGATTGCTTGGCGTTATAGTAATCGTATCATTGATAGGGCTGTATGCGACCAAACCAGAACCAGTAATAATTCAGGGAGAGGCCGAGGCTAAAGAGTATCGAGTGTCGGGAAAAATTCCGGGAAGAGTAAGTGAGATACTGACAGAAGAGGGCGCCTGGGTTAACAAGGGAGATACCTTGGCTATAATCTCGAGCCCCGAACTAAATGCAAAACTTGAACAGGCAATTGCTGCCCGTGATGCTGCTCAGGCGCAGAACCGTAAAGCAATCAAAGGGGCAAGACCAGAGCAGATTATGGGTGCATACGAGCTCTGGCAAAAGGCAGAAGTTGGAGTAGATATTTCTGCCAAGTCTTACGAAAGAGTAGATAAACTCTTTGAAAAAAAGGTAGTTCCTGCTCAAAAACGTGACGAAGCCGAAGCTCAATATAAAGCAGCAATTGCAACTGCAAAGGCGGCAAAATCACAATATGAGATGGCAATTAACGGAGCAGAAAAAGAGGATCGCGAAGCGGCACTAGCGCTGGTAAACAGAGCAACCGGAGCAATCAAAGAGGTGGAGTCCTATCTTGATGAGGCCTATATTGTTGCACCATCATCAGGAGAAATCAGCGAAATTTTTCCCGAAGAGGGATCTCTGGTTGGAACAGGAGCACCCATAATGAGCATAACAGACCTTACCCAGATGTGGTTTACGTTCAGTGTACGCGAAGATCTGCTCAATGGCCTCACTTTAGGAACCGTTGTTAAAGTTCAGATCCCAGCTTTGGGAAAGGAAGAGTATGAAGCAAAGGTTACTTTTATTAAGGCTATGGCATCCTATGCAACATGGAGATCCACAAAGGTAAGCGGTGGATTTGACGCAAAATCTTTTGAATTAAAGGCAACTCCTATCACCCCCATCAAAGCTCTTCGCCCTGGAATGACAGTAATAATTAAAACTGTAGTTAACGGGAAATGAGCCTCAATCCACTAAAACAGGTTCTAAAGCGTGAGATCAAAATGATGTTCGGCAGACCTATTTACCTTTTTTCTACGGTATTTGTGGTAGCATTCGGGTATCTCTTTTTTCTCACCCTCCTCAATGAAGGTCTACCCGAAAGGCTTCCTGTTGCAGTTATAGACAGCGACAATTCGGTAATATCGAGAAGGTTTGCTCGCGAACTAAACACAACTCCAATGACTCAAGTTGTTGCAGGCTGTGCAAATTTTGCTGAGGCAAGAGATCTTATGCAGAGAGGAGAGGTTTACGGATTTATTGATATCCCGCGTGATTTTTACAAAGACCTCCTAGTCGGCAAACGACCTGAGGTATCATTCTATGTAAACAACTCGTACCTTATAGCGGGAACGCTCAGCTACAAGGATATGCTCACGATGTCCACCCTCGCTTCCTCTGCCTACCAGAGGGAGATTCTCCGCGCAAAAGGAATGGATGAGAAGGCAATCATGGGAAGGATTCAGCCTATTGTAATAGACACTCATCATATAGGCAACCCTTGGGCCAATTACGGAGTCTACCTGATAAATGTTCTCTTGCCCGGGATACTTCAATTGGTTATACTGCTTATGACAGTTTATCCGATAGGCCTAGAGCTCAAGAATAAAAGTTCACGAGAGTGGTTGGCTGAATCAAATGGCTCTCTTACTGTCGCTCTTAGCGGAAAACTACTACCCTACTCCGTAATATTCATTATACTAGGTCTTGCTGGCAATGTGCTTCTTTACAAATTTACAGGATTCCCAATGAATGGATCTCTTTTAAGATTTTCGGCAGCTACTGTTTTGTTTGTTCTTGCTCATCAAGCAATAGGTATATTAATGATTGGATTGTTCCCGGTACTGCGCGTAGGTATAAGCTTTGCCGCGCTATATGGAATCTTGTCATTCACCTATGCAGGCTTTACATTCCCAATTGAGGCGATGCCTCCTCTTGCACAAGGAGCCAGCGTGCTATTTCCAATACGCCATTATTTTAACATATATGTAAATGAGGCACTTTGGGGAACTCCATTTGTAAACTCATCGCTAAGTTATGCAGCAATATTTCTCTTCCTTCTACTGCCTCTCATAGTCTGGAACAGGCTAAAAAAGGCACTAATTAATCAGAATTATCCTCTCAAATAAATATGAAAAAAACATTAAAGGATCTCTACTGGGTAATGACAAATGAGCTGTGGCACATTTTCAGAGACAAAGGTGTTATTCTCATTTTTTTTGTAGCAGGTATAGCATACCCGCTCCTCTACAATGGAATTTACAACAATGAATCTATCTATGAGATTCCAATAGCTGTAGTAGATCAATCCAACTCAGCACAGAGCGGAAAGTTTCTTAGAAAGCTCAATGCCACACAGGAGGTAAAGATCAGCAAAAGATGCCTTAATATGGAGGAGGCGAAAGCACTTTTCATGGAAGGAAAGGTCCACGGCATTGTATTTATCCCGTCCGATTATCACCTCAAACTTGCTCGGATGGAGCAGGCAACCATCTCAATCTATAACGATATGAGCAGTTTTCTCTACTACAAGGGGCTTATGATGGCAACCAACTACACAATGCTTGACGAGCTACGCAGTATTCAGATAAATCGCTACAATGCAGCAGGAATTGGAGGAGAGCAGGCAGAACAACTAGTTGAAGCTATCCCGGGAAATGATGTTGCCTTATACAATCCAGGTGGTGGATTTGCCAGCTTTTTACTACCCGCTCTTCTCATTCTCATCATACACCAGACACTTTTTTTTGGGATAGGAATGATGGCAGGAACGGCCCGGGAAGAGAGTCGTACTCATTCGCAAATACCCGACCATTTGCATGGGAAAGGAATATACAAAGTGGTATTTGGGAAGGCTTTTGCATACTTCCTGCTTTATATTCCAATAACAGCCTATATAGTAGGGTTCATTCCTAAGTTCTTTAATCTGCCACATATTGGAAACATTTGGACTCTATTCAGCTTTATGGTTCCCTTCCTTTTGGCAGCGATTTTCTTCTCGATGACTGTTTCGGTGTTTGTCAAAAACAGAGAGACAGGACTAATCACATTCCTCTTCTTTACAGTAATTCTTCTCTTTCTGTCAGGATTTTCGTGGCCAAGGCAAAATATGCCGGATGTTTGGAGATGGATCTCATATCTGTTTCCTTCAACTCGTGGAATTCAGGGATACATCAAGATTAACACTCTGGGAGCTAACCTTTCGCAGGTAAGATTTGAATATATACAACTCTGGTTGCAAGCAGGATTTTACCTTCTTACAGCAAGTGTATCCCTTAATTTAGTTGTAAAAAAAGAGAAGAACCCGCGCTAGTTCTCCGCGCCACTTTTGGACAACCGATTCATATTAAGCGTATTACAAATGAGACTTTTGGAAATTTGAAACATTTTCACCAAAGTCTTTTTTGTAAGTGTCTGTTGGGCAAGTATATGTCCAAAAGTGGCGCGGAGATTTTTTGTGAGTCGTCTAGTTAGTCGGCTTTCTCTAGCTCAACGGTGAAGTGCCTCATTATTGGCAGCTCCTTTTTGATTATGTAGCCACTGGTGATGGAATCTCTTCGGTCAAAAACGTTTTTCAGAGCAGCAGCAATGAAGTCCATATGGTTATTGGTGTAAACCCTTCTTGGTATTGCAAGCCTTAGCAGCTCAAGTGACGGAAAGCGGTTCTCTCTTGTTACAGGGTCTCTGTCTGCCAGCAGAGTTCCTATCTCCACTCCCCTTACTCCACCCTCTATATAGAGCTCTATTCCCAATGTCTGGGCAACAAACTGCTCCTTTGGAACGTTTGTCAGAATCTTTTTTGCATCAACGAATATTGCATGTCCACCGGCAGGCCTCTGGAAAGGAATTCCATACTCGTCCAGCTTTGAGGCAAGGTATGCAACCTGCGAAATTCTGGTTTCAAGATAGTCAAAATCGGTGCCCTCTTTAAGCCCCTGGGCAAGCGCACTCATGTCACGACCCGACATTCCGCCATAGGTAATGAAACCTTCGTACATAATGTTATACATCTGACAGCCCTGCCAGGTTTCCTCATCGCGAAAAGCAATAAAGCCACCCATATTCACAATAGCATCCTTCTTTGAAGACATTGTCATAAAGTCGGCATGGCTAAACATCTCACGGCAAATATCCGGAATGGTCTTGTCGGCATAACCCTTCTCACGAATCTTTATGAAATATGCATTTTCGGCAAAACGGGCTGAGTCGAAAAGCAGCTTAACACCATACTTTTTAGCCAGTGCAGAGACACCCTTAATGTTCTCCATTGATACAGGTTGGCCTCCGGCAGTGTTATTTGTAATTGTTAACACGATACAAGGGATCTTTTCGGCAGGATACTGCCTGAGGACACTCTCAAGCTTATTAAGATCCATATTGCCCTTAAAAGGCAGTTCAAGGGTTGTATCCTTAGCCTCTTCGATTGTACAGTCAAGAGCAATGGCTTTACGAAACTCTATATGTCCCTTTGTTGTATCAAAGTGCGAATTACCCGGAAGTATGTCGCCCTCTTTTACCAACGAAGAGAAAAGTACATTCTCGGCAGCTCTTCCCTGATGGGTAGGCAGGAAGTAGTCAAAACCCGTAATCTCTTTAATACTCTCCTTTAATTTGTAATATGAACGTGCTCCTGCATAGCTCTCATCCCCCTCCATCATTGCAGCCCATTGTTTGTCGCTCATGGCACCGGTTCCCGAATCAGTGAGAAGGTCAATAAACACATAGTCGCTCTTAAGATTGAAGAGGTTGTATCCCGCCTCTTTTATCCACTGTTCTCTCTGTTCGCGGGTGCTTCGTCTGAGGCTCTCAACCATTTTAATTTTATAGGATTCTGCAAAAGGAAGTTCCATATTATTACTTTTTAATTGATATTTTCACAAAGTTATCATTTTTAAGTGAATTATGCTTTCCAGGAAAACAAAAAAGGATGACCAAGTTTCTGGCCATCCTTTTTTTAGGTGTTTATTTCTATTACTTCTTGGCTGCCTGTTTTGCGTGCAGCTTGTTGAACAGGTCATATACTATAGGTGATGCCACGAATAGTGATGAATATGTACCAATCAGAATACCCACGATCAACGCTACCGAGAAACCTCTGATAACCTCACCGCCAAAGATTGCTATTGCAAACAGAACGATGAGTGTAGTAGCACTTGTGTTGATAGTTCTTGTAATTGTACTGTTAAGAGCCTCATTAACATTATCTTTCAGATCTCTCTTAGGATAGAGTGTTTTGTACTCCCTGATACGGTCAAATATAATCACGGTGTCATTAATTGAGTAACCGATAATCGTCAGAACCGCAGCAATGAATGACTGGTCTACATCCAGACTGAAAGGAAGGATACCTGTGAATATTGCAAAGAAACTCATTACAAATATTGCATCGTGTATCAAAGCAACAAGACCTCCTGTTCCCCAGGTCCAGTTTCTGAACCTGATGGCGATGTAGGCAAATATTGCAAAGAGGGCAATTATTACCGCAATTAAAGCATCTCTCTTTATATCATCCGCAATGGTTGGACCAACCTTCTCTGAACTTACAATTCCGTTAGGGTTGTCAGTTGTTGCAGTAAACTCTTCAAGTGACATTTCATGAGTGAAAAAGCCTTTTAGAGCGTTGTAAATCTTACCGTCAACCAATGCATCTGTCTCCTCAGAGTTATCTTCAATCATATATTTGGTAGTAACCTTCATCTGGCTTCCTCCACCAAACTGTTTTACCTCAATCGATCCATCAAACTCCTGAAGCAACGCAGTCCTCACATCACCAGTGGTAACATCCTGGTCAAATCTTACTACATAGGTGCGACCTCCTGTGAAGTCAACGCCGTATGAGAAACCTTTACCAAAAATGAATCCTACTCCGATTATGGTAACAGCTATCGAGAATATGTAAGCATATCTGCGTAATGAAATAAAATTAAACTTACTATTCTGCATGAAATTGTTGGTAAGTTTATTACCAAAAGTAATGTTCTTGTTCTTTCCAAGTCTCCACTCAAATACCAACCTAGTAATGAAGATAGAAGTGATGAGTGATGTGATCAGACCAATAACAAGTGTTGTTGCAAAACCCTGAACCGGACCCGATCCGAAAATTGCAAGAACAACTCCGGTTATAATTGTGGTCAGGTTACCGTCAATAATGGCTGAATATGCATTTTTGTATCCGTCCGATATTGCAAGCCTAAGTGCTTTCCCTGCTCTCAACTCCTCTTTTATACGCTCGTAAATAATTACGTTAGCATCCACTGCCATACCCAGCGTTAGAACGATACCTGCAATACCCGGAAGGGTTAGAACAGCACCGAACGAAACAAGGGCACCAAACAGGAAGAGAACGTTTGTAAGTAGAGCAATGTTTGCAACGATACCTGCACCACTATAGAAGAACAACATGTAAGCAAGTACCAGCAAAAATGCAAGTGCAAACGAGATAAGACCTGCGTTGATAGACTCGCTACCAAGGCTTGGCCCTACAACAGCCTCCTGAACAATTCTTGCAGGAGCCGGCAATTTACCTGACTTAAGCACGTTTGCCAAGTCATCAGCCTCTGATATTGAGAATTTTCCTGAGATATGCGAACGACCTCCGGTTATCTCCGAATTAACTCTCGGATAAGAGTAAACCATTCCGTCAAGAACAATTGCAATACATCTTCCAACATTGTTTGCTGTCATGCTTGCCCAAATTCTTGCACCCTCGGCATTCATTGCCATGTCAACCTCAGGGTTACCTGATGTTTGACCAAATGATTTTGAAGCATCGGTAATAACACCTCCGTCTAGCGGAGCTTTACCGTCACGTGTTGTGCTCTTGATTGCAACAAGTTCGTAAATTATACCGGCCGCATCAATCGGCTTAACAGTCCACATAAGTTTAATGTCTGCAGGGAATACCGCCTGAACCTGAGGAGCTCTGAGCCATGCACCAATTTTTGCTGTATCTCTGTAGTGAGCCCTACCTACGCAAGCACCCGGGATTAACTGACCCTGGCTTACATTCGGATTCAAAGCAAAGAACAGTGGGTTCTGCTCTGCAAGTTGCGCATCAGCAACAGATAGTGAATCTTCTGCCTGAATCTGGCTAAGAAGCGACTCAGCATCTGTCTTTGCAGTATCGGCTGCAACTGCTGTTGAATCCTGAGTACCACCTGAAATGGCAGCAATCTCCTTATCAACATCAAGCATCTCTTTTACAACTCTGTTTGCCTCAATCAGAAACGGATAAACCTCCTGATTTTCGTAAGTCTCCCAGAACTCAAGAGAGGCTGTTCCCTGAAGAAGCTTTCTTACACGAGCAGGCTCTTTAACTCCCGGAAGTTCTACCAGAATTCTTCCTGTGCTTCCAATTTTCTGAATATTCGGCTGAGTAACTCCAAAACGGCGGATACGGTTTCTCAGTACGTTAAATGAGTTTGAAATTGCACTTTCAGACTCCTCTCTGATAACTTTAAGAACATCTGCATTTGAGGTCTCAGGTTTAATTCTGTCTCTCATTTCGTATGTTCCGAAAATTTGCGACATACGCTGACCCGGTGCCACCTGCTCCCAAGCCTCTCCAAAGATGGCTATGAAATCTGTACGCGAAGGAGACAGATTTGACTTTGCAAGTTTCATCGCTTCAAGGAACTGAGCATTGGTACTGTTGCCCGAAATGGCCATAACCAGTTCCGGCACGCTCACCTCAAGCATAACGTTCATACCACCTTTAAGGTCAAGACCAAGGTTTATCTCCTTCTCTTTGATCTCTTTGTAGGTAAAGCCGAGGAATACCTTTTCTGCTGTTATTGAATCGATATAAAATCTCTCCTTTGCCCTTCCAAGTGAATCCAGATAGTAGGCCTTGTTAAAATCTGATATCAGACTGAAAGAGGGTAACTTCTGCTCAAGCTCCACCATTCTTTGTGAGTAAGCTTTTGCTTTCTTCTCCTGGTTTCTGGTAGCCCAGGTGAACGAGAGTTGATAAATACAGGCGATTGCGATTAAAACTGCCACAAGCCTGATGGCTCCTTTATTTTGCATATGATCGTGTTTAAATTATATAATTCAACGAAAATTAGAGCACAAAAGTAGTATTTTTTCCCAAAATATAAAGAAATTCGTACTTTTGTTACTCTATATATATAAGCAATGTATGAAAAAGTCTATACTCTTGCCCTTGTTTTTCGTAATGGCATACAGCCTGGCGGCAGGACAGACTCAGGGGGGCGCGGTTAAATTTGAGAGGGCGGAATCTCTGCGAAGAGAGTACCGTTTCGTTGATGCTATCAAGCTATTCAAAGAGATACGGGAGGAGAGCACAGACTCTGTTTACATCAGATCTCTTGACCTTCTTATAGCAAAAAGCGAGAACGGAATCCAGATGTTACAGTACGCATCCCGGCCTCTGGTTACTGCAAAAATTACCGCTCCGCGCAAAGATTTTTTCCTCTACATACCCGGTCTTGAAAAGAGTTACTGGGCAAATCTTCCCGACTCTTTAAACAGCAATATTCAAAAACATACCTCTCCAAACCCGGTACTGCTTAGGCGCAACGACCGCACAATCTATTTTTCGGCTCAGGATCAGGATGGTGGCTGGGACATTTACCGTATTCAGCAGGTTGACGGGGCCAACTGGTCTGCGCCCGAACCTCTTAACTCATATGTAAACTCTTCAGGTGACGAACTATACCCGGTATTGAGCCCCAACGGAAAGCAGCTCTACTTTGCCTCATCGGGCCATTTTGGAATCGGAGGTTTTGATATTTATGTGAGCAACTGGGACGACAAGGCCAACGACTGGGGTTTGCCGCAAAACCTGGGGTTCCCCTACTCCTCTGTAGATGACGACCTAATGCTCATTCACTCAGAAGATGGTGAATTCACATACCTGGTTACCGACCGAAACACAAACAACAAAGACTCTGTTGTTATATACCGCTTTGAATACGAAAACACTCCGGTAAGAAGAGCAATAACCGAGATCTCCGAAATCATTAAAACAGCCTCTCTGGCGATACCCTCAAAAGAGGCTAAAGACAGCATAGAGACCGAGCTGGATTTTGTCACAACACCCGAGACCGAAGCTTACACAAAGATGATTGCTCAGGTAAGGCAGCTTCAGAGAGATATAGACAGCGTAAACAGAAGTATTGCAAATAACAGATCGCTTTACAACTCCCTAACAAACGAAGATGACAGAGTGCTTCTTGAAAAGAGAATATTTGAAGGAGAACTAGCCCTTATTGACACACAATCACGACTTAGAGTTGCAAACGAGATGCTGCAGGTGAGAGAGATGGAGTTTTTGAGCAAAGGCGCCATCATGCCAAGAAGAGATGATTTTTTTAGCGACAAACAGAACGAACCTGAGACTCCTGCCGAAAAACCATTCACACCTGTAAGGGGAGAGTTCGCTCAATTTCCACAGATTACCATAATGGAGCCAATCAAACTATTTGATTACGCATTTGCTGTGGGCAGTGAAGCCGTAATGGCAGAGGACAACTCAATTCCAGACCGTCTTGTTTACAGGGTCCAACTTTTTGTTGTAAACAACAAGCCCGACCTTAAAGCCTTCAAAGGGTTGCGCCCCGTTTTTGAAAACCGCACCCCAACCGGCAAATGGCTCTACACCGCCGGCCAGTTTTTTAACTATGCAGCTGCTGCAGAGGCTCTGGTTAAGGTCAAAAGAGCCGGCTTTCCAACTGCCATTATTGTCGCCTACAACGACGGCAAGAGCATAACAATTCGTAATGCACGCCTTCTGGAAGAGAAAAACGAAGCCCGCTCATCATTCCAGGTTAAGATTGAAGGCTACCCGGCCGGCATGCCGCAACCTGTTCTGGACATCATTAGAGAAAACACCGAACGAGACATTGCCAAAAAAGTTCTAGACGGCAGAGAGATATTCTTTATCGGGCCATTTGCCAACAGGCAGCAAGCCGAACAGATGGTGACACTTTTGTCGGGCGTAGGTGCTGAGAGGCTTACTATTGAAGAAATTAATTCCACTCCGGAATAAAATTTCGTATATTGCTCTCCGTTTTAAAATTTTCGCTCATACTATACTCTAAACGTTCTTAAATTATATAACCAATGACACTTATTATAACCCTTATTGCTGTAGGGATATTGTTGCTTGCAATAGAAGTGCTTATTATACCCGGGTTCGGTTTTGCCGGAGTTATAGGATTACTATCCATAATCGGAGCAGTAATTCTGGCCTTTGTAGAATACGGACAGGTTACCGGGCTTATCGTACTGGGATGCGTAATCCTTATCACATCTGTAGCCACCTGGCTTATCCTCCGCTCCAATACCTGGAAAAATATCTCACTTAAAGACATTATCAGCTCAAAGGTTGACTCAGACCCCTCAGAAAAGGGACTAACAGTTGGCACTAAAGGAGTAGCGATAAGCAGACTAGCACCGGGCGGAATGGCAAGATTTGGCAAAACAGATACCGAAGTTCGCTCAAGATCAGGAATGATTGACAGCGGAAAGGCTATAGAAATTGTCACTACAGACGACAGTAAAATTATTGTAAAACAAATAGATTAAATTTTATGGAACAGATCACAGTATTTCTGGTTTGGATAGGAATATCCCTCGTAGGATTAACCATCCTTTTATGGTTTTTCCCCATAACACTCTGGTTTCAGGCACTCATCTCCGGAGTCAAAATGTCACTTCTGCAACTCGTTCTAATGCGTTGGCGTAAAGTACCTCCCGGAACAATAGTAATGGCAATGATTACAGGAACCAAGGCAGGATTGCAACTAAACCCCAACGAACTTGAGGCACACTTTCTTGCAAAAGGTAATGTATCTAAGGTTGTTAACGCCCTCATCTCGGCAGACAAAGCAAATATCGCCCTCAACTTTAAAATGGCCGCCGCCATTGACCTGGCCGGCCGTGACGTATTTGAAGCCGTTCAGATGTCGGTTAACCCAAAGGTTATAAACACCCCACCGGTAACAGCCGTAGCCAAAGACGGTATTCAGCTTATTGCCAAAGCCCGCGTAACAGTACGCGCAAACATCAAACAACTTGTAGGAGGAGCAGGCGAAGAGACAGTCCTAGCACGTGTAGGTGAAGGAATCGTATCGAGCATCGGATCGGCCGAAAGCCACAAATCAGTTCTTGAAAACCCTGACTCAATCTCTAAAGTAGTACTTGAAAAAGGACTTGACGCAGGAACCGCATTTGAGATTCTCTCAATTGACATCGCCGACATAGACATCGGACGTAACATCGGAGCCGCCCTGCAGATGGATCAGGCAAATGCCGACAAGAACATTGCACAAGCACGCGCCGAAGAGAAACGCGCAATGGCAGTAGCCCTTGAACAAGAGATGAAAGCCAAAGCACAGGAAGCCCGCGCCAAGGTTATCGAAGCCGAAGCACAAATTCCAATGGCAATAGCCGAAGCATTCCGCGCCGGCAACCTCGGAATCATGGACTACTACAAGCTTCGCAACATTCAGGCAGACACCGAAATGCGCGACAACATCGCCAAGCCGCAAAAGTAGTTTTAACCAATTTCATTGCTGACGGTTAAACCCAACAGCAATACTCCTTTACAAAACCCCAAAAGTTAGACAAAAGCTTTTGGGGTTTGTTTTGTGCCGCAAATATTATGTCTAACTTATTTGGTGTATCTAATTTAAAATGTGCGTTTTACGCATGAATGGTTTTTAATAAACATAAAAACCACTTATACATATACAACACATAGCCAACATTTTACACAAGAAGAGTTAGACATTTATTTGCAGATTTAAAAGAATTCGTATATTTGCAGTCCTTTCGGCCAACCCGCAAGATTTTTGGTGAGGTGGGTGAGTGGCTGAAACCAGCAGTTTGCTAAACTGCCGAACTCGTAAGGGTTCCGGGGGTTCGAATCCCCCCCTCACCGCCAAAGAAGAAAAAGCCCAGCCCGAAAGGGCAAAGCAAAAAAAAGGAAGACCGCTTGAGTTCACTCAAAAGCGGTCTTTTCTTTTTTGCTTAATCTGCCACACGGCAGATGGGCTTTTTCCACTTTGAGGCCCCCCCTAGGGGATCACGACGCGAAGCGGAGTAATCCCATGATCATCAGCCGTGGCTTTTATTGTTTTGAGGCCTCCCCCCAGGGGAACGCCGAACAAAGTGAGGCAATCCCCTGCGCAGCACAAGTCAAATAAAACCATTTTCCTGACGTCGGGAAAATGGTCGAGATTGGCTCTAAAGCCGAAAGACACTTGGAGAACATTTATTTATTGTATGAACTTCATCAACTCTAGCTTCTTCTTGTCATATTCTTCTTGAGATATAATCTGAAGGTCAAGTTTCTCTTTATATTTCTTAAGCTCAGCTATTGCCTGCTCACTTGTATAGCTTTCAACATAATTTGGCAACAACTTATCAAACATTAGTACAAACTGATCGAAAGCTCTCTGAAAGCTGCTATTTAAAGCTATTTTACCGCTCTTCATACCCAATAGGTTAAATTGGTTTCCAGCACCCTTTATTGAGTCCCGATATATTTTAAGCCCACTCCTATTGTCAATCATGGTTACAAAATAACTAGTATTAGAAACATAAACACCAGGATAAAAAGTTGCATCGCATTTCAAGATATCTATCTTTAACCTTACTTCTCCCTCTGCAGCATCTTCCTGAAATTTATCTTCAGATAATACAGCCAAATCAAAGCTTGGAAATGTTTGGCTAATAAAATTTGTGAAAGAGTTAAAAATATCCTCTTTGGTGCATTTTTCTATTACCCTTTTATCGTACTCCCTACTATCCTTAAAAACAACTGATATTTTTATGTCGTTAAACCCTTGTCTTTGCTCAGTTTTAATCTCTGGGCAGAAAACATAACTCTGGGACATGCCAATTATTGGGATTGTTAATAGAATTAAGGTGAGTAGTTTTTTCATGTTTCGTTAGTTATGCTAAGTGATTAATTTTCAATAAATATAAATCAAATATCTCAAACATAAAAAATATTTGATCTATTCTTAAAAACACTTGTTTCCCATTAAGGAAACTTTTATATTTGTTAAAATAGCTGAAGAAATACGTAAACAATATTTTAACAACAAATTAAATAACAGATAATTATGACAAAAGATAAATATAAAACTGTTTCGCTTAACACAATGATTGACAAACACATTGGAAGGAAAGGAACAGATAGAAGAGAGGCATTTGAAAACGAGTTGAGAATTGACCTGTTAGGGAACGCAATTAAACAGGCAAGGTTAGAACTCAATTTAACACAAGAACAATTAGGTGAAATAGTAGGTGTTCAGAAAGCACAAATTTCAAAAATTGAAAACAGTGTTAAGAATGCGAGGTTTGAGACAATTTTGAAAGTCTTTGACGCATTAGGTGCGAAAGTCAACTTTAACGTAGAACTAAACAATAAGAAGTTGGCATACTAGCAGTTTGTGATTTTAAGAAAACGTCACATCTAAATGACCCAATTTTCGTGAATATCTAAATTTGTAATTTATTTTAGCATGAAAATCTAAAGTATAAACCCTGGCATTATTATTGATTTGCAAACATCGAATGGTGTTTTTTCATTCGTTAAAATCAATGCTTTATGAAAAAGATTTCATTATTATTTATCATTCTGCTTGGCATCTCCAACATCGCAATCTCACAAAACTCTTTCTCAGGAACAGTCTTCGAAGAGAACACAAATTCAGCAATCCCTTACTCAATTGTAAAAGTCAAAGACAAGAATATTGGCGTTGTGAGCAATGAGAATGGTGAATTCACATTACTGAATAGCGGAATAGAGATTAACGACTCATTGGTAATCACCTGCCTTGGTTTTAAACCAATAACACTCTCTGTCAAAGGGTGGTTTAACCAAAAGAATATCTTTATTCAACCTCTACCCATTCAGCTAGCTGAAGTGACAGTCGTTGCAAAACGTGCTAAAGAGGTGAAAATAGGGATAACAAATGGAGGAACTAAGACCCTTTTTATTCCGTTGTTTACAAACAAGGAACTTAGCAACAACAATCTCATAGGGAGAGAGATCGGAACAATCTTAAGTATTGATAAAGATTGCATAATAAAGGCTCTCCATATTTTTGTTGCTGTTAACAAATATGACAGCATTAAAATGAGGGCACTATTCTATAATGTCGAGAATGAATTGCCCAAAGAAATAATCGTAAACAGTAATATAATTTTCAATGTAACTGAGAAAAAAGGATGGGCAACCATTGACCTTTCTCAGCATAACATCCGGTTTAATAAAGGAGAACAAATTGCCGTTACGCTGATGACTTTGGATGAAACCAATAAGGATCAGTTTTTCATCTATGCAAAAATGTTCAGCAAAAACGGACTCCTAAGAAGAGACAAAGCACTGGGAGATTGGACTACCGGAAAAGGAGGAATGTCTCTATACCTTTCAGGTTATTTATTATGATAATTTTCTTGTAGAATCCGACTTAAACTTGTACATTCCAGTCTCGTGGCTTAACCGGCCAATAGCTATCCATTTGTTATAACTATTTGATTCCGCCCAATTGGAGCAAATTCTCTGAATGTTTGCAGGGAAGAGTTGAGCTTTTGGCATTTTCTTCCACACACCATCCGGAATTAAAGCATTTGCAGCAAATGCATTTGCAACTTTTTCCTCATGACTTTCATGATCATAGTCAGCCAAATTTACTCTGAACTCCTCATGAACGTGGTTTTTAATGTGCGCAAGTTCGTGCATAACGGAAAATGCAAGATTATCAATCCTATCATATCTCGTTGTTACCACTATACAAGGGTAGCCATTATGTATAAACGAATAACCATCAATTGCCGCTCCATCAACTTTCTTAACAACGCCAAACAATATCCCATATTTGGCAAATGTCTCTTCCAGCCGATTCAGAGTATTAACGTTTGAGTGAAGAATCGAACTGATTTGGGGTATTACTTCTTCTAGTTTTGACTCATCATAAGCACCAGAGAAACTACTCGAATAAGCAAAATACTTAGCAAGCAGAATCCATGACATAATCTTTCGTGGGTCTTTACCAACCTTATCAGATTTCTTAAATAATCCACTTACTTGTACCTGGAAACGTGCCGGTTCAGGAAGCATAAATGACTCCTTAAGAAAAGAGATAATACTGGAACACCGGGATGAGTGGAATCCGAGTCTTGATGTGAGGATTTTTACATCAAAAATCTTGTTATACTCCTGATATTCTCCATAGGCTGCCGTCTCAATAATTTGTCTTGCTTCTCCCTGATTTGTATCATAATCAAACTTGATTTGGAGATTAATCCAATCAATTGAAGGGATCCCCAGCGCTTCTTCTAATTTGTCTGCAACCTGCTTGTTGATAGAGCGTTTTCCTTTTATAATTTCATTAAGATGTGACGGTTGCATCCCAATACCTTTTGCAAGATCTTTCTGGGAAATTCCACGTTCAATGATCTCTTCTTTCAGGATATAGCCTGGATGAATGGCCATCAAAGCAGGTGCTTCATTTTTTGCTGCCATAGTGATTAGAATTTAATTCCATAATTGTAATTTCAATACCATCGTTAATCTCATTGAACAATAGTCTTTCAACTCTACCATTCATTACTCTAACAGAGCTTAGATTAACTTTATGAGCTAGTTTTTCATAGTGCAAGAAACTGTATGGACGAAGTCCTTCTGCGTTAGCAACAATATGCATAATTTTGTACGCCCGTGCCAATCCCGCCATAAACCTCTTGTCTTTAGAATACACCTTATACTTGTTGTTTTTACCTGTTAAGATAAGCTCTTCGATGTCTCTGTCCGAAATGTTAACTTGCATACACAGTCAGATAATGTATTGCAAAGATAAATAAAATTCCCATATTATGGAATTTTTAAGAATATTTTAATTATTTCTATAAATAGTTTTACCTTTGCATCTCAATTAATGAAAACATGAAACAGAGGAAGTTAACAATCACTGAGGCCGACTTTCTTCTTGCCAACCGCAGAGCTTCAAGGCTCGAGGAGATTCAGGAGCACGGCCACCCCGTACAACTACGACGGATGATTCACAAGTCCAAAAAGGCTTATAACCGCAACCAAAGTAAAAGGGCTGCCATCAAGAGAGATGACAGCTCTTTTTTTTGCAGTCAATTCTCACTGGCATTATTGTTGTGAGAAATCATAAAATGATGCTTTTCAGCAATTAAAATCAATGCTTTATGAAAAATATTATCATTTTTATAATTGCTCTGATCATTCCGGTTTGCGGTTCTGCAACCGAACAAATCCCTGATATACTGATTTGGAAGGGAGACACTTCATACATATTTGCCGTTCCTTTAGAACGTCACAGTGATATTAACTCATTAAGGTCAAAACTTTTTGGAGAAAAGGAGACTGACACACACATTGTTTGTGGGCGTGGATACATGGCAGAATGGTCAATTATTGAAGATGAAATCTATCTGACCAATATATTTAGTTGTCAGTATTATCAAGACAGCATCAAATCTGACTTAAAGACTCTTTTTGGAGATAAATGTAAAAATGGAAGGGTAAAAGCCGACTGGATAACCGGGGATTTTACGGTGCCAAAAGGTAAAATATTACAACGCATTCTCTTCGGATCCCATTTTTATGAATTTGAAGTAGTCTTGACTTTTAAGGAGGGTGCTCTGATAGTTTATAAGGAGTGTGATAATACAAAAACACGCACTTCTAAATTCATTCAAAATCAAGACAGTCTGAATAAATTCATCTATTCAAACGTTGACTGGAACAAGGTTCCCGACTTGAAAGACAAAACAATAAGAGTTTTGATTACAATTCACTCCGGCGCAACAAGCAAAGCAGATACTATTTTTGTTGCAAGAGCATCTGACAATGAATTCCTAACCCAGGAAGCTCTTAGAGTGGCCAAACTAATCCCCGAATGGGACGTCTATTACAAGCTCGGAGAGGTTCATAAGCAGATATATACTCTGCCAATCAATTTCAACGAAAAAAACAGAGCAAAATACTCCCCCAACCGCACTAAATAGCCACTCAAACCGGACAAAACAGCAAACTCTCTTCAAATTTTCACACAACCCTACCCTCCTGAATATCAACCACAGCAAGGCATTCCTAACTTTTTACGAATATTTTAACTTTTCTCTAAAAATTTACTGCCCAACCACTTGGCAAATTCGTTGCTTTAACATATCTTTACATCGCCTTGCTGCATACCCACTTAAGCAACCTAACCCCCAAAACATATACCCGCACCACCTAAACAACCCTAAAACCTAAACAACCCCACCTGCAACCTTGATTTTTGGCTAAAATATAAACCCCACAAAGGTTTGGTTAGCCAACCATATTTCGGGAGCTAACCTTAACTTTTGTACAGGAATAAACAAGTTATGGCCAAGCGTGAAAGTATACTGCAATCTTGAAATTAATAATTAAATAAAAACAAAACTAAAGATGAAAGAAGAAGTCATCTTATCTGAATTTAAAATAATTGCAGATAAAAAAAAGAAATCAAACGGGATGGTGTCAAGACAAGAAATCATAAATTCCTTAATTGAATTATGTGTAAATCGATGCTTGTCTATTAAGAATGAAAATCATAATCAGTTAACTGATTTTCAGATAAAGGAAGAAGTTTTTTTGGTTTGTCGGACAATGCAAAAAATGTTTCAATATCCAAACGAAATGATTTCGGAATTTATTCTTCCAAATGTAAAAATACAGCTAAAAAGATGATTTTTAAAGTAAAAAACTCATGAAAATAAAATGAGTTTATAAATGTGTTAATTTGAATGTTCTATGAGATTATCAGAACTAATAGGGAATCTTTACCAGTCTTTTATTACGGAGGATTGGTTGCTTGCTGAAAATCTTTTTGATAAATATTTCAATACAATTGATAAAAACCATATCGGAGAACCCAACAGTAATGAATATTCAAAATCTCATAAATATGAATCACTATTATTATTCAATTATTCTTTGTCATGCCTTCATTTACATAAATATGAGAAAGCAGAAAGACTTGCTCTTAGAGGTCTTGATAACATAAATTACGACTTCCAGTATGAAAATAATATTTATGGTTACGACCTTAGCTTGAGATTGGAAACGTTAGTAGAAGAAATCAGAAATAAGAGAAGGTCGGATGAAAAAAAATGAAACAAACAGATTTATCAGTCAATTTGATGAACAGATAAATAATTGCAAAATTGAAAACCTTGTTGATTCATCACAATTTTATGGAGACCGAAGAAAAATAAGTTATTCTATAAATAGATTTTATAACTTAAACAAAATCAATGACCTAAAACTGACCTATACTGATTGCCAACATCCATATATCAATTGGACTTTTCAATTTATTTCAAGTATATATGGTGATAAAATAGATTATTTACAGCGAGTGTTTAATAGATTTTCCAATATGGACTTTTCAACTGAGTGTTTTGATGCTGACTACATGTATGGTTATGCATTTTCACTCTTAGCAGCAATTGACTTAAGCGAAAAAAGCAGGAACGTTGAAGCTGTAAATTGGTGGAAACTTCTGGAATTGGCTTATCTCTTTTTAACACAGTTTATTCTTGTTTCACAAGAGAAAAGAAGAAATATAATGGTGTCAGATGCATTTTCAAACAGAGCGAGGTTAATGCACGCCTATTATGATGATTTTAATGGTATTTTTTCGGGTGTATCTGGTTCAATAGACGTAGATTTCAATTATTTGTCAGATAAATATTTAGCATTTGTTGTTGGTGAGGATAATCCCTTTCGAGAAGATTTTCATAAAGATGCGTTGATGATGTATCAAAATGGTTCAGTAAAAAGAGTGACTGGCAACGGTTTGACGATGGGAGGTGATGGCACTTTTCAAGATGTTGTAAATGGAGGGGTTTTTCGTTCAAAACAACTCTATTCTTTTTTATTAGATTCATTTATTAATGGTAAGTTGTATCTTTCAGATTCAGAGATTGATTGGATATTTAACAGGATAAGAAAAAAATGGCTTGTCTTAAAGCCCATTTATCCTTCATTGCTTGACAAAGAATTAGGTAACTTAAATAAATTGCTTTATGATAAAATTTGTGGAAATTATTAACGAAAATGCGTGCCAACCTTTTACTAGTGCAGTTATCAACGGAATTCCAGCATGCAGCGATGAATGGAAAAAACATAATTTTTACCCTCGCAAGGGAATAGTCGGGGCGGTAATTGCTGAGGGACAAATGCATTGTGGTGCTGTATTGGTAATTGAAGTTCTAAAAAATGTATTTATTCCTATTCTACCAAATGGAGTAAAAAGCATTACAGAGTCAGAATTTTTAACCAAAGTAAATAATAACAGTATTTTGGGGAAGGATACAGAAAATAAGAATCGAAGTGCCTTCGTTGACCAAGCAATGAAGGACATCGATAAAATGTTTGGTTTCTAAATCCATCAACATTTTAACATATCAATTCTGAAATACATTTTTCTTAAACACTAAAATCATTTAATATGGATATCCAAACGGCGAAAAAAAAATTAGAGGAT
>JAUYTX010000066.1 GCA_030695025.1 Bacteroidales bacterium | reverse complement strand
AACATCCCCTCTTCCTTTAACTTCTGAATTGTCTTTTGCCTTTCCAGCTCTTGTTCTCCAATAGTGAAAGAGGGGTCAATATCAGAAATTACAAGTGAGAGTCCATACAACAATGAGTACTGAACCTGAACGCACACCAATATCTTAATCCCTCTTTCAAGAGCTCTGCCTGTAGCGGTTTCAAAATATGGTCTGACCATTCTGAATGTTGAGCTCCAGATAACGGCCTGTACCTTTGCTGCTAAAATGCCCCCTTCTGTTTTGCGGTCGATGAGCTCCATGTAGCAATGGCCACCCGAGTGAACCTTAACCTCGCCGGTTTCTGCCCTTACCCAGTACTTGCCGGGCAGTGAATTTTCAATGGATTTGCCTATTCTCTCCTGTAGTTCGCTAAGTGTAATCTCCTCTCTTTTTGCCATTTTAATCCATTTTTACCACATCCCGTACAAATATACGCAATAAAATTATACCTTTGCAGGGTCAGAAAAGCTATGAAGATTTCACAAGCCATATTTGCCGGAAGCAGCACTCAGGTTGATGAGAGGCCGGTCTTGAGACTGCCTGAATTTGCCTTTATTGGCAGATCGAACGTAGGCAAATCATCTCTAATAAATATGTTATGTAGTGTCGGCAAACTAGCCCACACTTCGGGAAAACCCGGAAAAACCCGTCTTATTAACCATTTTATGATTAATGAAATGTGGTACATGGTTGACCTTCCCGGATATGGCTTTGCCAAAATATCCAAAACAGAGAGAGAGCAACTTGCCAACATGATAAGCAGATATATAAATCAATCTGCCGAACTTCAGAACCTTTTTGTATTGCTTGATTCAAGACACGATATTCAAAAAATTGATCTCGAGTTTATTAACCGCCTCGGAGAGGCCGGAGTCCCTTTTGCTCTTATCTATACAAAAGGTGATAAACTGGGTGTTAATGGCCTTAAAGCCCAGATAGAGAGAAATAACGCCACTCTGCTTGAATATTGGGAGGAGCTTCCTCCTGTATTTGTTACCTCTTCTGAAACCGGGCAGGGAAGGGATGAGATTCTAAACTACATTGAAACTCTTATAAAAAAATAAATCTAGCTATGGATCACCAACATAAGATTAAGATTTTTTCATGCAGAAGCTCCCGATACCTTGCAGAAAAGATCGCTGCGGCACTTAAACTGGACATTGGAAAATCTTCTGTCACGGTATTCAGTGACGGAGAATTTCAACCGGCTTTTGAAGAGAGTGTCAGGGGTGCAACAGTTTTTGTTGTTCAATCGACATTCCCTCCGGTTGACAACATCTTTGAACTTCTTCTGATGATTGATGCAGCCCGCAGGGCTTCTGCCTATAAGGTAATTGCAGTGATTCCCTACTTTGGCTGGGCACGTCAGGACAGAAAAGACAGACCCAGGGTTCCCATAGGAGCCAAAATGGTGGCAAATCTTCTGCAGGCAGCCGGCTGTGACAGAGTAATGACTGCTGATCTGCATGCCGATCAGATTCAGGGCTTCTTTGATTTTCCTGTTGATCACATATACGCAAGTTCAATCTTTTTACCGTACCTGAGAGATCTTAAGCTTGACAATCTTTCGATTGCGGCACCTGATATGGGAGGAGCAAAAAGAGCTAACGCCTATTCAAGAATACTTGGCTGCCCGCTTATCATCTGTCACAAATCCCGTGAGAAGGCCAATGTTGTTGGCTCTATGACAGCTATCGGTGATGTTGAGGGAAGGAATATTGTCATTATTGATGATATGATTGATACTGCCGGCACAATAAGCAAAGCAGCTGATATGCTAATGGAGAAGGGTGCTGTAAGTGTAAGGGCACTTGCAACTCATGCGGTTTTGAGCGGCCCTGCCTATGAAAGAATTGCAAGTTCTCAGTTGCTGGAGGTTATCATTTCCGACACTATTCCCATGGTCGTAAATCCTGATGTAGACAGAAGTAAAATCAAGATTTTGTCGGTTGCTGAAATTTTTGCCGATGTAATTGATAAAGTATATAATTATCAATCAATAAGCACTAGTTTCATATTCTAAAAAGATGAAAGAGATTGAATCAGATATAGTGTATGCAAGGCTTGTTAAGGGTGTTGCTTCATTTTTCAGGAAAAACGGTAAGGATAGGGCTGTTGTAGGCCTTTCCGGCGGCATAGACTCGGCAGTTGTCCTTTGCATTGCAGCAGAGGCTCTTGGGAGAGAGAATGTTCATGCTGTTCTGATGCCATCTCCATTTTCGACATTACATTCGGTTGCAGATGCCATTGAGCTGGCTTCAAATTTAAATATTAGCTATAGTATTGTTCCGATTGAGGCAATCTACAACAGATACATTAAAGAGCTGGAGGATTTTTTCTGTGACGAGATAAAAGATATTACAATAGAGAATTTACAGGCCAGAATCAGAGCTGATATCCTTATGGCATATTCAAACCAGACAGGAGCTCTCTTGCTCAACACCTCCAATAAAAGTGAGCTGGCTATGGGCTATGGTACTCTCTACGGCGATCTTAGCGGGGCACTTATGGTAATTGCCGATCTGTATAAACTTCAGGTTTACTCAATTGCGCACTACATAAACACACTGGAAAAGGTCATTCCTGAAAATACCATTATCAAAGAGCCTTCTGCTGAGTTAAGAGTTGACCAAAAAGACAGTGATACAATACCTGAGTATAATATTTTGGACCCTATTTTGCATATGCTTACAGAGGAGGGGAAAAGCCCCGAAGAGGTTATAGCAGGGGGTGTCGAGAGAATACTTGTGGACAGAATAGTCAAGCTTATGAAAAGTTCGGCGTTCAAGGTACATCAGCTGCCTCAGATGCTCCAGATTGGAGACTCTCCGCTGCAACCTCCTTTTAAATGTGTAATTTGCTAATTCAAGATGTCACTTATAATACTTTCCATCATAGTTGTTGCAATCTGTGTAGCACTTATGTCTTTTAACATCATTTTTAGGAAAAACGGAAAATTTCCTGATACCGAAATTGGCCATAATAAAGAGATGAGAAAGCTTGGTCTCAAATGCGCCAAAACTGATGAGAAAATTCTCTGGAAAAAGGGGAATTCCTGCTCGTCGTGCTCCTGCGGCTCTTCTGAAGAGTAATTCGCAGGTTTGCAATTATTGTTTACCTTTGCACCCGATATGAGTATTTTAGCTATAGTTGGACGCCCTAATGTGGGCAAATCTACCCTTTTTAACCGCCTCGTAGGAATGAGGCAAGCCATTGTAGATCAGGTGGCAGGAGTTACCCGTGACCGCCATTATGGTCGTTGTGAATGGAACGGAAGGGAATTTTCTGTTATTGACACAGGTGGATATGCGGTTAATACCGAGGATGTTTTTGAAGAGGAGATACGTAAACAGGTTCTACTCGCAATAGAAGAGGCTGATGTTATTCTCTTTATGTGCGAGGTCCATACCGGAATAACAGATTACGACAACTTAATCGCTGATATTTTAAGAAGATCAAAAAAACCTGTTGTAGTTGTTGCAAATAAGGTTGACACCGGCGACAAAATGTTTGATACATACGTATTTAACTCATTTGGATTGGGAGAGCCCTGGGCGATATCTTCGGCTAGCGGAAGCGGTACAGGTGATTTACTTGATAAAATTCTTGAACTATTGCCCCTTGAGACTGAGGCTAGAGAGAATGCTCCAAAAATTCCTCATATTGCCATAATCGGCAAGCCAAATGTTGGTAAATCTTCAATAACAAATGCGTTGTTGGGAGAGGAGCGCAATATTGTAACTCCTGTAGCCGGAACAACAAGAGATTCAATTGCGACCTACTACAATAAATTTGGTCATGAATTTATGCTGGTTGATACAGCAGGTCTGAGAAAAAAGGTAAAAGTAAAGGAGGATCTTGAATTCTATTCGGTAATGCGATCAATAAGGGCTATTGAATATTCCGATGTATGTGTTCTGATGCTGGATGCCACGATGGGCGTTGAACAGCAGGATATGGCAATTTTCAATCTTATTATAAAAAACAGAAAAGGTTGTGTTATTGTAGTGAACAAATGGGATTTGATTCCTGACAAAGGCTCAAACACAATGAAGGAGTTTACTCAGGATATCATGAACAAAATTGCCCCATTTAAAGATATTCCAATAGTTTTCACCTCTGTAATCAACATGCAAAGAATACTTGATGTGCTTAACAGTGCAGCAAGGGTATATGCAAACAAAAATAAGAGAATACCTACTTCTAAACTTAACGAAGAGATGCTTCCGGAAATTTTAAACTACCCTCCTCCGGCAACAAAAGGTAAGTACATCAAAATAAAATATATTACTCAACTCCCCACCCCTTCTCCGTCTTTTGCATTCTTCTGCAACCTTCCACAGTATGTGAGGGAAGATTACAAAAGATATCTTGAAAACAGACTAAGGGAGAAGTTCGATTTTAATGGAGTTCCTATTCAGATTTTTCTGAGACAGAAGTAATTTAAGCAGGGATATAAACAGTGAAACAAGCACCTCCAAGTCTTTCGGATGTGGTGTAGCTTATTGTTCCCTGACTCTGCTCCATAATACTGCGACATATTGCAAGACCCAAACCTGTACCTCCACTCTTGGTTGTAAAATTCGGCTTAAAGAGTCGATGTGTCAAACTGTCCGGAACACCGGAGCCATCATCGTGAACAGATATTTGGAAATATTTGTCATCTCTTTGGAGGCTTACCAAAATATTCCCGTTATCCATAGATTCTACTGCCTGATATGCATTTGACAGAAGATTTACCAATACTCTTGTCAATTGGGTCTTTCGGGCAGAGACAAATGCATCATGTTTATGTGATTCAAATGTAAGGGTAATATTGTCTCTGGTGTTAAATAATATAATCTGCTCCTTAATCAGAGAGTTCAGATCAAATCTTATCATATCTTCGGAATAGAACCTTGAAAAGCTGGAGAACTCACCTGCTGCGTCTGATAGTATATCAATCTGTTCAATAAGTGAATTGGCAAGTGCATCAAACCTCTTAGGCCAATCTTTTACCCCCTGCTCTTTTAAACGCATCATATGCTGAATGCTTAACCGCATAGGGGTTAGCGGATTCTTTATCTCGTGTGCGATTTGCCTTGCCATCTCTCTCCATGCCTGCTCTCTTTCACCCTGGGCAAGTCTGGTTGTGCTCTCGTTAAGATCGTCAACCATCTTGTTATAGGCCGCCACCAGAATACCCAATTCGTCTCTGTTGGTGTAGTTGATATGCTCAGGTTGCTGTGAAATGTCCAGCAATTGCATCTTTTTACTAATCTCTGCAAGCGGCTTTGATATTGAATTTGATAGGGCAATACCCCCGAAAACAGCCGCTATAAGTAGTAAGAGATAGATATTTATTATTGCAGCAATTATTGAAGATGCATCCTTTCTAAAGTTGCTCTGCCTTGAGAAATAGGGCACATTGGCAATAGCAATAAGCTTACCATCTACGTTAAAAAGTGGCGCGTAAAGTGAATAATAGGAGAGATCTCCTACCACCTCTCTGTTTACATATTGCTTCTTATTGTTGTAAACAATCTCTCTGAAAGCTATAGGATTCATTCTGGTTCCCAGCAAATACCGGTCAAATACTTCACTTCTTGTTGTCCTTAAAAGCAACCCGTCAGACTGGTAAACATTAATATCAATCTGAGCGGTGTTTGAAAGACGGTTCATTGCCTCAAGTAACCTTAGATTATTAAATTGCTGGTCATTATATTTTTGAGCAAATTTACTGTAATATGAGAGAGTCGATTGAACAGTGCTCATCTTCTCCTCCATCTGCTCTCTGTTGGATTCATTAAAATATCTTATGGAGAACCATATGCTTCCCGCACCCATTGCAACAAGAGCAAATACAAGCGACGAAATAATCAATACCGTTATCTTCCATCTGAACGAACTTTTCGGAAGGTTATAAATGAACCCCTTATGTCTTATTCTAATCAGCCCCAGAATCATAAGAGAGTAAAAAAGCATCAGATATGAGAATGATACCGTGTACTGGAATATATTTCTCTCTTGTCTCGATAAGATTATCATATTCTCATCTGAGATCTTATTTATGAAGTGAAGGTATCCGTTACTCCTCTCTGTTCTGTATCCGGTATCGTAATCCTTTTCGTATTTAAGAGAATAATTATATCTGCCTCCATAGGATATAAGTCTTTCATTCAGATATTTAGAATATGAGTAGCCGGAAGGTATATTGTAATTATCCAGCTTTTTATGATCCAGTAGAAGTTCGGGATATCCAATGGATTCTCTCATAAACTTACTGTCAAGTTCAATATAAAGACTGATCTCCTCTCCAAAGATATAAAACGGAAAAACTCCCAGATAACTGATTCTGCCGTTATAGTTATTCATAAAGAAGAATGAAGAGTTATCTCCCAGCCTCATTCCGTATCTTGAAATTTCTGTTTTATAAAAATTGTTGCAGTGAACAGGAGGTAAATCCTGATTTGATATCTCGGTTATTAGCATAGAGTTTGGCCTGCAGGAGGTTATTCTCATGTCATACTTTTGCAGAATGCTCCAGAAATAGGCCTCAGAGAGACGATTGGTAATCATTTCCGTGTTCTGGTCAAACCTTACCCAATATGCTATAACAGGGTCATTTTCAATGAATTTTTCAAGATTTCTCAATTGAAGTTCCATGGTAAGATCTCTCTCAACAGACATTTTTGTTGTCCACACCTTGTTTCTGTTATACTCTTTTATAAAGCCAAAGTAACTTACGGTGACAAGCGTGAAGAGTGAGATAAAGGAGATGTAAAAAGCCATTGGAACCCTCTCCATAAAGGAAAATCTTCTTTTTGGAATAAACAGCGGTCTCATCAGTTGAAGTGAGAACAGAAGTGCCAGAAAAAGAAGTCCGTAGGAGAGATATACCATTAAGGTATATTCGGTTATTTCATCTATCTTATACAACTCCATTACAATGTTTGAGTTGAGGATGAGTGACCTCATGCTCAGGTATATGTAAGGGATTAATATTAGTGGAATCATTGAAAAGATTACTGTCAGCAATCTTTTCTTTAATGGCGGTGCTTTAAGAATTGTCAGAGCCAGGCTTTTCCTTATCATAAAAAGAGCCAGGACAATCATGAAAATCAGAATGTTGTTTATTAACAGATCTGCAAGAGAGCTGAAGATTCCAAAATCTGCATAAAGGGTCGGGGAGAAAATTTCAAGTTCACCTTGAAGTTCTTTTGCTTGATATATAGCAACAAATCTCACAATTACCATTCCGGCAAAAAGGGAAAAGAACTCATTAATCCCCCTTTTTCTTTGAAGATTTGAAAACAGAGCTAGTATAACGAAAAGTATGGCAAACCATCTGAGGGCTATGCCTTCGCTTGCACCCTTTCCAGGCAATGTCTTAAGGACAGAGAAAAGGACTCCCCCGTCCTTACCGTGAACTATGTACGACTCATCAAATGTTACCGGAACAATTGATAGTTGTCTTCTTAAGTAAAAATTGGGGTTTATGCTATTGCTAAGCGCACTGTTCTCTGTGGGATATTCTGTTTGTACCAGTAGGGCTGTTACTATAGTTTGGTTTTCTCTTACAATCACGTTTACAATATACCAGGCTGATCCGAGGCTGACATACTGTTCAACCAGCTTAAGATAGGCCAGTGGCGTGTTGGTTATAACACGGCTGTTCATGTGATTTATTCTGTAGCCGAAAGGAAAAAAGAATATATCATCATTATTTATCGGAAGCTGATTTGCCCATGACTGAAGAGTATCTTCAAAGTAGCGGTAGATAATCATATCTTCCGGCAGATCTTTAAAGGAGATAAATTCGTTATCCGGCAGGCTTAATGCTTTTAACGCATACTGTTCAAGTATCTGTTGTCTTTTATGAATGACCGATTCGAGGCGTAAGACCTCTCTGTCCATTGAGCCGGGAGTAGAAAACTCCATAAAGGATGCGATTGTAAAGAATAGTGCACATAACCACAGTATTGTGGTTTTTTTCTTTAGAATCTCTGTTATCTTATCCTTTATCATCTATTTATGGTGGTATGGTTCACCCTTAATAATCGTATATGCCCTGTAAAGTTGTTCCAGAAAAATAACCCTTACCATCTGATGAGAAAATGTCATTTTGGAAAGAGATATTTTTTCATCTGCCCTGCTGTAGACCTCTTCGGAAAAACCGTATGCCCCTCCTACTACAAAAACTATACATTTTACACCTCTTATAGTGACTTTTTCAATTTTATGAGCAAACTCCTCCGATGAAAACAGCTTTCCGTTCTCATCAAGCAGAATAAGATAGTCACCCTCTTTGATGTTTTTTAAAATCAGCTCACCCTCTCTCTCTTTTATCTGGCTAACATTTAGTCCGGCAACTTTTTTAAGTTCGGGTATCTCTTTGATTGATAGAGTTGTATAATATTTAAGCCTATTGGTATAAAGTTCTGCTCCCTCTTTAATCCAGGCAGTATCTGTCTTTCCCATAAGCATTAACTCTATCTTCATCTCTACAAAATTACTATTAATTTGACATTTATCGTGGAAATGTATTAATTTTATGGTTTAGTCATATGGCTTGATTTTTGCTTTTTCTTCCTTAGTGAGGAATATTTTATGGGAAAGATAATACTGATTTTTTTAACGCTTTTATTAAATACAGTTGTCTTAAGCGGGCAACAGGCTGCCAATCAAAACAAAGAACAGGATGTGTTTGTTCCTATCGCCAAGTATATACAGAACGGCGATGCGGAGAGATTGGCCGTGTGGTTTGCACCAAGTCTTGAGATTGATATTCTCGGGACTACAAATGTGTGCAGCAGACAGCAGGCTAAACAGATTGTTAAGGAATTTTTTAATGAGAACTCTCCAAAGAGTTTTGTAATAACATATCGCTCAGGGAAAGCCCCTATGATTTACGCTATTGGCAACTTAAGTGCAGGGGGCAGCAAATTCAGGGTTACCTTATTTGTCAAAACCCAATCGGATGGCAATTTTATCCAGCAGATGCGAGTAGAGAAAGAGTAGCTTATCTGAAGATGGGTTTTGCAAAATCAAGCACATCGTCTTTAGTTATTTTATTATTGCTCAGGATCATAAGCCTCTCAACAACATTTCTGAGCTCTCTGATATTACCTGTCCATTTATACGTTGTAAGCTCCTCAATTGCATCCTCCTCTATTTCACGGTAAGGCATACCTCCCTCAGTGGAGATCTGTTCCAAAAAGTATTTTGTAAGCATTGGAATATCCTCTTTCCTTTGGGTAAGTGGAGGAACATGAATTACAATAACGCTTATCCTGTGGTAGAGATCCTCTCTGAAACTTCCCTTTTCAATCTCCTCTGTTAGGTTTTTATTAGTTGCAGCAATAACCCTCACTTTCACATTTATATCCTTGTCACTTCCTACCCGTGTAATTTTATTCTCCTGTAAAACCCTCAGCACCTTTGCCTGAGCTGCAAGACTCATGTCTCCAATTTCATCAAGAAACAGTGTGCCGCCATCGGCTTGCTCAAATTTTCCCTTGTGCTGCTTAACAGCCGAAGTAAAGGCTCCCTTCTCGTGGCCAAAAAGTTCACTCTCTATAAGCTCGCCCGGAATAGCAGCGCAGTTTACCTCAACAAACGGCATTGTATTTCTGGAGCTTTTTTCATGTAGCCATCTGGCTACAAGCTCTTTTCCTGTTCCATTGGAGCCGGTTATCAGAACCCTTGCTTCTGTTGGAGCTACTCTGTCTATCATATCTTTAATTCTTGATATTGCAGGTGAGACCCCTACTATTTCAGGAATTTTTGAAACTCTCTTTTTAAGGATTTTTGTCTCTTTTACAAGGTTGGTCCTATCGGTGGCGTTTCTTAGTGTTATGAGAATTCTGTTAAGATCAAGAGGCTTTTGAATAAAGTCAAAGGCACCTTTTTTTATACACTCAACGGCAGAGTCTATAGAGCCATGGCCGGATATCATTATAACCGAAGCCTCTACATTTGATTCGCTTAATTTATCAAGAAGTTCCATGCCATCCATGTTTGGCATTTTGATATCAGAAAAGATAACATCAAAACTCTCTGCAGTGGCCATTGACAGGCCCTCTACTCCATCTGCTGCAAGCGATATTTCGTGACCTTCAAATTCGAGAATCTCTTTGAGAGTATTCCGGATAGATTTTTCGTCGTCAATAATCAGAACTTTCATACTGTAATTCCTTTTCCAATATTAGTTAAAGTGAGGATGCAATCTCAGACATATAACCCTCTTTCAGAGAGTAGGATGACTGATAAAGCTCTTTAATCTCAAATTTTTTGATGATATACTCTACAAAAATACTGCCTAAAACCATATAATCTACCCTCATCGGAGACATTCTCTTCATATTGTGCCTCTCAATAGATGTTGATTTTACAAGAGTATCGTTCAGCTCTAAAAATTTATCTAGAGGAAGTTCAAGAGCTGGCAGTGTGCCATCGTCTTCGGGCCAGATTAACTCCCTGAGTGTATCAAATGATCCGGAGCAGCCAATCATAAATATTGGCTTATATATAGATACCTGCTCAAACAGGGGTTGAAGGGATATGTCCAGATAATTTTTATATCTGAGAATTTCATCTGCCGAAATGGGATTGGAAGGTGATATTATCTCTTTCATTCTGACCACTCCAAGCGGGAAACTCTCTTTCCAGTATATTCTCTCTTTGTCGGCAATAATAAACTCGTTGCTGCCTCCTCCAATATCAAGAATAAGAACCTTTTCGTCATAAAGCAAAACGGATTCTCTTACCCCTTTGTATATAAGTTCGGCCTCTCTGTCGCCTGAAATAATCTCAACATCAATTCCGTGTTTCTCACTAATCAACCGGGCAAACTCGGCTCCGTTTGAGGCATCTCTGAACGCAGAAGTTGCAAAGGCCTTTGTTAAATCAACGCCTCCCTCCTGCTCTATAACCTCACACATCTCCCCTATTGCCTCCATAGAGGTATCAATTGCTTCCTGTGTCAATTCACGGTTAAAAAAGCCACCTTTGCCAATGTGAGAGCCAACTTTCACAACTTTTTTTATGTCGCATTTATCTTTTGAAACCCAGGCAATCAGAAGGTTGAAAACATTAGTTCCCAGGTCAAAAACAGCAAGTCTCATTAAAATAATTTTCACAAAGATAATCCTTTTTTGCGTATGTTTGTTCTCATTAGATATATGGGAAAAAGAGACATTATTATAGCAATAGACGGCCATTCGTCAACCGGTAAAAGTTCATTTGCCAAGGAGATAGCATCCCGGTATGGGCTGATTTATGTTGATACGGGAGCACTCTACAGAGGGGTGACACTGTTTGCCCTGCGCAATGGCTTAATCAACGAGATGGGAGTTGAAAACCCTGAAAAACTGCACAACCAGCTTGGCAATGTTAATCTAAAGTTTGGGCAGGCTGCCCGGGGTGCAAATAGTGAACTATACCTGAACGGAGAGAACATAGAGGCCCAGATAAGGAGTCTTGAAGTTGCAGGAAAGGTAAGTATTGTAGCTGCTCAAAAGCCGGTGAGAGATTTTGTTGACTCCATACTTAAGGAGTTTGGTGTAACAGGAGGCGTGGTTATGGATGGCAGGGATATTGGAACCGTTGTCTTTCCCGATGCAGATCTTAAAATATTCATGACTGCCGATCCTAAAGTAAGGGCAATGAGGAGGTATCGTGAAATGGTTACCAGAGGAGAAGATGCAAACTTTGATGAGGTTCTTAAGAATGTTGTTGAGAGGGATTTTATGGATGAAAACAGGGAAAATGCTCCGCTCAGAAGAGCTACGGATGCAATATTCCTTGACAACAGCAATATGACCGAAGAGGATCAGATGGTATGGATAGAAAAAATAATATCCGAGAAATGGAAAAGTCTGAAGAAAAATTGAATATCACAGTCGATGTTGACAGTAAATCCGGCTTTTGCTACGGAGTTGTGAAAGCAATAAGACAGGCAGAAAACTATCTTGAAAAGAGCGACAGGCTTTATTCTCTTGGTGCGATTGTTCACAATAATACCGAACTCTCCCGACTTGGAGAAAAAGGCATGGAGGTAATTGATCATAATAGGCTGGGTAATCTAAAGGACTCCGTGGTATTTATAAGGGCTCACGGGGAGCCCCCGTCAACTTATGATACTGCAAAAGGGAACAACCTTAGGATAATTGACTGTACATGCCCTGTTGTATTAAAACTTCAGCAAAGAATAAAGGAGAGCCACAAGCTACTTAGCCATAAAGGTGGTACTATTCTTATTTTCGGCAACAGAGGTCATGCCGAAGTTAACGGTCTCATAGGTCAGGTTGACGGAGACGCCGTGATAATTGAAAAAATCAAAGACCTTGACCAGGTTGACTATACCAAACCTGTCGCAATATTTTCACAGACAACAAAAGACCCATCGGAATATGCTGAGGTGATAGCCGGCATTAAAGAGCGAATATCTGCAGCCGGTGGCAACCTTAATGACTTTAAGTCCAACAATACCATATGCAGGCAGGTCTCCTCACGCCACCCACACCTTAAGCAGTTTTCGGCCTCTCACTCTGTTATCCTTTTTGTAAGTGGCAGGGAGAGCTCTAACGGAAAAGTGCTTTTTGAAACATGTGAGTCGGTAAACAAAAGGTGTTTTAAAATTGAAAGGGCCGACGAAATCAAAAGGGAGTGGTTTGAACATGGTGACAATGTGGGAATATGCGGGGCCACATCTACTCCTATGTGGCTGCTTGAAGAGATTGCAGCTGCTCTAAGAGAACTTTAGCAAATCATTTATAATCTTAATAATATAACACCTGATGACAAACCACAAAGTTATCTTTGCAAAGGTTATTCTTCCTCTGAGGTTTGAGGGAGAGGTGAGTTATATTGTTCCTGAGTCAATTGTCAAAGAAGTAAAGCCGGGCAGCTCTGTGAAGGTGAAATTTTCAGGAAGAGATTATATAGCTATAGTAGAGGAGGTGACTTCTGAAAATCCCAATTATAAGGGGAGGATTCTTGAAATTGAATCAATTATTGAAAAGCCCCTGTTATCATCACAAGTAATAGAGTTGTGGAGATGGATTGCAGACTATTATATGTGTACAACCGGTGAGGTATACAGAGCGGCCTTTCCATCTGCCTCTTTTAACCAGACAGTTAAACGAGTAAAAAAAAGAACTCAGACGACAGAAAAAGAGCGTGAGCTTCCAAACGAACTCTCAGATAAACAAAAAAACGCCTGCAGTAAAATTTCTGAGCAATTGTCGGCAGGCGTAACTACTCTTTTAAAGGGCGTTACAGGGTCCGGTAAGACAGAAATATATATAAGCCTGGCTGAAGAGGTGCTGAACAGTGGAAGAAATGTTCTTTACATGTTGCCGGAAATTGCATTGAGCCGACAATTAAGTCACCGTCTTGAAAAGATATTCAGAGATAAATTGCTTATTTACCATTCAGGGCAAACGGCATCTGAAAGAAGATCTGTTTTTGAAAAAATTATGGAAGGGTCTGGTCCATACATAGTACTCGGTCTCAGATCTGCTGTTTTCTTACCCTTCAGTTCGCTGGGTCTGGTAATAATTGACGAAGAGCACGACTCCTCATACAAACAAAACGAACCATCACCAAGATACAACGGCCACGATACTGCTCTGGTACTTGCAAAGCTATTCAACGCAGGTGTTGTAATGGGCTCGGCTACTCCGTCGCTTGAAAGTCTCTATAACGCTTTATCCGGAAGGTACACGCTTGTAGAACTTAACGAGAAGTATTACTCTGACCACTCTCCCAGGATAGAGATTATTGACACTATAAGAGAAGAGAAAAGAGGACAGATGGAGGGGATATTCTCCCGTAAAACTATATCTGCAATCGAAAGCTGCATCAGCAGCGGAGAGCAGGTACTTATTTTCAGGAACAGAAGGTCATACTCCCCTTTTGTCCAATGCATCTACTGCGGACACATCCCAATGTGTACATCCTGCAATGTGTCGGTGAGTTACCATAAATCAAAAGGGTTACTTTCGTGCCACTACTGTGGGCAAAGCATCAGGTTTAATACAATCTGCACCAAATGCGGCAAGCCGGGACTTAAGGAGAGAGGTTCAGGAACAGAGATGGTAGAAGAGCAGATTGCCAAGCTTCTCCCAAAAGCGAGAATTGCAAGATTTGATGCCGAAACCACCCAAAGCAGAGGTGAACAAAAGAGAATCATCAAGGAGTTTGCCAAAGGAGAACTTGATATATTGGTGGGAACTCAAATGTTAAGCAAAGGGTTTGATTTCAGCAAACTGAACCTTATTATTATTATTCACGCCGATAGCATGTTCTCTACTGAGGATTTCAGAGCCGGTGAGAGGGCTCTTCAAATGCTTACCCAACTTGCCGGGAGAGGAGGGAGGAGAGATAAAGAGGCTAGTGTTATTATACAGACTGCTCAGCCCGATAATAATATTTACAGGATGTTTATAGAGGGGAATGATGATTTTGGGACAGAATTATCAGAACGAAAAGAGTTTGGTTACCCTCCATTTGTAAGGCTTATTAAGATTATTATTAAAAATAAAAATATAAGAGAATTACACAATTTTGCAGCAAAATATACAGACTACCTTAATACGGCAGATTCTATACGCTTTACCGGACCATTCGCGCCTCCTGTTGACATTGTCAGGGGAGAGCATATATTGAATTTCCTCATTAAATTACCACGAACAAAAGATGTAAGATCAGTTAAGAGAGCACTCTATGATCATACCGTCAAAATGGTAAAAAATGAGGGGCATGGATTGAAGCTTTGGTTTGATGTAGATCCGTATTAGATTTTGTGAAAAGTTTTGTAAATTTGCCTGATGTACCAGAATAATTTCGTTAACATTTTATGGGAAAAATAATTGCAATTGCAAATCAGAAAGGGGGAGTTGGTAAGACAACGACAGCTATAAACCTGGCCGCGTCACTGTCTGTGATGGAGAAAAAGGTATTGTTGGTTGATGCCGACCCTCAGGCCAACTCAACTTCGGGCCTGAATTTTAATCCCGACTCAAACTCAAAAAAGACTCTTTACGAGGCTCTTATTGGAAAGGTTGCCATAAGCGATATACTTCTGGATACCGAGGTTGCCGGTTTAAAAATTGCCCCTTCGCACATTAACCTTGTGGGTGCAGAGATCGAAATGCTTAACATACCGGAGAGAGAGCTTGTGATGAAAAAATTCCTTGACCCGCTCAAGGAGGAGTTCGATTTCATAATAATTGACTGCTCACCATCTCTTGGCATAATTACAATTAACTCCCTTTCGGCAGCAGACTCTGTTCTTATCCCGGTACAGTGCGAATACTTTGCCCTTGAGGGGTTGGGAAAGCTTTTGAATACAATTAAGCTTGTTCAGAACAGATTAAATACCAGCCTTCAGATTGAGGGATTTCTTTTGACGATGTTTGACAGTCGCACACGACACTCAAACCTTGTAGTTGATGAGGTAAGAACTCACTTCGGTGAAATGGTATTTAAAACCATAATTCAAAGAAACGTCAGGCTTACCGAAGCTCCTTCTCACGGTAAACCGGTTATCCTTCACGACGCTCTCTCAACCGGAACAAATAATTACCTGAATCTTGCAAAAGAGATTATAAAAAAGAACTCCTAGAATATGAAAAAATCTGCTTTGGGGAGAGGTCTCGGCGCCCTGATTTCCGACATAGACAATTTAAATCTGAACAAGCCGCTTGTTTCGCCGGGAGAGGCAACCCCCTCTTCTATCTCAGAAATAGCACTTGACCAGATTGAGGCAAACCCCTTTCAACCCAGAAGCACATTTGACGAAGAGTTGCTTGACGAACTTGCAGAATCCATCAAAACAATGGGGCTCATCCAACCAATAACAGTAAGATACACGGATGGAGGTAAATATCAGATAATAAGCGGAGAAAGAAGATTTCGAGCCTCTCTCCTTGCAGGCCTCACATACATACCTGCCTACATAAGAAAGGCTGATGATCAGGGTATGCTGGAGATGGCTATTGTTGAAAATATTCAGAGAGAGAATCTTGATGCCATTGAGGTGGCCATTAGCTTTCAAAGGCTCATTGAAGAGTGCGACCTTACTCAGGAGCAGATGGCAGAAAGGGTCGGTAAAAAACGAGCCACTGTAACCAATTATCTCAGGCTTCTTAAACTGCCGGCAGAAATTCAGCTCGCAATCAGGGCAAAAAGAATCACAATGGGTCACGCCAGAGCGCTTCTTGCATTGGATAGCCCTAAAAAGCAACTCAAATTGTGCAGCGGGATTATCGAAAATGATCTCTCTGTAAGGCAGGTTGAGGAGAAAATCAGGAAAATGACAGAAGTACCTGAGGTAAAACCGTTAATTGAAGAGCCATCTCAGGAGTTGGATGAATCATTTTTCCGTCTGCTTGATTTTTTGGGAAAATATTTCAACAACAACATAAGCCTTAAAAAAGAGGGAAAAGAGGGAGCAGGTTCCATTACAATCAGATTCAGCGGAGATGAGGAGATTATAAATTTCATTAACGCTATCGAAAAAACAAATCTTTAATCAATATGAAGCAACGCCTCTTATTTTTGCTTCTTTTAACTCTGCTCTCTTTACAGGCGTTGGCTCAGGTACAGGGACAGATGCAACAGGTGCGCCCTCCCGGTGCCCCAGGTAACCAGCAACAAAATACAGCCGATACAAGCTATGCTTACAACCGCAAGCCTCCCTATACATTCAAGCGTTACTTTAATAGTCTTGCCGGTAAAGACAGCATGAATATTGCCAGAATGTGGGCAGGCTCTCTGATTGTTCCCGGTACCGCACAACTTTACAATAAAGAGTACTGGAAAATTCCGGTTATATATGGGACCATTGGTGCTTTTGCATATGCTGGATACAGAAATAACACCCTCTGGCATGAGACAGGTGACAAAAAATTCAAGACTACCCGTGACCTTTGCTATTTGGGAGCGGCTCTCTCTTACTGGGGGTCGGTTCTTGACGGAGTATCAAATTACAAATTTTACAAAGATGTGCTCCCGGCAAGGGCATCTCTCTATTCTGCAATGCTTCCGGGGTTGGGCCAGTACTACAACGGAGACTACTGGAAGATTCCGATTATCTATGGGGGTTTCATTACTGTCGGATATTTTATATCTTCGAACAATTCGCAGTTTCAACGGTATAAATATATGTACTACGAGACAAGCAACCCGGAATCGCCACTTTATGGCAAATACAATGCGCAAACAATGAAGTATTACAAAGATACATACAGGAGATACAGAGACTATTCCATCCTTACCGGAATAGCAGTCTATGCCCTGAATATAATTGATGCCAATGTTTTTGCCCACCTTCAGGATTTTGACATAAGCGATGACCTTTCGGCGTCATTTTTACCCGGTGTCATAATGCCTGTTAACCCTCAGTTAACTTACAATATTGGCCCCACAGTAGGCCTTAATCTCAAACTAACATTTTAAATTAAGATGAGAAAGACCGCATCAATTATTTTGCTTTCATTATTTGCAGTATTACTGCCGCAAACAGCACACTGCCAGATCTTTTCAAAAAAACCTTCGAGAAATGCCCTTGTTGCAGAGATTGAAAAAATGAAAAGAACAATAGACTCTTTAAAACAAGAACTGGAATACGAATCTATTCCAATGATTGATACTATAAGCTCAAATGATTCAATTAACCCGGGAAGATTAAGCTTTTTTGACAGTGAAGACTTTATCGATCCGCAGGCTTCAACCGACAGCCTGCTGAGCGTATGGTATGTTCAGAGAAGCATGATGATTGACGAAAATTCTATCATTAATCTTGAAGACGAACAACTTACATCAGATATTCCTGACTCTGTTTATATTGCACGTTTAAAAGCACTTAACTCTTTTATTCCCCTTCCATACAATAACATTGTCAAAAACCATATAATTTTTTACACTCAGCGAATTCCAAATAAAATTGATATAATGCTGGGTCTTTCCAGCTTTTATTTGCCCCAGTTTGAAGAGATTTTTGACCAGTACAATCTCCCTAAGGAGCTTAAAATCATGGCAATAATTGAGTCTGCATTAAATCCAAGAGCGGTATCAAGTGCAAATGCAAAGGGTATGTGGCAGTTTATGTACAGAACAGCTTTGCAGTACAATCTTAGAATTGACTCCTATGTAGACGAAAGGCTGGACCCAATTGCATCGGGTCATGCTGCTGCAAAATATTTGAGAGATTCATACACTATTTTTGGTGACTGGCTTTTGGCCATTGCATCCTATAACTGCGGTCCGGGAAATGTAAACAAAGCAATAAGGAGAGCGGGTGGTTCCCGGGATTTCTGGACAATATACCCCTACCTGCCAAGAGAGACGAGAGGATATGTTCCTTCGTTTGTTGCAGCCATGTACACAATGGCCTACCACAAAGAGCACAGAATTACACCCAGACCTATCTCCATGGCTGCTCACTTAGATACATTTTTGATCACACGGCCATTGCATTTCGGACAGATTTCTGAACTTACCGGAATTACAAGAGAGGAGCTTAGCGACTACAATCCCCAGTATCTTAATGAAATAATCCCCGGCAACACAAAGGGAAACATATTAAAACTCCCTTACAACTACACAAATGCTTTTGTAGATAACCAAAATATAATCTATGGCTATAAAGACAGCCTCTTCTTCAATCCGATTGTGTATAATAACGCCAAAAATTCTACAGCAACAACACAGCGGAGCTCTGTTACTCATACCGTAAAATCCGGTGAAACATTAAGCCAAATTGCCACCCGTTACAAGGTAAGAGTGTCAGATATTCAGGCCTGGAATGGAGTGAAATCTGTAATCAGGCCGGGACAGAGGCTCACCATACATACATCCAACCCACCGGTTCAGGCCACCAGAACCACGACATCAACAGCATCTGCCTCTTCTGCAAAAACAACTAACTCGGGAGGATACGTGATGTACACTATTCAAAAGGGGGATACACTGTGGGAAATTTCAAGAAAATTCGAAGGGGTAACTCTTAATGATATAATGAAATTAAACGGGTTTACAAAAAACACCAAAATCATGCCTGGAAGAAAAATAAGAATTAGACCAATTTAGCTTTTCGAAAATACTTAAAGCTTGATTCTTAATTGAATCTTTGCTTCACCTTTAGAGGGGCCTTGAATCATTTCAAGCCCCTCTCCGGTTTTATCCCTGTCTGAATAGGTTGTGGATGAGTACCTCAACCATATCTCAGCATAATTTAAAATAGCAAGCTTTAGATTTAAATACCACCTGATTCCTCTTCCATAAAGTGCCGTTGTGCGAAACTGGTAAAGAATTTCCCTTTCATAGCTGTAAATTCTGTTTTCCCAATGGGGTATATCAAACCATGCACATCGTGCTGAGAGAGCCAATCTGTTATCTGGTGTTTTGATAATCAGCTCCTGATGAATATTAAATCCACACGTTATCGCCTCAACACTCTTGTAAAATGAGATATCTCCACGGGAGTGGAGAGTTAGATAATCTCGGTAAAAAAATTTGAAATCTGATCTGACATAGCCTTTGTCACCATATTTTGAACCTCTTATCTCCAGCTTAATATTATTTGCGGGCTCATATTCAAACTTTAGAGAGTATTTGCCGAACTTCCCTCTTAGGGTTGTATGAAAGTTAACTCTGCTTTTCCCTGATATAATTTTTTTTATTGAAAATTTGAGAGAGAGCTCCCCTCCTCTGGCTGCGTCAATTGCTGACAGCCTTGATAAATATCTGGCAGAGGAATATTTTAAAAGTGCCGAAAAATCTGTTTTATCTGTAAGCCTTAGAAGCAAACCCGATATACAGGCGGGAGAGCCCGAAATATCCGTTGCCAATTCACCAAATACAACAGCTTTGCCCATAACGTATCTCCAGTCTGTTCCAATATTGGCGTAATTGTTTTGGTATTTAGCCGCCTTTTGGAGAAGCGTTGAGTCTTTTCCGGCATAAAGAAGTGAATATCTGTCCACTGTTGCTGTTGCACCTATTTTAAATGAGTTTGACGAATAATTTATATTTATTCCTGCCATATTGCTACCGAGTGTCCCTTTTCTCTTTACGGTTGTTGTTGTATTGTGCAATCCTGTTTTAAGAAGAGAGGTGTAACCTTGAGAAACGACTCTTGCATCATACATCCTCGCCGACAAAACCAAAGTTGTAGTTAACCTACCCCAACTAACCGAAGTCGCAACACCTTTAAATGCTGCATTTTCATCAGATGCACGGTAATTATTGATTCCCTGTTCTCTTCTCTGACTGTCAAATGGATCCCAGGAGGAGTCCATTACAAACCCATTCCAGAGAATCAGGCCCTGCCCGAATCTGGCGGTATATGATCCAACAACTATCTTTTCTGCAGTAACCTTGGCTCCTATCCTGATCTTATTTATTGAGACATTCCATGATAGATAATCCATTGTTCTCTCACCGGGATCCTTCTCTGTAATAGCCATTAGCGTTGCCCTCTCTCCAAGGTCCAGGGTTGTCTGTCCGTATAAATGGAGGGGACTCCCCAGATATCTGATATCAGGATTCTTGTTATAATCTGCTTTTGAAACAGGCATATAACCCTGTCTCTTTTGAGGGACCAATGATGATCTGAGTATAGTTTGGGAGGCCATAGGCGTCAAAGCCGGGCCGGGCTTTATATCTCCGTTAAAGATTACGAATGGTTGCAAGACTTTCAGCTTTTCCGGGTCAACACCGGGTATAAGGCTAAACTCTAAAAATGAGAGGATTGCTCCACTTTGCTTTCGGTAATCAAGAATTGCTTCAATTTCAAACTCCGTAAGTAATTTTAAGCTCTCAAAATCAGAGTCGCGAGCCCTGTTAATATTTAACTTAAACCCTATTAATTTAGCATAATGAGCAGTAAGTTCTTCAACAAAACCAGCATCAGACTCGTGTTCAAAATCACCACTTCCTAAAATTTTCTCTATTACCGATTCAATGTATTTTACATTTGTCTCTCTATCCTGACAATAGACTACACTGCCGCAAATTTGCAGCAATGCACACATAATCAACCCCCTCATATCTCTCCCACATATTAAATTGCTTTGGTTATATCAAATTGCTTTGATTTTTGACGAATCTAGTTCACCTTAAAAGGATACTTAACCCCCTCCAGCTCTTTGTTGGCTTGTTTAATTTTTGATGCCAAATCCTCTTTAAATTTAACCATTTTGTCCATAAGTACCGGATCTGCAGTCGCCAATATCTGAAAAGCGAGAATTGCCGCATTTCTTGAGTTATCCAGCGCTACAGTGGCAACCGGAATTCCGGCAGGCATTTGAAGAATTGACAATACAGAGTCCCACCCATCCATCGAGATGGTTGATTTTACAGGAACTCCAATTACAGGCAGTGGTGTGAAAGCTGCCACGACACCCGGAAGGTGCGCAGCTCCTCCTGCTCCTGCAATAATTACCTTTATACCTCTCTTATGGGCTCCTTTGGCAAATTCGGCCACCTGCTCAGGTACTCTGTGTGCCGAAAGGGCATTAATCTCAAACGGTATCTCCATGTCATTCAGGAATTCAGCCGCCTGTTTCATAACCGGCAGATCTGAAGTGCTGCCCATAATTATACTCACTAAAGGATTCATCGTTATTACAAAAATTGGTTTAGGCAAAAATAATCATTAATTTCGCAGCCACAAACAATTTGAGTATGGAGCGCATAAAACTGCATGATAAAGAATTTAAGATTTTCATTCCGAGTGAAAAGATTCTTAACAGTATAGGCGAAGTAGCTGAAAAGCTCAATAATGACTACAAAAATTGTGAGACCCCGCTCTTTTTATCGGTTCTCAACGGGTCCTTCATGTTCACATCTGACCTTATTAAACTTATAAAGTTTCAGTGTGAAATCTCCTTTATTAAACTCTCTTCCTACAGCGGAACTGAGTCCACAGGGGAGATCAAAGAGATTCTGGGTCTGAACTCTTCTGTAAAGGGCCGTAATGTCATTGTAGTTGAGGACATAGTAGATACAGGCACAACAATAGAAGAGCTATACAAGCTTCTACGTGCGGCCGGTGCCGCAGATATTAAAATTTGCACGCTTCTTTTAAAGCCGGAAGCTTACGATAAAGAGATTAAAATTGACTACACAGCCATGCAGATCCCAAATGACTTTATTGTAGGTTACGGGCTAGATTACAACGAACTGGGCAGGCAGTATAAGGACATATATGTCCTGGATTAACCTTGTGTCATAGATGAAATATTTTATAATTTTTGGTCCCCCGGGTGCCGGTAAGGGAACACAATCTACGCTTCTTATTGAAAAATACGGCTTAAGGCACATCTCTACCGGTGAGTTACTTCGCAAAGAGATTGCCAAAGGCTCTGAAGTAGGAAAGATAGCAAAAGAACTTATTAATAAAGGTCAGTTTGTTGATGACAAAATTGTTCTGGATATTATTAAAGATCAGATTTGTAACCGAGATTCAACAGTAAAGGGTTTTATTTTTGACGGCTTTCCAAGAACCATATCTCAGGCAGAGGCTCTTGATAAATTACTGCTTGAATGCAACAAAAGAAGTGTTAACGCTGTTATGTCTCTTGAGGTTGAAGATAAACTGATAGTTGATAGAATCCAGAAGAGAGCAGAAATTGAGGGAAGAAAAGATGATTCTGCAATAGAGACAATTCTGAACAGGATAAAAACGTATCATGCCAAGACAGAACCTCTCATCGCTTATTATAAAGAGAAGGGCAAATATCATCATATCAAGGGTGACTTACCCGTAGATGATATATTTAAAAATATTTGCTCAATAATTGAGGGTTTAAAAAATGAGTAACAATTCAAATTTTGTTGATTACGTAAAAATATTTTGTGCATCCGGAAAAGGTGGCAAAGGTTCTGTACACCTTAGAAGAGAGAAATTTATTCCTAAGGGAGGGCCTGACGGGGGAGATGGTGGACGTGGTGGCCATGTGATACTTAGAGGTAATTCTCAGTACTGGACACTCATTCACTTAAAATACAGGAAACACATAAGGGCTGAACACGGTGGCGGCGGAAGCGGTGCATTGAGGCATGGAGCAGATGGTAAAGATGTTTACCTGGATGTTCCTCTTGGAACTGTTGTAAAAGTTGCTGAGACAGGAGAGGTTCTGTTTGAGATTACAGAGCAGGGCGAGGAGAAAATACTTGCACCGGGTGGCAGAGGCGGAATGGGAAATGCCTTTTTCAAAACTGCTACAAACCAGACACCACGCTATGCTCAGCCTGGCGAAGATGGACTGGAGAATTGGTTCATTTTTGAGTTAAAGGTTCTTGCAGATGTTGGATTGGTAGGCTTTCCAAACGCCGGCAAATCTACTCTGCTTTCAAAGATTTCAGCTGCAAAACCAAAAATTGCTGATTACCCGTTTACCACACTTGAACCCAATCTTGGTATAGTTGCATGTCGTGATCATAAATCATTTGTTATGGCTGATATCCCGGGAATTATTGAGGGAGCTCACGAAGGGAGAGGGCTTGGACTTAGGTTTTTGAAACATATTGAACGAAATTCAATGCTTTTGTTCATGATACCTGCCGATGCAAAAGACATTGCCGGTGAGTACAAAATACTGCTAAGAGAACTTAAGATGTACAATCCTGAACTTTTAAGTAAAGAGAGAGTTTTGGCTATTACAAAGTGTGACTTGCTTGACGAAGAGCTTGAAAAAATGATTAAAAAAGGATTGCCAAGAAAGATTCCTCATATTTTCATATCATCTTATACAGGGAAAAATTTGATTCAACTCACTGATTTGCTCTGGGATAAACTTAACTCATAATTTTTCAGATGTTAGAGCGTATATCAGAATTTGACACCTACCTCCTTTTACTGATAAACGGATTTAATTCTCCCTTCTGGGACAAGGTGATGCTTATTTTCACCGCAAGACTTCCCTGGCTTCCGTTGTATGCAATAATCCTTGGGTACATAATTCACCGTTACGCAATTAAGGAGGGTAAAGTGTGGTATGCGGTCTCTGTAATAATGGCAATTATTGCAACTTTTGCAATTACCGATATTGGAAGTTCATTCATTAAAGATTTAACCGAACGTTTAAGGCCGGGTCATAACCCTTTAGTCTCTGACATGGTTAGATTACTGGACGGCAAAGGAGGGATGTACGGCTTTGTCTCAAGCCATGCGGCAAATGTCTTTGGTCTTGCAACAATAACCTCACTGGTATTTCGAAAATACACATACTCTGTTTTCATTTTTATTTGGGCTTTTATCGTTTCTTACAGCAGGATTTATGTTGGAAGGCACTACCCTTCTGACGTATTGTTCGGAGCACTGCTGGGAATTATAATTGCAGCCGGCATTTACCATCTGTTGAAAATATTGTTTAAAAATAAAAAAAGGCGCAAAAAATAATATGATATACATTATTGACCACTCTACCGACCCCCAATGGAACCTGGCCACAGAGGAGTATCTCTTTAAAAAGTTGAGCCAACCCATTTTCAGATTGTGGAGAAACGATGCCTCAATAATTGTGGGATTGCACCAGAACGCATACGCCGAAATCAATGTTGAGTACGTGAGAAAGAACAATATACCTGTGGTGAGAAGGTTATCGGGAGGAGGAGCTGTATTTCATGACCTGGGCAATGTGAATTTCACATTTATAGATAACAGAGACCAATCTGAGGATACTGCCAGCATGTTTGCCCGTTTTACACGCCCCATTCTGGAGGCAATGGCACAACTTGGTATAAAGGCAAACCTTGAAGGGAGAAACGACCTTGTGATTGACGGTAAAAAATTCTCCGGGAATGCTGTTGCTGTTTATAAAAACAGAATCCTGCAACATGGTACTCTGCTGTTTTCGGCCTCTATGAACAACCTCTCCATGGCTCTTGCCGACAGAGAGGTAAATTTCACAGGAAAGGCGGTAAAGTCAAACAGGGCAAGGGTGACAAATATCTGTGAACACTTACCCAATCCAATGACAGTAGAAGAGTTTATACAGTTCTTGGAGAAGTTCATAACTGAAAAGGGAAATGGGACTTTCACCCGATATGACTATACGCCGGAAGATCTTGCAGCAATTGCCGGACTTAAACTGGAAAGATACGGAAGAGACGAGTGGAACTACGGATCTTCACCATCATACGGTTATTCAAAGGTATGTCGCTTCCCGGCCGGGTTGCTTGAGTTATATATGGAGGTGGACAAAGGTATTATCAAAGACCTCAAATTTTACGGCAACTACTTCTTCCTTAAAGAGACCACCGAAATTGAGGAGCACCTAAAAGGCTGCGAACATCTGAGAGATAAAATTGAAGAGAGAATTCAAAAAATAAACCTCTCCGATTATTTTCAAAATATAAGCGGAGAGGAGTTTCTTACTCTTTTTGACTAGTATATACTATTTGTCTCTTTTCTTCTCTTTAACTTTTACCAGTAAGTCTTTGAGTACATCTATACATTCTACTGTGGCATCCTCAAATTTTGCGGCGTGCCTCTCTACTACCAGTTCGTTTCCCGGTATAAAAACCATCATCTTGACATTCTTGTTTTCGTAATCAGGCAGCAGACTGAGAATTACCTCAACATTTAGAATTTCGTCGTAAAACTTTGGAAGCTTAGAGAGCTTCTTTTCGATGTAGTCGATCAGTTTGTTGTCTGCATTAAACTTGAGTGATTGAATCCTAATGTCCATGTTAACCTCCTTTTTTTGCTCTTGGATGAGCGGTTAAAAAAACTTTTTTGAGCTGCTCGAAAGAGTTATGTGTATACACCTGTGTGGCCGCCAGCGAAGAGTGCCCCAGAACCTCCTTGATGCTGTTGAGGTCTGCACCGTTATTAAGAAGGTGGGTCGCAAAAGAGTGCCTTAGCATATGCGGACTTTTTTTACCGGTGAGTCCCTTGACTCCTCCAAGTTCCTTTCTTACTACTTTATTAACAAACGACAGATACATTGGTTGTCCCGTGTCTGTTAAAAAAAGATAATTACCGGGATTAAGGGTATAGTACTCCCGGAACAACTTATAATATGATTCCAGATTGTTTGATAATGAGTTGGTAATTGGCACCTCTCTTGTTTTGTCTCCCTTCCCGGTAACTCTGAATAGGGCTCTTGATTTGTCCCAATCTGCGATTTTCAAATTGGCCAGTTCTGCCCTTCGGATGCCTGTACAGTAAAGAACTTCAACCATAATCCTGTCTCTGACGGCAAAGAAATCATCATGATCAATCTCACGATTGAAATAATCATCAACAGAGGCCAAAGTGTAAAATTCCGGCAATTTTGACGGTTCTTTGGGGCGGATAATTTTTTTGACTGGATTACTTTTAAGAAAGCCCCTTTTGACGAGATAGGTACAATAACTACTTATTGCAGAAAGCTTTAAATTCATTGTGCGTGCACTCAAGCCGGAATCCAGACCGTTGGCAATAAAGCCTCTGACCGATTGCATTACAAGAAAATTCTCCTCCTCCTCTCCATCTTGCGGAGCTATATATTTATAAAGTTGGTTGATACTCTCACTGTAAATATCCAGCGTTCTGGGGGAGTATCTCTTCTGTACCCTCAAATAATCTATAAATAACTCCTGTGGTCTCATATTCGCATCTAATTTAATAAAAAAAACGACATCCTGTATTAAAACAAGATGTCATTTTTTCTATTATTTTGTACAAATAAGACTACTCCTCGTTAAGACGGAGAGACTGAACATAGATGGCTTTTTTCACCTCATCGCGTCTCTTCACTGACTTCTTTACATAAGTCTTTCTGCTCCTCATTTCGCGAATGGTTCCTGTCTTTTCAAACTTGCGTTTGAATTTCTTAAGAGCTCTTTCAATGTTTTCGCCCTCCTTGATTGGTACTATGATCATATCTACTACACCTCCTTTTGTTGGGCTGCAAAAGTAATTATATTTTTCTTACCTGACAATAGGTAAGCACTTTTTTTGTTAATTTTGTGGTTTAACAACTTAATTATATTTATGAGCCTTACTGAGTTTCAGAAACAGATCCTCCAGGGAATTCCATCAGAACTCCCCTTGCAAAAGAGATATGATCCCAATATAAACCATGCTCCCAAGCGGAAAGATATACTTAACAGAGAGGAGAAGATGCTGGCTCTAAAGAATGCACTCAGGTATTTTCCTGAGAGATTTCATGAGACTCTCGCTCCGGAATTTGCCAATGAACTCAAATTATACGGGCGTATATATATGTACCGTTTTCGTCCTGACTATGAGATAAAAGCCAGAACAATATACGATTACCCACATAAATCTATTCAGGCAGCTGCAATAATGCTGATGTTGAGCAATAATCTTGACTATGCAGTAGCACAACATCCCCACGAACTCATAACATACGGTGGTAACGGAGCAGTCTTTCAAAACTGGGCTCAATACCTGTTAACCATGCAGTATCTTGCTCAGATGACCGATGAACAGACTCTGGTCCTCTACTCGGGTCATCCCATGGGGCTGTTTCCATCTCATAAAGATGCTCCCAGAGTTGTGGTTACAAATGGTATGGTTATTCCAAATTACTCTTCAAAAGATCACTGGGAAAAATTTAATGCACTCGGTGTGTCTCAGTATGGCCAGATGACAGCCGGCTCGTTTATGTATATCGGACCACAGGGTATTGTTCACGGCACAACAATCACTGTTCTTAATGCCGGCCGAATGAAGCGTCAGAATGACAACATTAAAGGGATGCTTTTTGTAAGTTCAGGATTGGGAGGGATGTCCGGCGCACAACCAAAGGCCGCAGTAATTGCCGGCGTAGTGGGAGTTGTGGCCGAAATTAACCCAAAGGCTGTAGAGACAAGGCATTCTCAAGGCTGGGTTGATGAAGTTTATAACGATCTTAACAGTTTAACCGAAAGAATAAAGCGGGCAAAAGAGGGTTGCGAAGCAGTCTCTCTTGCATATCAGGGAAATATTGTTGATCTGTGGGAGAAACTAATCGATAGCAATATTGACGTTGAACTTGGCAGTGACCAGACCTCCCTTCATAACCCTTGGTCAGGAGGATATTATCCGGCAGGATTTTCACTTGAAGAGTCCAACACAATGATGGCAGAGGAGCCTGAGAGATTCAGGGAGGAGGTCGAAAAGACTTTGAGAAGACATGCTGCTGCCATAAACAGGCTCTCTGAAAGGGGGATGTATTTCTTTGATTACGGAAACGCATTTTTGCTTGAAGCCTCGAGAGCAGGTGCAGATGTTGTTCTACCCGATGGCAGATTCAAATATCCTTCATATGTACAAGATATTATGGGTCCCCTCTTTTTTGATTACGGTTTCGGTCCATACCGCTGGGTTTGTACATCTTCGTTACCAAAAGATCTTGAGGAGACAGACCGTATTGCAGCAGAGGTGCTTGAAGCATTAATGAAAGACTCTCCCGATGAGATTCGCTCTCAGATGGCAGACAATATTCACTGGATAAAAGAGGCAGGGGCAAATAAACTTGTTGTAGGATCACAGGCGAGAATTCTTTACGCTGATTCTGAGGGGAGAATGAAAATCGCTCTGGAGATGAACCGGGCGATAAGAGAGGGAAGAATATCTGCACCCATCGTTCTTGGTAGAGACCACCACGATGTATCCGGCACAGATTCACCATACAGAGAGACTTCCAATATATATGACGGCTCGCAGTTCACTGCAGATATGGCTGTTCAGAATGCTATCGGGGACTCATTCCGCGGAGCGACATGGGTCTCACTGCACAATGGCGGAGGTGTTGGCTGGGGCGAGGTTATTAACGGCGGTTTCGGAATGGTAATAGATGGAAGTGACGATGCCGACAGAAGGATAAAAAATATGCTTCACTGGGATGTTAACAATGGAATCTCAAGAAGGGCCTGGGCAAGAAACAGCGGTGCGCTTTACGCTATTAAGAGAGAGATGGAGAGAACTCCGCTTCTGAAGGTTACAATCCCAAATTTAGCTGATGATAATCTAATCGGCCTGACCACTGACCATATTTTCAACGGGGAATCCTAAAGAAAAGGCATACTCTTTAAGAGCAGCTTCAATCTTAGGGTCAATTTTAGGATCTCTGGCAAGTATCCAAAGAAACTTACCTGAAGGATCTCCTACAAGGGCGTATGTATAGTCTTTATCGACTTTGAGTACCCAGTAGTCTCCGGCAAATGGCCAAAAGAAACTTACCTTCAATTTTGAGGGTTCCGATGGGTCAGGAATCCATGCCCTGCCTTTTGCCTGTTTAACTCTGCTTCTATCGGAGATAAGCCTCCCTTCGTTGATAACTAAAACTTTACCGTCGTCGGTCAGCTCATAGTTGGCAGTAATGTCTTCAAGACCCTCCTCAAATTTGTTGGGAAGTCTTGAAATCTCATACCACTTGCCCATATATCTCTGAATTTCAAAATCATCTGCAGAGTCAAGAGCCATGTATGCTGTAGAACATGATGATGCAAAAAGTAGTGCCAATGCCAGGTATATTAATCTCATAAATTTTAAGTTATGACCGTTGCCTTTAATTCAAATTTAGACATTTAAAACAAATAAGCCTAAAATAAGTTCTCTAATGTATCATTTGTTACATATTTTCTGTTTGACCGAACATACCTTTGTGTTCAAATCAAATAGTAACCCGGTAAATAATTAATAGATATGAAAAGGACAGTAATTAAAATAGACGAGGATCTTTGCAACGGTTGTGGTAACTGTGTTGAAGGTTGTCACGAAGGAGCATTGCAACTTATTAACGGTAAGGCTGTAATGATAAGCGATCTCTATTGCGATGGTCTTGGGGCCTGTATCGGAGAGTGCCCGGTTGGTGCAATTGAACTTATAGAGAAGGAGACAGAGCCTTATGATGAAATTAAGGTAATGGAGAGAATCTCGCCTAAAGGGGAGAGAGTTGTTCTTGCACACCTAAAACACCTGAGAGATCACAACGAAATGGAGTGGTTCAACCAGGGTGTTGAGTGGTGCAAAAAGAGTGGCTTTGAGATTGATCTTTCAAAGATTGCCCCTGAGGCAGAGAGCCAAAAAGCAGATCATGCACATGGTCATAATCACGCGCATTCACACTCACATAACGGTGGTGGTGCAAAATCTGAGGGATGCGGATGTCCTGGTGCAGCAGAGAGAGATTTCAGAAATGTCAAGGCTGCGGCACCTGTTCCGGCTGGTAACTTCTCAGGGGTATCTGAACTTCAGCAGTGGCCTGTTCAGCTGCATCTGTTAAATCCTGCAGCAGGCTTTTTACGCAATAGCGACCTTTTACTGGCTTCTGACTGCTCGGCCTTCTCACACGGCGATTTTCACGGCACATTTTTGAAAAACAAATCTCTGGCTATTGCATGTCCTAAGCTGGACTCCAATACACAAAGCTATGTTGATAAGCTTACAATAATGATTGATGAGTCTAAAATAAATACATTGACTGTTTTAAAAATGGAGGTTCCCTGCTGTGGTGGGCTGCTTCAAATGGCTAAACTTGCCAGAGAGAAGGCATCCAGAAATATCCCGATAAAATCTTTGACAATGTCGCTTCAGGGAGAGATCCTGAGTGAAGATTGGGTATAAGTATTTCAATTATTAAAAATAGCTGTGTCAGCCGGAAAACACTCCTACATGGAGCCTAAGTTTTCCATAGCTGACACAGTTAAATGATGAATTACAGGAAATGGTTGATTTCTGCTACAACTGTTTCTTGAAAATTAATCTGTCCAGAGAGTATTTGCCAGGACCAACTAGGAACAGATAAATGTAAATGCCCAGATAGATTAGTGCAAGCTCTTTAGTCTGGAGCTTATCTGCTGCGTGAACAACAAAAAATGCTACCCCCATTGTAAATGCAAGAGGAATTGCAGATAGCCTTGTAAGAAGTCCCAAAATCAGGAAAATTGAAGCAAAGAACTCTGCTCCAATAGCCAACATAAGTGACAATTTAGAACCAATCCCAATCGGATCAGGAAATCCACCTGAAAAAGCTTCAAAGTTTGACAATTTACCCCATCCATGAGTAATCATTAGGAGTCCTATGAAGATTCTGAGCAAAAGTATTGCCCCTGAATTCTCCTCCTCCTTTAACGGTGCTCCGAAAAAAAGAAATTTTTTCATCTTCCAATTTTTTAAATTTATCAGGATACCAGTTTATCTAGCGGATATGTCAGATTAATATCCACCGCCTCAATCTCTGACAATGTCGCTGTGCCCTTTTCTGTTAGGGAGAAGTACATCTGCCTTTTATCCTCAACTCCCATATCCCTTTCGATAAATCCTTTTTCTTCTACCGATCGGATTACTTTTGAAGTATTGGAGCAGGTCAGGTTAATTTTTTTGGCTATCTCTCCTGAAGAGAGTTTCCCCTCTTTGAGAGAGCAGATTACCATTCCTTCGTTCAGACAAATGCTATGCTCTTTCTGAAACTCTTGTTCGTATTCAGAAATTGAACGGCATATATCTCTAATAAGACACAACCTCTTCATATTAATTACTCTTTTTTAACAAAAATGACTCTATATATTTTTTGAGTTCCGCTTTTGGAACAGCTCCCTGTGCGACTTCTGGCATTCCTTCCATTGGAATAAACAGCAAAGTTGGCAGTGCTCTTATTCCAAATGCGGTAGCTATCTCTCTTTCGTTATCGGTATTCACCTTATAAATAATCAGCTGCCCCTCATACTCCTTTGCAAGCTCCTCTAAAACAGGTGCTAGTTTTTTGCAGTATGTGCACCAATCGGCATAAAAATCAATAATTGCAGGTTTGTCTCCTAGGTACTTCCATCCATCCGGATTTGCTTTAAAATCGCTCACTTTTTTTAGAAATTGCTCCTGATTAAGTGTAACAGTATATTTTTTTTCTGTACCATCTTTACCGGCATCCTTTGTTTCGCCTGCTCTCGCTCCACATGCAGTGACTGCAGCAAGAATAAATAATATTGGCAGTATTCTCTTGATAAATTTCATTTTTAGCTAGTTTTTAAAGATTATCTTTACAAAAGTATATAATATTTCTAAACAAACAAATTTCCTTAGGAAATAATTTTGAAAATTACAGAATATTCCTTTCCTTTGCACCCTTCTTGAAAATTTAAAATTCAGAAAATACATAAAAAAACAATAACAGTAATGAAGTACATAATTGTAGGAGGCGTTGCAGGTGGAGCAACTGTAGCTGCCAGACTCAGGAGAAATGACGAAAATGCAGAGATAATACTTTTTGAAAGGGGCGAATATGTCTCCTATGCAAATTGTGGTCTGCCTTACTATATCGGTGAAGTGATCAATAACAGAGACAACCTTTTTGTACAGACAGTAGAGGGATTCAAAGGGCGTTACAATGTTGATATCAGAATTCGTTCAGAGGTTGAAAAGGTAGATGCAGCAGGTAAATCTGTAGAGATATTGGACATTGAAAGCGGTCGCAGGTATTTTGAGACCTACGATAAATTAATTCTCTCTCCCGGCGCTGAGCCCATCAGACCAAAGATTGAGGGTATTGAGAGCTCAAGGATTTTTACTCTGAGAAACGTTCCTGATACTGATAAAATCAAGCGCTTTCTAACTGTTAAAAAGGTTGAAAAAGCTGTTGTTGTGGGTGGTGGTTTTATTGGGCTTGAAATGGCAGAAAATCTCCATGAGTGGGGAATAAAGATTGATCTTGTTGAGATGGCACCTCAGGTTATGGCCCACTTGGATTTTTCAATGGCTTCAATTATAAATTCAGAGCTGACCACAAAAGGTGTTAATCTGCACCTGAACGATGCTGTTAAAAAGTTTGATGAAACACCCTCTGGAATAACAGTTGAACTTCAAAGCGGTAAAAAACTTGAAGCAGACATGGTTATCTGGAGCATAGGAGTTAAGCCGGAGATTAAACTAGCTAAAAGTGCAGGAATAGAAATTGGTTTGAGTGGAGGAATAAAGGTAAATGAATACATGCAAACCTCCAACGAACATATTTATGCACTTGGAGATGCAACCGAAGTGATAAATGCCGTAACAGGTAAACCGGCTTTAATTCCTCTTGCAGGGCCGGCCAATAAGCAGGGAAGAATTGTTGCCGACAATATTGTTTACGGCAATGTCTCAAAATACGAAGGAACTATAGGTACCGGAATCGCAAAAGTGTTTGACCTTACTGTTGCATCAACCGGTGCAAACGGTAAATTACTCAACAGTGCAGGGATTAAATATATTTCATCTTTCACACACTCATCGTCGCACGCGGGTTACTACCCAAATGCATTACCTCTCTCCATTAAAATTCTGTTTGCACCCGAAGATGGCAGATTACTGGGAGCTCAGGTTGTCGGTTTTGATGGAGTTGACAAAAGAATTGAGATGTTTGCTCAGGTACTGAAATCTAAAGGTACTATATACGATCTCATGAATATTGAGCATGCCTATGCACCTCCATATTCATCTGCAAAAGATCCTGTTAACATGGCTGGCTTTGTAGCAGACAACATACTAAAAGGCAGAGTAAAAATTGTATCGTGGAGAAAGGCGGCAAAATCAGACCCGGCAAACGATTTTCTGCTTGATGTAAGAACAAAAGAGGAGTATTCACTCGGAGCAATTGATAACTCAGTTAACATCCCGCTTGATGAGCTAAGGGGCAGACTTTCAGAAATACCCACCGACAAAAGAGTTATTGTTTATTGTGCAGTAGGGCTCAGAGGGTATGTTGCAAGCCGTATTCTTTATCAGAACGGTTTTGAAAATGTATTTAACCTCTCGGGAGGTTACAAAACATACTCTATTGCAACAGCAAGACAGAATGCTACCCAGTTTTTTGCCGGCCAGATTACATCTGATGACACACTTAGCGAAATTGACAAAGAGACGTTCATTGCTGTTGATGCTACCGGACTACAATGTCCCGGACCTATCATGCAACTTAAAAAGAGCTATGACACCCTCAATGTAGGGGAGAGGCTGGAGATAAGGGCTACAGATATGGCCTTTGGAAAAGATGTGGCATCCTGGTGCAAGATAACCGGTGCAAAACTTATCTCAGTAGAGAGCAGAATGGGAGTGATTACTGCCAGGGTAGAAAAAGGAGAGGCATCTTCAAACTGCAGAATTTCAGGAGGAGTTGTAGGTGATAATAAAACAATTGTTGTTTTTAGCGACAACCTTGACAAGGCTTTGGCTTCGTTTATCATTGCCAATGGCGCTGCATCTATGGGGAAAAAAGTCACTATGTTCTTTACATTCTGGGGTTTGAATGTTATTAAAAGAAAAAATCCTGTTAAGGTTAAGAAAGATTTGATGGGAAAGATGTTTGGAATGATGCTGCCAAAAAATGCCTCATCACTTAAACTTTCAAAGATGAACATGATGGGAATGGGTTCATTTATGATGAGATACATTATGCGAAAGAAGAATATTGATACTCTTGAGTCATTAATTGACCAGGCTCGTGCTGCAGGTGTAGAGTTTATTGCCTGCAAAATGAGTATGGATGTGATGGGTGTTCACGAGGAGGAGATTATGGAGGGTGTAAACTTTGCAGGGGTGGCAACATACCTTGAGAAAAGCGAAGAGGCCAATATGTCACTCTTTATATAAAACGGCTGTTCTTTTCCTATCTTTGTAGCTTGAATATTTTTTTAAGTAATGGTAAAAATTTACTAAACATGGCGAAATTTTCTACAATAATCCTCAAATTGCTCGGTTGGAAAACAATGGAGCCACCTGCTCCGGAGCCGAAATGTATTGTCCTGGGTGTGCCTCACACCTCTAGTTGGGATTTTGTTATCTCATATCTCTACTATCACTCCGTAGGAGGCAAGGCAAGTGTTCTGGTTAAGAAGAGCCTGTTTTGGGGTCCGCTAGGTCCCATAGTAAGGGCAATGGGAGGAATTCCCGTAGATAGATCAAAGGGAGCCAGATTAACTCTTCAGGTTATTGAAGAGTTCAAAAAGAGGGATACTCTACACCTTGCAATTGCTCCTGAAGGGACCAGAAAACCAACTTCTAACTGGAAAAGTGGGTTTCACACAATTGCCAAAGCTGCAGATGTACCGGTTTATCTGGGATATTTTGACTGGGGGAAAAAAGAGGTAGGTCGCGGAGAGAGATTTGAACTAACAGACGATCCTAAAGCCGATCTTAAAAGGATTAGGCAATGGTATAAAGATAAGGGCATTGTAGGAAAACACCCTAAGATGTTTATAACAGGAGATGACCTGCAATAATTTGGAATGATTATTGCACATAATTACACCGACTATATATAAAACATAAAAATGAACTTTCCTCAATTTGGTACTTTAAGAGATTTATTTACTTACTGTACAACAACTTACAAGAACAATAGTGCATTCTCATATATAAACGGCCAATCTTACACTTACGAAGAATTTGGGGCCAAAACTTCAGAGGTATCAGATATGCTTGCATCTTATGGAGTTAGTCCTGATGATAAGATTGCAATATTAAGTCAGAACATGCCCAACTGGCCTGTTGCCTATTTTGCCTCCACTGCCTTTGGCAGGGTATCAGTACCTTTGCTTCCGGATTTCTCTGATTTTGAGATTAAAAACATTATCGACCATTCAGAAGCCACTGCCCTGTTTATTTCACAGAGGTTAATGTATAAAGTTGCCGAAGAGACTCTTAAAACGTTCAAGGTAGTTATTGACATTGACACTCTAACCCCAATTCGTGGATCAGTAACAGAACAAAAAGCCGAAATCAAGACCTCATCTGAGGAAGATCTTGCAGTAATAATATACACATCAGGAACAACAGGAAACTCAAAAGGAGTAATGCTGAGCCATAGTAATTTATGCAAACATCTTTACTCGGCATGCATACTAAGACCCGGCTTTGAGTGGGATGTATGGCTTTCGCTTCTTCCGCTTTCTCACACACTCGAGAGCAGTTTATGTCTGCTTCTTCCAATGGCGAGCGGTTCCAAGGTTTACTATATTGAGAAGGCCCCTACCCCGACAATTCTTATGAACGCACTTAAGGAGTCACGTCCTACAACCATATTAAGCGTTCCAATGATCATAGAAAAGATTTACAGAAACTCGGTATTACCAAAATTCAATGCCAGTCCTGTTACCAGAACGCTTTACAAGACAACTTTTGGAAGAAAACTTTTAAACAAGGTTGCCGGAAAGAAGCTTATGAAGACATTTGGTGGAAATCTTCGTTTCTTTGGAATTGGGGGAGCAAAACTTGACCCTGTGGTTGAAAGATTTTTACAGGAGGCTAAATTCCCTTATGCTATAGGGTACGGTCTTACAGAGACCTCTCCTTTATTGGCAGGTGCTGTTGTCGGAAAGACAAAACTTCAGTCAACAGGCCCATCGGTTCATGGTGTGACACTTAAAATCAACAACCCCAATCCTGAAACAGGAGAAGGTGAAATTGTTGCAAAAGGTCCAAATGTAATGATGGGATACTATAAAAATCCTGAGGCAACTGCTCAGGCATTTACAGAAGATGGCTGGTTCCGCACAAAAGATTTGGGAATCTTTGACAAAGAGGGTCGCCTCTTTATCAAAGGTCGTCTCAATAATATGATTCTTGGCCCAAGCGGTGAGAACATTTATCCCGAGGAGATCGAATCAATAATCAACGGTCACTCAATGGTAGCCGAATCGCTGGTGACTCTTTACGATGGTAAACTTGTTGCTCTGGTTCATTTCAACCCTGATAAACTTAAATCTCTTATAGAGGCAAAGGACGAAGCAATAGCTGCCTATTACAAGACCAAAGATGAGTTAAAGCACTCATATGATGAGAAAAAAGAGGAGATAATAAAAGCCTACGAAGAGAAGAAAGAGGAGTTCTCAAAGACCAAGGATGATCTGATGCAATCATACGATGAGAAGAAAGAAGAGGTAATGAAAGCATTTCATGAAAAGCTCGATCACCTAAAGAAAGAGGTCTATGACTACGTAAATGCACGTGTAAACAAATTCTCAAAGATAAATGTAGTGGTTGATCACCCCGAGCAGTTTGAAAAGACAGCCACACACAAAATTAAACGCTACAAATACACAAACAAAACCAAATAATTCTCCGCGCCAGTTTTGGACAACTATCTAGAATTAAGCGCTTTGAAAAAGAGACTTTTGTAAAACTCTATACATTTTACGAAAGTCTCTTTTTTAATTTTCTGTATTACAAACACATGTCCAAAACTGGCGCGGAGATTATTTCATGAAAGTAATATCAATTCGGCCTGTGTAGACCCCATGGGCACCTGTCTGGTTTACAATTACTCCTTTGCCTGCTTTGTCTTTCACAATAACCGGCTCTTCGAGAAATGTGTGTGAGTGGCCTCCGATTATAATATCTACATTTTTAACGCTCTTGGCAAGATTAACATCTGCAGGCCTCTCTTTAGATCCTCCGTCAAATCCCAGATGGCTTAAGACAATTACAAGATCACAACCATCTTTTTTCTTTAGCTTTTTGGCCAATTTGTTAACTATTGGAGTCGGGTTCTTGTATTTAATGCCCTCTCTTGCCTTCTCTGAAACATATCCTCTGAGATCGAGCAATACTCCTATTATTCCAATTTTATAACCACCCTTATTGATAATCGTATATGGTTTAACTATATCTTTTAACGGACTTGAAGAAAAGTCGTAATTTGCACAAAGTGTAACAAAGTCTGCCTCCTGCAGTCTCTTAGCCAGAACCTCCTGACCATCGTCAAATTCGTGGTTCCCAAGGCAAACTGCATCATACCCCATTGCATTATAGAGCATAATCTCCATCTTTCCACCGAAAAGAGTATAGTATGGAGTTCCCTGGTTGTAGTCACCGGCATCCAGCACCAGGAC